>JAGRKS010000025.1 GCA_020442185.1 Hyphomicrobiaceae bacterium
TGTTCCACGACGATCAGCACGGAACCGCCATCATCGTCGCAGCCGCAGTCACGAACGCGCTGTCGCTCGTCGGCAAGGATATTTCCGAAGTCCGCCTCGCGGGCAGCGGCGCGGGGGCCGCGGCACTCGCCTGTCTCGATCTTCTGGTCGCGCTCGGGCTGCGCCGCGAGAACATCACGATCTCCGACATCAAGGGCGTCGTCTACAAGGGACGCACCGAGCTGATGGACGAATACAAGGACCGCTTCGCCCAGGACACGAGCAAGCGCACACTGGTGGAGATTCTCGACGGCGCCGATATCTTTCTCGGCCTGTCCGCTGGCGGGCTCTTGAAGCCCGACATGCTGGCGCGGATGGCGGATCGTCCCATCATCATGGCACTCGCCAATCCCGAACCCGAGATCCGTCCCGAACTCGCGCGCGAAGTGCGCCCCGACGCCCTCATCTGCACCGGCCGTTCGGACTATCCGAACCAGGTCAACAACGTCTTGTGCTTCCCATTCATCTTCCGTGGCGCGCTCGATGTCGGGGCGACAGGAATAACGGAAGAAATGAAGGTTGCGGCGGTCGATGCTATCGCCGGGCTGGCGCGGGCGGAAGCCTCCGACGTGGTGGCATCTGCCTATGGCGCGGAGCAGAAGTCGTTCGGGCCCGAATACCTGATCCCGACACCATTCGATCCGCGCCTGATCGAGCGCATCGCGCCAGCGGTCGCAAGAGCGGCCATGGAAAGTGGGGTCGCGACGCGGCCCATCGAGGATCTCGAAGCCTATCGTCAGCGCCTCGCCCGCTTCGTCTATCGCTCCGGCCCGGCGATGAAGCCGGTTCTCGATGCCGCAAAACGCCAGATGAAGCGCGTCGTGTTCGCCGAAGGCGAGGACGAACGCGTACTGCGCGCCGCGCAGATCCTCGTCGACGAGAAGCTCGCCTTTCCGGTGCTGGTCGGCCGCGATCACGTCATCAATCATCGCATCAAGACGCTCGGGCTGCGTCTCAAGGCCGGCGATACGTTCGAGATCATTCACGGCCAGTCGAGCCACCAGCAGAAAGACGTCGAAAACGAATACTTCGAGCGGATGCGGCGCTCGGGCGTGACGCTTGCGATGGCGCGCGAGAAGATGCGCGCGCGACCGACACTGATCGCCGCGATGTATCTGAGGCGCGGCTATGTGGATGCGATGCTGTGCGGGCTGCGCGGCACATTCGAGGAGCACCTGCGCTACATCCGCGAAGTGATCGACACGCGTGAAGGCGTCACCACACTCGCGGCCATGAACATGTTGATGCTGACGGACCGCCAGCTGTTCATTTGCGACACCTACGTCAATCGCGACCCCACGGCCGAACAAATCGCCGAGATGACGCTGCTCGCGGCGGAAGAAGTGAAGCGCTTCGGACTGACGCCGAGCGTGGCGCTGCTCTCGCATTCGAGCTTCGGCAGCTCGGATGCGCCTGAAGCCATCAAGATGCGGCAAGCGGCAGCGATACTTGCGGCGCGCGCACCCGATCTCGCAGCTGACGGCGAGATGCGCGGCGACGCGGCACTGCTCCACGCATCCCTCGAGCAGATCTTCCCCGGCTCGCGTCTCGACCGCGACGCCAACCTGCTCGTGATGCCATCGGTCGACGCAGCCAACATCGCCTACAACCTGTTGAAGGTGACATCGTCGAACAACATCACAGTCGGGCCGATACTGCTCGGCACGTCGCAGCCGGCGCACATCATGGAACCGACAGCGAGCGTGCGACGCATCGTCAACATGACCGCGCTCGCTTCCGTCGATGCCTCGACGCGAAATGTCTGAGCACGGTCCGTGGAACAGCGGTTGACGTCATGAACCACGCGGATGATGCTCCATCGGGCGAACTGGCGACGCGGACGCTGGCGATGCCGGCCGATTCCAATGCGAACGGCGACATCTTCGGGGGCTGGGTGCTGTCGCAAATGGATATCGCCGCCGGCATAACCGCAGGCCAGCGCGCGCAGGGCCGCGTCGCCACCATCGCCATCGAAGCCATGAAGTTCATCCGGCCCGTGCATGTCGGAGACGTGCTGTGCGTCTACGCAAAGATCGCGCGCACCGGACGGACCTCGATGACCATTGAACTCGAAGCCTGGGCGCTTCGCAACAGGATCGGCCAGCGTGTCAAGGTCACCGAGGGCGTCTTCACGTTCGTCGCGATCGACGACGAAGGGCAGCCTCGCCCGCTTCCTTGACATTGTCGTTCGCTGTCGATCGCGACGCGTTCAGACGTCGGCCTTCCGCCATGCGGCGAGACGGCGTAGCGCTTCCTCCATGTCCGCTGTCGAACGCGCATAGGAGAAGCGGATGAACTGCCGGCCGCGAACCGGATCGAAGTCGATCCCTGGCGTTACCGCGACGCCTGCTTCGTCGAGCAGTCTCCCGGCGAACGCGAGACTGTCGTCGGTCATGTGTCCGACATCGACATAGAGATAGAACGCGCCGTCAGCCGGTACGATGTGATCGAAGCCGATGCGCGCCAGCCCATCGAGCAGCAGGGCGCGATTGGCGCGATAGACGTCGACATTGCGTTCGAGTTCGTCGCGAGCGTCGAAGGCGGCAAGGGCGGCTGCCTGGGAGACGGCGGGCGGGGCGATGTAGAGGTTTTGCGCCAATCGCTCGATCGGGCGCACGAGCCGCTCGGGGACGATCATCCAGCCGACGCGCCACCCGGTCATCGAGAAATATTTCGAGAAGCTGTTGATGACAATCGCTTCATCGGAGGCGGCGAGCGCCGTCGCCGCTTTCGCCGTATAGGTCAGGCCGTGATAGATCTCGTCGGATATGAACCAGAGGCCGCGCCGTTCGCAGAACCGCGCGATCTCGGCGAGACGCTCAGGCTCCAGCATCGTGCCCGTCGGGTTCGCAGGGCTCGCGATCAGCACGCCAGCGAGGCCGGGGTCGGCGTCGGCGAGCGCTCGGATACGATCGACCGTCGGCATCCAGCGCGTCTCGGGCCCCGTCTCGATCGCAGCCCAGCGCTGGCCGAGCGACGTCAGGATGTGGCGATAGCAGGGATAGCCCGGTTGCGGCAGTGCCACCGCTTCGCCCTCGTCGAACAGCGCGAGGAAGGCCAGCACGAAGCCAGCGGACGACCCGGTGGTGACGACGATCCGCTGCGGATCGATCGGGACACCGTAGGTCTCGTCGTAGTGGCGGGCGATCCGCTCGCGCAACGGGCTCGTGCCGAGCGCCAGCGTATAGCCGAGTGCGCCGCTATCGATGGCGCGCTTGGCCGCTTCCCGCGCGGCAAAGGGCGCAGGTGTTCCAGGCTGGCCGACTTCCATGTGAATGACGCTCGAGCCCGTCGCCTCGCGATCGGCCGCGCGGCTCATCACGTCCATCACGATGAAGCTGTCGATGTTGCTCCGGCGGGACGCGGTACGCCGTCGCACGCTGTCGACGTCGCCCGCCGGGCTCTGGTGATCGTCGCCTTGCATCTGGCACCCGAATTCTTCTTGGCTCTCTTCACGCCCGAGCCGGCAGGCGCACCTCTGACGCTGCGATTGACCGTAATGTCTGCCGCCCCAAGAAGTGCCCGGACATCTGGCAGTCGACCACCGGGCATCATCCCCAACCGAACGGTCGACCGCCGCGCCGTCGCGCGAGCCCACCTCACGGGCCGCACGTCGGCCAGACTGCCGCACTCGCCAGATTACCGCACTCAATTGATTCGCAGCAGAATTCCGGGCGCCCCAGCACCCCACGACATCGGGCCGCCAGTGGGCAAACGAGAGCCCCGTGCAGGCCCCGCCGCCTTCATCCCGCCCCAAAGTAGCCAAATCTAGGGGGGGAAATGACCACGACCAACCGGCGCGTGCTCTGCGACGCCTTATAAGGCGGAGTTTTGCCGCGAGCCACCACTCCGTTGGCGATGCAAATGCCGAACATTGCACACCTTACGGAGATGTCATCTCCGTTGCGTTGACCGTATCGACACCGCTCACTAGTGTTCCGTCTCCGACACCTGGTTCCCCTTGCAGCACCCGATCGACCAAGTATCGGAAACATATGGACCACCAGCAACTCTATGAATCTAGTGTTTCTTTTGTCACCAACGCTTGGCAGGCCACATTGCAGCAACCGGGGACCAAACGTCAGTGACGCACCACTAGGCTCCAGCTTGACTGCCGCTCCCTCGTGCCGATGAAGAGGTCGATCTCGACGATGGAAAGCGCCTTGAGGACACCCACGTTGTTTCTTCGCAAAGGCATCAGCATCCTGGCGGCGGCCGCGACCGCGGTCTCCACCATGCTGCTACCGACGAGCGAGGCGTCAGCCCAGGGCTTGCCGCTGATCCGCGATGCCGAGATCGAATCGCTATTGAGCGACTACGCGAGCCCGATCTTCAGGGCAGCCGGTCTCGGCAGCGGTCGCATCGCCATGCGGATCGTGCGCAACGACGCCTTCAACGCCTTTGTCGTCGATGGCCGCAACGTCTTCGTCCACACCGGTGCGCTGCTGCAGTCCGAAACGCCAAATCAGGTTATCGGCGTCATTGCCCACGAAACCGGACACATCGCCGGCGGCCACATGGCCGCGCTGAGGTCGCGCATCGCCCGCGATCAGACCAAGATCTTGCTGGCCCAGGTTCTCGGCATCCTCCTGATCGGCGGCGCGGCGGCAACGGGCGGCGATACGGGCCGCGATATCGGCAGTGCCGGCCAGGCGGTGATGCAGGGCGGATCCGAACTCATCATGCGCTCGCTGCTCGCCGAACGGCGCTCGCAGGAAGCCGCGGCGGACCAGGCCGGCCTCAAGTATCTCAATGCGACCGGACAATCGGGTCTCGGCATGCTTGAGACGTTCGAGCGGTTTGCACAGCAGGAATACATTTCCGACACCCACAAGGATACGTTCGCGCGGAGCCATCCGGTCGCCTCGGACCGCCTGGCCCGGCTGCGCGAACTCGTGCGCAAGAGCCCCAACTATTCGCGCAAGGACACTTCCGAGTTGCAGCTGCGGCACGACCTCATGCGCGCCAAGCTCTCGGGCTACCTCGAAAACCCGCGCACGGTGTTCAACCGCTATCCCAAGAGCGACACGAGCCTGCCGGCCCGCTACGCACGGGCACTGGCCCGCTTTTTCCTCGGCGGCAACCAGGCCGTCGAGCAGGCCGTCGCTGAGACAGATGCGCTCATCCGCGACAAACCCAGCTATCCCTATTTCTGGGAAACGAAGGCGGATCTGTTGATGCGGGCGGGGCGCGCCGCGCAGGCAATCGCACCGCTACGCCGCGCGATGCAACTGGCCAACAGTCCGCCGCTGATGAAGGTCGAGCTGGCGACGGCGTTACAGAGTGTCGGCGACGAAAAGTCGATTGCGGAATCGGTCTCGCTACTCCGCAAGGCGCTCATCGACGACGTCAATCCGACAGGTCACCGGCTTCTCGCCGGCGCCTACTACAAGCAAGGCAAGTTGCCCCAGGCCGACGCCGAGACGGCGCAGGCCTATTTCCTCGAGGGCAACCTGAAGCAGGCGCAGATATTCGCCAAACGGGCCCAACGTCAGCTTCGCAAGGGATCTCCCGAGTGGTTGCGCAGTGACGACATCATCAACTACAAGCCGGAGACATGATTGGCCGCGAAGAGGCCGCATCGCATAGTCACCGACGACACGTCGCCTTGTCCGGTCGCCATCCGACGCGATGCATCGGTCATCGGCACAATCACACCCTCCCGTCCATAAAGGTCGAAACCAAATGCTGAAGCTCCCCTTCGAGGATCTCCTCGCCGCCCTGACGACCCGCAAGGGCGTAATGATCGCTGCTCCGGCGATCATCGCAGTTGCCGCAATTCTCACGCTCATCGGTCGGCCAACCCATCTCGAAGCGCAGGAAACCGGTGCCGCCGAAAAGGCTCCGCTCGCCTCGACCTTCTCGCCTTCGCAGAAGAGCGAAATCGAGCGGATCGTGAAGGATTACCTCGTTGCCAATCCGGAAGTGTTCCTCGAGATCCAGCAGGCGCTCGAGGCCAAGATGGAGCAGGCGCAGAGCGAGCGCATGAAGGCAGCCCTCGCCGCCAACGCCGACAAGCTTTATCGCGACCCCGCGGCACCGATTGCCGGCAACCCGAAGGGCGACGTCACCATCGTCGAATTCTTCGACTACAATTGCGGCTACTGCAAACGCGGGTTCTCGGAAATCGCCCGCCTCATCGACGCCGATCCGAAGGTCAAGTTCGTCTTCCGCGAGTTGCCGATCCTCTCGAAGGGATCTGAGGAAGCCGCCCGCGTCGCACTGGCCGCACGGCTCCAGGGCAAATACTGGGAATTCCACAGCCTCATGATCGAGTTCAAGGGGCAGGCCAACGAGGCCAGCGCCATGAAGATCGCCGAGAAGATCGGCCTCGACACCGCCAAGCTCAAGAAGGACATGACGTCTGAAACCGTCGAGAACGAAATCAAGACGGTGCGCGAACTCGCACAGACACTCGGCATCAACGGCACGCCGCACTTTCTCGTGGGTGATCGTTCGATCCCCGGCGCGCCGCAAGACCTTTTCGAGCAGCTGAAGAAAGATGTTGCCGAGGTTCGCAAGGCCGGCTGCACGAGTTGCTGAAGCTGTTCGTGCTCCCGAAGGGCGCCACCCGGCGCCCTTCGGGAGCACCCCGCGTATTGGCCCGCCGCATGCCGCCGAGCGATAGGCGGCATCGCGGCGAACCTTGAGACGAACGACCTCGAGGCGCGGCTTTCGCGCCCTGGCGCACATGCCGCATAGGACTATGCGCCAGCCCCGTGCCTGCCGAATGTCGACTAGGTGAGCGATTTCAAACGGTTCGGGAACTCCGCCCTCTCAACAGTGTTGTTGGCCGGACCCTTTCAACTCACTGTGAAAGCTGATAAACGGGCGGCTGGTTTTCGGTGCGCGATGGTCGCGCCCGTCCCCTGCTTGCAGCAATCCGCCCGGATTGCCGCGAGGCACTGATTTCCGGCGATGCGCCCATGTCCAAACCTGTCTACGTCCTCAACGGCCCAAATCTCAATCTGCTCGGTCAACGCGAGCCGGAGATCTATGGCCGGGAAACGCTCGCGGATATACGCAAACGAGCGGAAAGAGCGGCAGCGGATCATGGCCTGAGCATCGCGTTCCATCAGTCGAACCACGAGGGCCAGCTCATCGACTGGGCGCAGGAAGCACGCGAGAAGGGAGCCGGCATCATCATCAACGCCGGCGGCCTGACCCACTCCTCGGTCGCTCTGCTCGACGCCCTACAGGCGGCCGAACTGCCCGTGATCGAGGTACATTTGTCGAATATTTTCAGGCGCGAGCCGTTTCGGCATCACTCTTACATGTCGCTTGCGGCAACGGGTGTGATCTGCGGCCTCGGGGCCAAGGGATACGAGTTGGCCGTTGCCGCGATGGCCGAGCTGATCGCCGGCAGAGCGAGCCAGACCAGATGACGAAACGCCGAGCAACTGGCGCGGGCAAGAAGGAAAAGACGGGCATGACCGCGAAATCATCGGACCAGAAGGGTAGTCCCGAAAAGGAAATGATCCGCGAGCTGGCTGAGCTGCTGAACGAAACCGGCCTCTCCGAGATCGAGATCGAGAAGAGCGGCTTGCGTATTCGCGTGGCCCGCCAGTTGACGGTCACTGCCGTCGCTTCGACCGCCGCCGCACCGGTATCGACGGCGGTCGCAGCGAGCGCGCCAGCGGCAGCCCAGGCAACCGGCGACGAGATCGATCCCGGAAAGCATCCGGGTGCCGTGAAATCTCCGATGGTCGGCACGGCCTACCGGGCGCCAGAGCCTGGGGCACCATCGTTCATCGAAATCGGCAAACGCGTCGATACCGGCGATACGCTGTTGATCATCGAGGCGATGAAAACGATGAACCAGATTCCGGCGCCGAAATCGGGAACGATTGCCGCGATCCTGTTCGAAAACGGTCAGCCGGTCGAGTTCGGCGAACCGCTGGTCATCATCGAGTAGGCGGCGCGATCGAGAAGGCGGCGCGGCCCTCCAACGCGGCCGGCCGATGGGAGCGGCACAATCAATGTTCGACAAGGTTCTGATAGCCAATCGCGGCGAGATCGCACTGCGCATCCAGCGTGCCTGCAAGGAGCTTGGCATCTCGACGGTCGCCGTCCATTCGACTGCTGACGCCGACGCCATGCACGTCCGCCTCGCCGACGAGAGCGTTTGCATCGGCCCGCCGCCCGCCAGCGAGAGCTATCTCAACATTCCACGCCTGATGGCGGCCTGTGAGATTACCGGCGCTGACGCGGTGCATCCAGGCTACGGCTTCCTTTCCGAGAATGCGCGGTTCGCCGAGATCCTCGAAGAACACAACATCACGTTCATCGGACCGACGTCCGAGCACATCCGGATCATGGGCGACAAGATCGCCGCCAAGGAAACCGCGAAGAAGCTCGGCATTCCGGTCGTTCCGGGGTCCGACGGCGCGATCCGCAGCGAGGCCGAGGCGCAGAAGGTGGCGCGCGCGATGGGCTTTCCCGTGCTCGTCAAGGCCGCCGCCGGCGGTGGTGGCCGCGGCATGAAGGTGGCGCAACGGCCGGAGGATCTGGCAACCGCGCTCTCCACCGCGCGCACGGAAGCCAAATCCGCGTTCGGCGACGACAGCGTCTATATCGAGAAGTATCTGACCAAGCCCCGGCACATCGAGATCCAGGTGTTCGGCGACGGCCAGGGCAACGCAATCCACCTCGGCGAGCGCGATTGTTCGCTGCAGCGCCGGCACCAGAAGGTCTGGGAAGAAGCACCCTCGCCCGCACTCAACGCCGAGGCGCGCCGCAACATCGGCGAAACCGTCGCCAATGCGATGCGCAAGCTGAAGTATCGCGGCGCCGGGACCGTCGAGTTTCTCTACGAGGACGGCGAGTTCTACTTCATCGAAATGAACACCCGCCTGCAGGTGGAGCATCCTGTCACAGAAGCAATCACGGGCATCGACCTGGTGCTGGAGCAGCTTCGCGTCGCATCGGGTGCGCAGCTAACACACAAGCAATCCGACGTCGTATTTTCTGGTCACGCAATCGAGTGCCGGATCAACGCCGAAAATGCGCGCACATTCCGCCCCTCTCCCGGCCGGATCACCTATTGGCATCCGCCGGGCGGGCTTGGGGTGCGGGTCGATTCAGGCGTTTATCAGGGCTATACGATCCCGCCCTACTACGACAGCCTCATCGGCAAGCTGATCGTCCACGGCAAGAACCGCAACGAGTGCCTGATGCGCCTGAAGCGGGCGCTCTCCGAGTTCGTGATCGACGGCATCGAAACCACGATACCTCTGTTCAATGAATTGATCCGGCAACCGGATATTGCCAACGGCCTCTACGACATCCATTGGCTGGAAAAATTCCTCGGCAAGCCATAGCGGGTGGGGGCGGACGCCATAACCACAATGGCAGAACCAATTGCCTCGCCCGGTGGGTGCAGAGTTCCGCTCTGACGAAAATGCCACTACTCTGTTCTTTTCTGAGCCGCGCCAGCACGAAGCGCGGCTCATGACACCATTTCGCCCGTCTCCTCCCCGACAAAATGTCGGCCGGAAACTCTGGAGCCCAATGCCTGATGACGTCGCGCGACGACATCATGATCGAGATCACGCCGCAGGTCCTCCTGAAGGCCTACAGCTGCGGGATCTTTCCGATGGCCGAAAGTGCCGAGGACCCAGCCCTCTACTGGATCGAACCGCAGAACCGCGGGATCCTGCCGCTTGACCGGGCGCATGTGCCGCGCCGCCTCGCGCGCACCGTTCGCACGACACCGTTCAGGGTTCAGATCGACACCGATTACGAGGGCACCATCAACGGCTGCGCCGCCTCGCGTCCAGGCCGACGGTCGACGTGGATCAACGCGCGAATCCGCAGCCTCTACCGGGAACTGTTCGAACTCGGCCATTGCCACACCGTCGAGGTGTGGAACGGCAACAAGCTGGTCGGCGGCCTCTACGGCGTCGCACTCGGCGGCGCATTCTTCGGCGAAAGCATGTTTTCCTACGAGCGCGACGCTTCGAAAATCGCGCTGGTGCACCTTGTCGCGCGGCTCGTGGCGGGCGGTTTCACGCTGCTCGATACGCAGTTCGTGACCGAGCATCTGCGGCAGTTCGGAACCTTCGAGGTCGACCGTGGCGAGTTCCAGAAGCTGCTCGACCGCGCACTCAAGGTTTCAGCCGATTTCAGGCGATTGCCAGCCGACGCCTCGTCCGTCGAGATCCTGAGCGTCCTCGCGGCCGATGAACGCTCGTCCGGGCACGTTTCGGCCCGAAGCCGATAACAACCGCCAAAACATCAAGTTCCGACGCTCCGGGCGATTCGTATAGGTCCTCTCACCAAGCGATATGCGCGGTGTCGATCCTCACGCCTGTTTCAGTCGGAACTGCGCCACAGCGCGCGTCCAGGCAATCTTCTCCTCGGCAAAACGCCGCAAACCCGGTGGCTCAGCGTCACCCGGCTTCATTCCAAAAAACTCCCAGAGGAGATGATCACATGACGAGCAAGACCATGATTTTTGGAGCACTGGCCGCAGGATTGGCCATCGTGGCGACGACCGGCTCAGCCGAGGCTGGCCGGCGGCACTTCGGCGGCGGCTTCCACAAGCATCACCATCACCATCACTTCTTCCGCCCGCGCCATTACGTCTACATCGGGCCGAGCTGTGGCTATTACTACAAGAAGTGGAAGTATACGGGCAGCTCGTACTGGAAGTACAAATACTACGACTGCGTTTCATAGGGCCGCCAATTCGGCCATCGATCACCAATCCATCAATTGAGATCATGCCGGATCGGCCACCCATCCAGATACCGCCGGCCTTCGCCTGAACCCGGCCTGCCCCGCAGGCCGGGTTTTCTCGCGCCCGCTTCGAGCGCGCGGTCGCCCTGGCAACTCCGATCATTTTTTGCCCGAAGGCGCCAAACTCAGCGCTCCTGTGCCGGAGGGAACAGCGGTTCGCAGCGGCGCATTGCATGATCAATTCATCGGACGGGCGGCGCCGGACACCCCCGCGGCGCCGCACCACCGAGAAGCGAAACCTAGCGAAAGGAGTTCATCTGAGACGTTTCCCGTTCTTCCAACCCGGGTCTGTGGGCTCCCACCGTCCTCCCCCCCACGCTCCCTGCCCCGACCCGGGTACACTGCCCCCAGCCGCTCCCGCTGGGGGCTTTTTCTTTGGATGCGATCGTTGCGTTGGGACGTCTGCGAAGGCTGATACAGTCCCGACCCGTTGCCCGCGGGGTCACTCACCCCATGGCGCTCGTCTTGTCACCGTCGCGATGGCGCAGCATGTCCCCGCGCAAGTGCCAAACGGCAAACGCGATCCAACCGAGATTGAAAAACAACCCGCAGAAAATGACGATCTCGCCGGATACGGGACCGACGGCCGCCCGGCTCCAGAGCTGGTCGAGGCTTTCAATCGGGGTCGGGTGAATCAGGATCTTGCCGTAGTAGGCCATCGCCTGGATACCGAAGATCCAAACATAATTGCGTCGCAGACGGCGGCCGATGGCGCGTTGAACCGTAATGTGGTGGCGTGGAGCGACGTAGTCGTCGGCCAAGGTCTCGGGCCAGTTCGTCAGCACAGGATCGCGCGAGCCATGGCGCAGCAAGGGCGCATAAAAGTGCTTTTCGAGCCATCGCGCCCGCGCCCGCCAGACGTTGAAATAGCGATAGCGCCGCGCCTCGAAAACGAGGAACACGACGCAGAGCAAGCCAACGAGAAGCAGCGGCAGCGGCGATGCATCAGGGCTTGAGAATGTCACCGATAGCGCGATGCCGAGTGTCGCCACCGCCCAGTTGGTCGTCGCATCGAGGCGTGTTCGCCAGATTGTCGAGCGGTAGACTTCGCCGCGATAGAGGTGCGCAATAGCGCCGATTTCGGCGGACGTGAAGTCCGGCTCCTCTGGCGGTCGGCGCTCGATTTTTTCGTCCATGATGGTTGGCTCCGCGCACACACCCCCCGCCCCGGCGAACACCATAGCAAGAATTGGTCGTCGGGTGAGCACCGCCCCCAACGGCCTCACGCCGCAAGGTTTAGGTCGCGAGGCGCCGTGTGGGGCGCGGCGCAAGAGGGGGACGGATATTGGACCCGCAAGGGCACGGGCGCACACCTTTCAGCCGCCCGTCAGAACGCGCCAGACTTGACCGGCAAGAACGATCGCCCCGACAAGCATCAATCCCGCGGCAATGACCGCAAAGCGCGCGGTCAACTCGGAATATGCCATGCGCGCGAGACGCGGCGAGCGGAGTTCATCTTTCAGCCAGAACAGGCCGAGAAGCAACGCGAGAAGGAGAGCACCGGAGATGAAATAGCCCATGTCGATCCAACACTCCGGCGAGTATCACGACGGCGGCGCGAGACACCTTCTGACGCCCGGCGAATATAGAGGCCCGTCACGTCGATCCCATCCGGCCTATTCCCACTCGATCGTGCCGGGCGGTTTCGAGGTCACGTCGTAGACGACACGATTGATGCCGTTCACCTCGTTGATGATACGTGTCGCCGTGCGCTTCAGGAAGGCATGGCTGAACTCGTAGCTGTCGGCGGTCATACCGTCGGTCGACGTGACAGCGCGCAGCGCGCAGACGTGATCGTAGGTGCGCGCGTCGCCCATGACGCCGACGGTTCGCACCGGCAACAGCACCGCGAACGCCTGCCAGATATGATCGTAGAGGTCGGCTGCGCGGATCTCCTCAAGGTAGATTGCATCGGCCTTCCTCAGAATGTCGAGCTTCTCCGCCGTGATCGCGCCCGGGATGCGGATGGCAAGCCCTGGCCCCGGGAACGGATGGCGGCCGATGAAATGCGACGGCAGACCCAACTCGCGGCCGAGCGCGCGCACCTCGTCCTTGAACAGCTCGCGCAGCGGCTCTATCAGTTTCAGGTTCATGCGCTCGGGCAAACCGCCGACGTTGTGGTGCGACTTG
>JAGRKS010000184.1 GCA_020442185.1 Hyphomicrobiaceae bacterium
TCGCCGCAGATATAGGCGCCGGCGCCGCGACGAAGGTTGACCTTGGTGTGCCCGGCGAGCCCCGCGGCCTCGATCTTGGGAATCTCGTTGGCCAGGATCTTCAGCACCGCCTGGTATTCGTCGCGCATATAGATGAACACCTGCTCGGCTTCGACCGCCCAGGCGCCGATCAGCATGCCTTCGAGGAAGGCGTGCGGCCGCGTCTCGAGATAATGGCGATCCTTGAACGTGCCGGGCTCGCCTTCGTCGCCGTTGACAGCCATCAGGCGCGGCCCTGTGTAGCCGCGCACGAACGTCCACTTCTTGCCCGTCGGGAAGCCGGCGCCGCCGAGACCGCGCAGGCCGCCGTCCGAAAGTGTCGTGATGACGTCATCGACAGTGCGCTTGCCCGACAGGCAGTCCTTGAGGACGCTGTATCCCCCTTCCGCAACGTAATCCTCGAACGTCTGGTAGTCCGGAATGTCGGGGTGGGTGTGGCCGTGCTCGACGAGGTCGGAAATCTTCTCGACGGTGGCGTGATCGACATGGTGATGGCCGACATGAACGGCGGGCGCGGTGTGGCACGAGCCCACGCAGGGCGCGCGCAGGATGCGAACATCCCCGAGTTCCGCCTTGCCGAGTTCGGCGATGAGTGCTTCCGCGCCGGCCAGCATGCACGACAGCGAATCGCAAACGCGGATCGTCACTGGTGCCGGCTTCGGCTCACCGTCCGCGACGACGTCGAAATGGGCGTAGAAAGTCGCGACCTCGTAGACCGCCGCCATCGGCATGCGCATCAACTCGGCGAGCGCGTGCAGATGTCCCGCCGGCAGACACCCCTCGGCGTCCTGGATCTTGTGCAGGTTTTCGATCAGCAATGCGCGATCGTGCGGGCCTTCGCCGATCAATGCGGCAACAGCGGCGCGCTCCTCGTCCTTGAGCAGCCGGCCCTTCGGAAACACCAGCGCCTTGCGCCGGCCTTCGCCCGGATGCGGCGAACGCTTGCCATTACCTGATCCGCCCGTATTGAAGGGTCCGCCGTCGCCGTGGCCATTGCCACCGTGGCCACCCGTGCCGAAAGTCTTGTGGTCCATCACCAAATACGTCCTCCGAAGCCGTTGTTATTTCGCGCGGGTATTTGCACCCGTTCTTGGGGTCTCGGCCCTCAGCTATTGCTGTACGCGGCTTGCACTGCCAGCCGCGCTGCCTCCGTCATATTGTCTGCCGCGGTGTAGGTGACACCGTGGTTGGCCAGCACCGTGCGTGCATAGGCCGAATTGTTGCCCGCCATGCGGATCACCAGCGGCGGCGCACTTGCCGCTCTGCGCACTGCGATGCCGACACCTTCCGCGATCGTATCGCATGGCTGCATGCCGCCACCGTGAACATTGACGAGGATGGACCTGACGGCACGGTTGGCAAGGATCAGTTCCAGACCATAGGCGACATCGAGGCTCGACGCGGTCGTCCGCACATCCATGAAGTTGGCGGCCTTGCCGCCGCTGTCGGCGATCATGTCGAGTGTGGCGAGCGCAAGTCCCGCACCATTGACGACGACGCCGACATCCCCATCCATGCGCTGATAGTTGATGTGGTGACGATTGGCGCCCAGCACCACCGGGTCGCCCTCCTCGACGTCGACCGCGGCGCTCAATGCCGCGAGCCCGGGATGACGGAACAGCGCATGCGCATCGATGGTGATCTTCGCGTCGAGTGCAATCAGCTCATCGTCCCAGGTGATGGCGAGCGGGTTGATTTCGACCTGCGTCGCATCGAGCGCGATCACGAGCTGGCCGAGGCGCGCAAAGAGATCCGACGCGCGTTCCGCCACGCGGCCGCTGAGGCCGATGCGAGCGACCAGGCCCGCAAAATCGCCAGTGGCCTTGCCATCCGCCACCTGCAACGGCATCCGCGATAGCAGCGCCGGATCGGTGGAGAACCGTCGCTGTATGGCCTCGCCACCCGCCGCGCTCGCGAGAGCCGTGAACATGCCACTCGATCTGTCGAGAAAGATCGCGGCGTAGAGCATCTGGCGGGCCTCGACGGCCTCCTCGATCAGAACCCAGCGCACACGCTCGGCGTGGGCTGGGCCGCCCGGCTTCGTGAATGGTGTATCGAGCAGCAGGTGAACCGTGTGGCCGACGCCCGACGGTGACGCCGCAAAGCGGATGCCGCCCGCCTTGGCGCGGTCGGTGGCATGCACCTGAGCCTTGACGGCGAAGCGATCGAAACCGAGACGCCGCGCGATCCGCTCGGCGTCGGTGGCGCTATCGGCGATCCGGCCCTTCGGCACGGGTACGGCAAACCGCGCTAGGAGTTCCTTGGCCTGGAACTCGTGGAGATACATTCCTTGGCGCTCCGCCTTGGCGCCGCTGCGGTGCGGCGCTCTTATTTGAATTATCGTTGTCGTGCGAATTGATCGCCGTCGTGTCGCCGTTTCCGCCCCTGCCCGAACGTGCCGCTCCGATCGACAGGGAGATTACCTCGCCCTGGGAGCATCGATCCTCGACCGGCGGACGCCACTGCACGCACAATAGCCGGCGCCGATGTCGACCGCGATACCCGGCCGCTAACCTGGACCCGGGATACGGAACCGAGGTCTCAACCGCTGACCCGCACCGCGGACGGGACCGACTGCGGACTTTCGCCCGGCCGACACCCGGGACTTGCCGACCCGCTCGCCCGCCCAATCCCTACAGAGTGGCACGATGACACCCTCTGGCATACCATATACCTAACGGTGCGCGGAACCGCAATGTTGGACAATCTCTAGGGGCGGTCTTGATTTTGATCAACCCGCCCGACGCGGGGCTCCCACGCAGAAAACGCATGAGTGGCCAGCCCGCTTTCGAAATTGCGCGAACGAACGGAACTCGGAACCCGCCTGGCCCAGCCATGGCGCATACGATCCAGATAATCCGTCAAAGACCTAAAATGTGTGTTGTAGAAACAGGCCGATCCCGATCATGATCCCGCCGCGCACGAGTTTGTGAATGCTGTGCCGAGGCATGGGATTTGCGAATTGCGCCCGCAACCGGGTTGGTATACGGTACACCAGATGGCGAGATCGAACCAAGCCACACTGCGGCTCCAAACCGAGCGCAGATAAAATCACCGGGCCGCCGCGCGCGCAAGTCCGCTCGCGACCAAGGCCTGGGACACTAGGAAGTTGGAAACGCAAACGGAGGTACACGGGATGGGTCTGAAAAGACGGGGAGCCCTCGGGCTCGGCGCTGTCGGAGCGTTGGCAATCGTTGCGACCGGCACGACTTCGGCAATCGCCGAGGGTTGGAAGCCAGTCAAGCCAGTCGAATTCGTCGTCATGGCTGGCCAGGGTGGCGGTGCCGACAAGCTCGCACGCTTCATCCAGTCGATCATCGAAAAGAACAAATTCGCCGAAGTTCCGTTTATCCCGGTTAACAAGGGCGGCGGCTCGGGTGCGGACGCGCTGCGCACACTCAAGGACAACGCGGGCAATGATCACATGATCATGGCAACGCTGAATTCTTACTACACGACACCGCTTCGCAACCCCGGCATCGGCGTCAACATCGAAGAGTTCACGCCGATCATCCGGCTTGCGGAAGATGCTTTCATTCTGTGGGTCAACTCCGAAACCGATATCAAGTCGGTCGACGACTACGCCAAGGTCGTGAAGGAGAAGGGCACAGGCTGGAAGATGGGCGGTACTGGCTCTGGCCAGGAGGACAGCCTCGTTACCACCATGCTCGAGAAGGCCTACGGATTGAAGATGACGTATGTGCCCTTCAAGGGTGGTGGCACGGTCGCCGCCAACCTCGTCGGCAACCACGTCAACTCGACCGTCAACAACCCGTCGGAAGCCATCGGCTTCCAGCAGGCCGGCAAGGTGCGACCGCTCGCAGCTCTCACCGCGGAGCGACTGCCGCTCTTCCCAGATGTTCCGACGTTCAAGGAGCTTGGCAAGGATCTCGTCTACCGCATGCAGCGCTCGGTCGTCGCGCCCGGCGGATTGAAGCCTGAGGTTGCCGCCTACTACACCGCTCTCTTCGAGAAGGTCTTCAAGTCCGAGGAATGGCAGGGCTACTGCAAGAAGAACGCGCTGCAGTGCACGCCGCTGACGGGTGAGCCGCTGAAGGCATACTTCGCAGCCGAGAAGAAGGCACACGAGGCTCTCTTGAAGGAAATGGGCGAGATCAAATAATTTCGCTCCGCTCGTGACGACGCTTCACCGAAGCGGGCGGGATCTCGATCGAGATCCCGCCCACCTCGAAGTGGATACTAGCCGGACTAGCGGGACCACGCCTGCACGATCATCGCACGCGCATAGCGTCGCGAATGTCTTGGCGCAGACAGCATCCTGCTAACCCGGCAGAACACAGCCAATGACAATTCAGCCAGCCTATGGCCGCGCCGCGAGCGCGGACGGGAGAGATGCATGCGTCGCGCCGAACTGACCTTTGCCGTGATCCTTGGGGCTTTCTCGATCTACCTCATGTACATGGCCCAGATCCCGCCACTCCAGATCGGGTGGGTGCCCAAAAAGGGACCCGGGTCTGGTGCCGCTCCCTTCTGGTTGTCTCTCGGCATGCTGATTTGCGCCGTCTGGATCTTCTGGCGCGGCTGGCGCGGGATCACGCCGCAAGGACGCTCGACCGAGCCATTCATGGATACCTATACGTTCAAAGTGGTCTCCGTCACGGTCGGCTCGATTTTCGCCATGCTGCTGGCAACGCACTTCGTCGGCGCCTACGTCGCCATGCTCGCGTTCCTCATGTTCTACATGGGCGTTTTCGGCAAGGTCCCATGGCCGACGACGATCTGGGTCTCGTTCGCCATTCCGACCGGGATCTTCTTCCTCTTCGAGTCCGGCATGAAAATCCTTCTGCCGAAGGGCATCACGGAACCGCTGTTCATCCCGCTCTACAAGATGTTCGTGTACTGATGAAAAGTCCCCCGGGCGCGTTGAGTGCCCAATTGTTTCTCGCCGAGAATGAACGCGCTCGCCTCCGTGCGAAGCAATGAGATCGAGAACCGACCATGGAACTCCTATCGCACCTGATGGACGGCTTTGCCATTGCCTTCCAACCCTTCAACCTCGGCATGATGGCGCTCGGCTGCCTGCTGGGTCTTTTCATCGGCGCCATGCCGGGGCTCGGTTCGGTCAACGGTGTCGCGATACTTCTGCCGATTACGTTTTTCGTTCCTCCGACCGCTGCCATCATCTTTCTTGCTGCGATCTACTACGGCTCGATGTACGGCGGCGCGATCTCCTCGATCATGCTCGGAATCCCCGGCGCATCAACGGCCGTTGCAACAACGTTCGACGGCCGCCCGATGGCCCTGCAGGGGAAGGCGGATTACGCCCTCGTGGCAGCCGCCGTTGCATCCTTTGTCGGCGGCACGATCTCGATCATCCTCTTCACCCTGTTTGCCCCGCCCCTCGCCGACTTCGCGCTGCGCTTCGGACCGCAGGAAACGTTCGCGCTGATGGTTCTCGCGTTCGCGACGTTCGTGGGACTTGGCGGCGACGACATCCCGAAAACCATCTTCATGATACTTCTCGGCCTCGTCCTCTCGACGGTTGGCCTCGACGTGATTTCCGGCCGGCCGCGCCTCGTGTTCTTCGATCTGCAGGGCTTCTACAAGGGCATCTCGTTCATCGTTCTGGCCATCGGCATCTACGGCATCGGCGAGATGCTTTGGACGCTCGAGACCTCGCGCGGCAAGGTCGAGATCGCGAACCACCGTTTCACCTACAAGCGTCTGATGTCTGCATTGGGTGATCTGAAGCGGGCATGGGGAACGATGACGTTTTCGTCCTTGCTCGGCTACTTCGTCGGCGTGCTGCCAGCCGCCGGCGCGACCCCCGCCGCCTTGATGGCCTACGGTCTCACGAAGAGCTTCGCGCGCGACCCCGAAAAATTCGGCAAGGGCGATATTCGCGGCGTCGCGGCCCCCGAGGCCGCCAACAATGCCGCCTCGACCGGTTCAATGCTGCCAATGATGACTCTCGGCATTCCCGGTTCGCCCACCACCGCCATCCTGCTCGGCGGCATGGTGATCTGGGGCCTGACACCCGGCCCGCTTCTGTTCATCGAACAGGCGGATTTCGTCTGGGGCCTGACCGCATCGCTCTATGCGGCAAACTTCGTCACCGTCATTCTCAACATCGCTCTCATCCCGGTGTTCGTGTGGGTGCTGCGCATGCCGTTCATGATTTTGGCGCCGCTCATCTTCGTGCTCTGTTTCGTCGGTGGGTATGCACCAGATACGCGCATGTTCGACCCGTGGCTTATCCTGTTGTTCGGCTTCGTCGGCTACGTCATGCGCAAGCTCGACTACCCGTTGGCGCCGCTCGTCCTCGCCATCGTGCTCGGACCGCTCGCCGAGAATTCCTTCCGCCAGACGATGATCGCCGACCTCGGAGATTGGACCGTATTCTTCACACGGCCGCTCTCCGGCATCATCATGGGCCTGGC
This sequence comes from Hyphomicrobiaceae bacterium, assembly GCA_020442185.1. Lineage (GTDB taxonomy): Bacteria > Pseudomonadota > Alphaproteobacteria > Rhizobiales > Hyphomicrobiaceae > JAEUMD01. The sequence goes on from JAGRKS010000184.1 coordinate 6,441, forward strand.
GATCCTGCTGTTCATCGCGCCGTTCCTGAAGCGGTTCCTCAGCCGCGGGAAGACGAGCACGCTGGAGACATAACGACAACGATGATTGATGATCGGGGCGGTGCATGAGCCGCCCTGCACTGCCCTCGACTGCCGGCCGTGACTTGCCGGACATGCCTGCCAAACTTGACTGGCGGCTTGACTGGCGGCCGCAGATAAAGGCACCGAGGGACAACAGGCGAGGCGTTGGACAGACGAAATCTGACGAACTCGCAAGTTGATTGGAAACTGACATTGGCATATGGTATACCAGACATGAACGGCGATACGCAGATCAGGTGATCTGCTGCCCGCCGGCGCCCCCCGGATGCTCTGGAACCGCCTCTGTCGAACCGTCGCAACGCATGGACGGAGGCCTCGGATGACGATGCAGAAGACAAGCCTGACGATCAATCCCATCGGCGAGAGCCAGAGCCTCAAGGCCCGTGCCTACGAGGCGATGAAATCCGCCATCGCCGCGATGAACATCTACGACGACAGCGCCGAGTTGCGGCTCGACGAGCGCGATCTTTCGGCGCGCTTCGGCATCAGCCGGACACCGCTGCGCGAGGCACTCGCCCAACTCGATCAGGAAGGTCTCGTTCGCGTCGTCGCCCGGCGCGGCATCTTCATCGTTCGCAAGACGAAGGCCGAGATCCTGGACATGATCACGGTCTGGGCCGCGCTTGAAAGCATGGCCGCACGGCTCGCATGCGAGAACGCCGGCCCCGCCAACATCAAGGAGCTACACCGTCTGACCGACCCCTACGACGACGTCAGCCGCCAACTCGGAGAATACTCCGATGCCAACATCCGCTTTCATCAGGCCATCATCCACGCCGGAGGCAACGCACTTATCGGCGAGATCATCGACGGGCTGTTCCTGCACGTGCGCGCCATACGCAATCGCACGATCATCGAGAAGGATCGTGCCCGTCAGTCGATCGCCGATCACAAGAAGATCGTCGCTGCGATCGAGAAGGGCGATGCGGATCTCGCCGAACAGCTTGTCCGTCAGCACACTTTGAAACTTCGCGACCACGTCAAGGAGTTTGTAGAGATTCCTTGAATTCAAACACGTGCGGCCACCCGGTGAAAGACGCCGGTCAAGCAACATATCCGCGCGAAACGGCGACATCACATATCCAGGAGGAGGCCAGTCCCATGGCGGCAATCGGAGCGAAGGTGGTCAGCAATACCGCCGAAGACACACTGCAGCGCAAGAGTTCGGATCCCAATATCGTCTCGGGTGGTCGCCTCGTCGCCAAGGCCCTCAAAAACGAGGGCGTCGACACCATCTTCACGCTGTGCGGCGGTCACATCATCGACATCTATGACGGCTGCATCGACGAGGGCATCCGCGTCGTCGACGTCCGCCACGAACAGGTTGCCGCCCATGCCGCCGATGGCTATTCGCGCCAGACGGGCAAGCTCGGCTGCGTCGTGACGACGGCCGGCCCCGGTTGCACCAACGCCGTCACCGGCGTCGCGACGGCATTCCGTTCGGAAAGCCCGATCATTCACATCGGCGGTCAATCCTCGCTCACCCAGCACAAGATGGGTTCGCTGCAGGACCTGCCCCACGTCGACATGATGGGCCCGATCACCAAGTTCGCATCGGGTGTGTTCTCGACGGATCGCGTCGCCGACATGATCTCGATGGCGGCACGTGAATGCTTTGCCGGCGCTTATGGTCCTTCGTACCTCGAAATCCCGCGTGACGTGCTCGACGCCGAGATCCACATCGACAAGGCGCGCATTCCGAAGGCTGGCCACTATCGCGCATCGGGCCGCTCGATCGGCGATCCGGCCGACATTGAAAAGCTGGCCGCCATCCTCAACGCGTCGAAGCGCCCGGCAGTCCTCTTCGGCCAGCAGGTCTGGATGTCCGGCAGCCACAAGGAGGCGATCGACTTCGTTCGCGCCCTCGATATTCCGGCCTACCTCAACGGCGCCAGCCGCGGCATGCTCCACCCCGACGATCCGCACCACTTCGACCGCACGCGCTCGCTTGCCTTCAAGGAAGCCGATGTGCTGCTCATCATCGGCACACCGTTCGATTTCCGCATGGGCTACGGCAAGCGCATTTCTGATGCGGCGACGCTCGTGCAGATCGACATGGATTACCGGACGGTCGGCAAGAACCGCGACATCTCGCTTGGCCTTGCCGGTCATCCGGGCGCAATTCTCTCGGCTGTTACCGCCGCGATCTCGGCCGGGCCGGACCAGGGCGCGCGCCAGGAGCGCCAGCAGTGGATGAAGAAGCTGCGCCAGACCGAGGCGATTGCGCTCGACCGGTTGATGCCGCTCTTCAAGTCGGACCAGTCGCCCATCCATCCCTACCGCCTCGCCTACGAGATCAACGAGTTTCTCGGCGACGACACGATCTACATCGGCGATGGCGGCGACGTCGTCACCATTTCGGCACAGGCCGTCCGGCCGCGCGGTCCCGGCCAGTGGATGGACCCCGGCGCGTTGGGTTCCCTCGGTGTCGGCACGGGCTTCGCGCTCGCCGCCAAGCTCGCGCATCCGAACAAGGAGGTCATGTGCCTCTATGGCGACGGGTCGTTCGGCATGACGGCTTTCGACATGGAAACGGCACAGCGCTTCGGCGCTCCCTATCTCGCGGTCATCGGCAACAACTCGGCGATGAACCAGATCCGCTACGGCCAGATTGCCAAGTATGGCGAGAACCGCGGCGACATCGGCAACAAGCTGGGCGACGTCGAGTTTTCGCTGTTCGGCAAGATGATCGGCGGCTACGGCGAGGAGGTGCGCGAGGCGAAGGACATCCAGCCGGCACTTCAACGCGCCCGCGAGGCCATTGCCGCGACCGGCAAGTGCGCCGTCGTCAATGTCTGGATCGATCCGCGCGAGTACGCGCCGGGAACGAAGAACCAGACCATGTACAAGTGAGTGGCTGCCGTCGAAGACGGCCGCACCTCGATGCGCGATCGCGGCGGGCGGGCTCTCGATACCGAGGCCACCCGCGCGCAAGGAACCTAAGCCGGAAACGAGGCGCACCGCCCCCGGCGGCACCACGTGGCAACGAGGCGCACCGTACCGGCGCGGTCTCATCCGGTGCCGAGGGTGATGGCCGGCCGAACGTCGCACCACGTCATGACGGGTGCATCGGGCGGCCAACGAGACAGACTTTGGGATCAAGCAGGTCAACGAGAACCACCGCCGAAACGGTAGCCATTGGTTCTGAGACGATTGCCAGGAGATACGACCGTGAAGGCACTTGAAGGCGTCAAGATTCTCGATTTCACACACGTCCAGTCTGGGCCGACGTGCACCCAGCTCCTCGCCTGGTTCGGCGCGGACGTCATCAAGGTCGAGCGGCCCGGCGAAGGCGATGCCACGCGCAAGCAGCTCGTCGACGTTCCAGGTGCTGACAGCCTCTATTTCACGATGCTCAACCACAACAAGCGCTCGATCACCATCGACACGAAGAACAAGAAGGGCAAGGAAATCCTCGAGCGCCTGATCAAGACCTGCGACGTCCTGGTCGAGAATTTCGCGCCCGGAGCGCTCGACCGCATGGGCTTCACGTGGGAACGCATACAGGAAATCAACCCGCGAATGATCATGGCGTCGGTGAAAGGCTTCGGCCCGGGCAAGTACGAAGACTGCAAGGTCTACGAGAACGTCGCACAGTGCGCCGGCGGATCGGCCTCGACGACGGGCTTCCTCGATGGGCCGCCGCTCGTCACCGGCGCACAGATCGGCGATTCGGGCACGGGCCTGCATCTCGCGCTCGGCATCGTCACCGCGCTCTATCAGCGTGAGCGCTCCGGCCGAGGTCAGCGCGTTCTGGCGCCGATGCAGGACGGCGTGCTCAACCTGTGCCGCGTCAAGCTGCGCGACCAGCAGCGGCTGAAGGCCGGCCCGCTCAAGGAATATTCGCAGGCAGGCGAAGGTATTCCGTTCGGCGAGGCGACGCCGCGGGCGGGCAATGATTCAGGCGGTGGGCAGCCTGGCCGTATTCTCAAGTGCAAGGGCTGGGAGACGGACCCCAACGCCTACACGTACTTCATCACCCAGGCGGCCGCCTGGGAGAAGATCTGCGACGTGATC
>JAGRKS010000185.1 GCA_020442185.1 Hyphomicrobiaceae bacterium
GGGGTCATCAGGCCGCGCTTGATGCCCCACTTGTCGTGCAGCACCTTGGCGCTCGGCGCCAGGCAGTTGGTCGTGCACGAAGCGTTCGAGACGATCAGATGATCCTTCGTCAGCTTGTCGTGATTGACGCCGTAGACGACGGTCAGGTCGGCACCGTCGGCTGGCGCCGACACGAGCACGCGCTTGGCGCCGGCGTCGAGGTGCGCCTTGGCCTTGTCCTTCGACGTGAAAATGCCGGTGCATTCGAGCGCCACGTCGACACCCAACTCACGGTGCGGCAGCTCGGCCGGGTTGCGTACCGCGGTGACCTTGATGGGTCCGGTGCCGACATCGATGGTGTCGCCGGAAATGGTGACGGTTCCGGGGAAGCGGCCGTGCACGGAATCGAAGCGCATCAGATGCGCGTTCGTCTCGACGGGACCCAGGTCGTTGATGGCGACCACCTGGATGTCGGTGCGGCCGCTTTCGACGATCGCCCGCAGCACGTTCCGCCCAATTCGTCCGAAGCCGTTGATTGCGACCTTCACTGCCATGTCTCGATGTCCTCCAAGGAATAGATTCTGTTGGGAGCGGCGCTCGGGTGGGTGCTCCAGATGGAACGCGTGTCGCGATCGCGCAATCGAACGCTGTTATTCTTGAGAGCGGATGTGGCCCCGGTTTCGGGGCCGCGCAATTAAGTTGGCGGGATGGGGGTCTGTCAATGCGCGTCGGCCGCAAATGGGCTGGCGGAAAGTCGCATACCGCAATATTGCCGGCTCGCAACTCTCGACAATTGACGCAGTGCGGGCGGCGATCCTATGGTCGAGGAGGACATGCGCTGCGGGCAATGCGGCGGTGAACAGCTAGATCTCGGACGGATGCGGATGGCCCACAGTGCGAAGACCGGCAAGTCCGGGGCTGGCGGCGCTTCGTCGTCGCCTCGCGCATCGACGGCGAAGGCGATAGCCGCGGCAAAGCCGTCATCTCCCAGCAAATCTGCCAGTAAATCGGCCAGTAAAACGGCCGGCAAATCGTCAGGAAAAACAAGCGCTCGCCCCGAGTCACGGGCGGCCGTGCCCAACCGGCCGGCCGGCGCAACGCCTCAGCGCGGCACGGATGCGGCCGCCGCAGCCACACGGTCGCGGGGCAAGCCCGCGGCTTCTCTCGAGGCGGAGTGTATCGCTCTCAGAGATCAGCTTGCCGACGCCAAGGCGGAGATCGCGCGGCTGAAGAAGCGCGAGGAACTTGTGGTTAACCGAATTGATTGGGTCATCGACTCCCTTCATAACCTCTTAGAAGAAGAGGGTTGATTCGTCGGCTGCGCCGTCAACAGCGCAACGGCGGCGGCGAGGACGATGAGACAGGTTTCCGTCACACTGAACGGCCGGACGTACCGCCTCGCATGCGACGATGGCGATGAGGGACGGCTCATGGAACTCGCCGCGCACGTCAAGGCGCGGGTCGAGCAACTGACCATGGAATTTGGTCAGGTCGGCGACGATCGTCTGCTGCTGATGTCGGCCCTGCTGATTGCCGACGAGCTCTGGGATACGCGCCGCGCGCTCGAAGTTCAGATCGAGGAAGCGACCGAGATGCTGCGCCAGCTGACCGAGCCAGCTTCCGCTGGCGACAGTGACGACGCCGGCGACGATGGGCGCGCCGATGCTTCGGGTGAGGACGCGACGTCGAAGGCGCCGTCCGGAGAGGTTACGAAGGCCCGGTCGGCGTAAGGCTTATGGCGTGAAGCTTGCGGCTTGACCCGGTACGTAGCCGGAGCCCCATTCAAAGCCTTCGACGTCATCGAGGCGCGCGCGGTTGTCCACCTCGATTGTTTCACGCTCGCCGACAAGCCCATGGATTTCGTGGTGGCGAGTGCCTACATTACCGGCGCTGCGGGGTGCGTTTGGAACAAACGAATCTCCAGGGCCTATAAGATCTGCCAGGGAGCTGTCCCTGACCGGGACCGTGGTCCCGGACACACGGCGCCCACCTTACTATTGTAGGGACCCGGCGAGATCAAACGTTCCGACGGCTTCCGCGGCACTTGATTTGTGTTACCGGCCGATGGTGCCTGCAGCGCCCGTTCGAGCCGACTTGTGCCGGCACCCCGCGGCGCTTTCCGCGCCACGCTTCTTCCGCTGCAACGTGCCACGAATCCCCCACCTGCACCCGCCTGCCGGCCGAGCGTGCCGGACATTGGAGCAACGTGCGATCACATCTGGCGCCATGACCGATATTGCCGAAAACAAGAAGCGCCTGCGTTCGCTGATGAAGGCGCGGCGCCTCGCCGCGTTCGAGGCGCATGGCCTAACGGCCGGAGCGGCTCTGGCGGCGCACGGGATAGGCTTTGCGGCATCGGCAGGCGGCGCGACGGTTTCGGGCTTTCTCGCGATCGGCGAGGAGATCGATACGATGCCGCTGATGGCTCGACTGATCGGCGAGGGCGCCACGATCGGGCTACCGGTGATGATCGGCAAGGGCAAGCCGCTGGTGTTTCGCGGCTGGGCACCGGGCGAACCGCTCGACGCCGTGCAATGGGGCATCCGCGAGCCGGTCGCAACGGCGCCGGTTGTCGTGCCGGACGTCATGCTGGTGCCGCTGTTGGCGTTCGACCGCCGCGGCTACAGGCTCGGCTACGGTGGCGGCTTCTACGACCGGTCGCTTGCCGAGATCAAGGCTTCGAAGCCGGTGCTGACGATCGGCCTCGCCTACGACGAACTCGAGGTCGACGCCGTGCCCTATTCGCACTATGACGAACCGCTCGATTGGGTTTTGACGCCCTCGGGTCCCATTCGCTGCGGAGCGGACTGAAGCGATAATGAGATTTCTTTTTCTTGGCGATGTCGTCGGCCGTGCCGGACGCTCCGTTGTGACGGACATGTTGCCGAAGCTGATCGCGCGGTATGCGCTCGATTTCGTCGTGGTCAACGGCGAGAATGCGGCCGCCGGCTTCGGCATCACCGAGAAGATCGTCGAGGATCTTCTGGATGCGGGCGCCGATGCCGTCACACTCGGCAATCACGCCTTCGACCAGAAGGATACGCTCGTCTTCATCGAGCGCCAGGAACGCCTGATCCGTCCGATCAACTTCCCGAAGGGCACGCCAGGTCGCGGCGCCGCACTGTTGCGTGCAAAGAACGGCGCCGACGTGCTCGTCATCAACGCCATGGGACGCGTGTTCATGGCCGACCTCGATTGCCCGTTCCGCGCCATCGACAACGAGCTGACGGCGTGCCGGTTGAAGCAGGGCGCGGACGCGATTTTCATCGATTTCCATGCCGAGGCGACGAGCGAGAAGCAGGCGCTCGGACAATTCGTCGACGGTCGCGCCTCCGCCGTCGCTGGCACCCATACCCACACGCCGACCGCCGACGAACGGGTGTTGCCGCGCGGGACCGCCTACATGACGGACGCCGGCATGTGTGGTGACTACAACTCGGTGCTGGGCATGGAGGCGGACGAGCCGCTGACGCGCTTCCTGACGAAGATACCGCGCGGGCGCTTCGAGCCGGCGAGCGGGCCTGCGACGGTTTCGGGGGTTGCGGTCGAGATCGACGATGCGACGGGGCTTGCCAGCCGCGTCAAAGCGGTCCGCATCGGCGCCAATCTCGCCAACAGCGAGCCGGATTTCTGGGTGTCGTGAGGTTGCGCGGATATGATTGTGATCTACAAGATCACCTACCCTAATGGGAAGATCTACATCGGGCACGATCGAACGGACAATATCAATTACTTCGGAAGTTTGGACCCGTCTATTATCGCCCGCGACTTCACTCGTGAGCAGCGCCGCGTGTTCACAATCACGCGGGAAATCCTTTGGGAGGTCGAAAGCGCTGCGTTGAGCGACGTAATTGCCAAAGAAATCGAGTTCATACGTGCGTGGCGGGCCAACGATCCGGCAATCGGCTACAATCGCTGGCCGAAGTGGAGGTCGGCTACCTCTTGACCTGGACCCGGCCGGGCAAGTTATAGATCGCCTCCATATTGGAAACGCCGCGCATCGAGCGCGATGGCACGGCGCACGCACAGATCTGGGACGGGACCATGGCTGGCCATTCAGCATTCAAGAACATCATGCACAAGA
>JAGRKS010000186.1 GCA_020442185.1 Hyphomicrobiaceae bacterium
GCTCGAACATGTCGGCCGCGGCGCTGCGGTTCTTCGGCACGCCACGGCCTTCCGCCAGGATGACGCCATAGGCGAATTGCGCTTCGACGTCGCCGAGTTCGGCCGCGCGCTGGAACCAGTTCGCCGCCAGCGCCTCGTTCTTCGGCACGCCGAGGCCGGCGGCATGGATGCGTGCAATCAGCGTGTGCGCGCCCGCGTCGCCCGTCTTGGCGCGCGCTTCGGCGAGCGATAGCGCCGTCAGATAACGGCCCTGGTCGAATGCCAGGTAGGGATCGTCCGCGCCGGGGGGCGGCGCCTTGCCGGGCTTGGCGGGCGCCGGACGAGACTGCGGCCGCGGCGTGAACCCTTTCGAATGCGTCGAGAGATCGCTGCCAAGCCCGGTTTCGGGCTTCGCCTCGGCGCGGCGGTTCTGCGGTTTGCCGGTGGCTGATCGTGGGGTCCTGTCGCGAGCGGCGGCGGGGAGCTCCGATGCTGCCGGGGCTGCCTCGCGGTGGACCCAAGAACTTGTTTCGGCGTGCGCGGCGACGGGTGGCAGGGCGAGGGCAACGGCAAATGTGAACGTGCGCGACCTGCGCGACGCTAACGCCACTTGTCCCATGAGCCTCGCCAAAAGCCCCGTAGTGAGACTGGCCGTCGACCGGCTGGACGTGGCGTTACCGATGATGTCGCTCGGTCCTCGCGGAGCCGCCGCCGCATTCGAGTTCGTCATGCTCGTCTCCACGTCGTCAGGTCCTGTCCAGGCCATCCGGGCCCATGCCGCCAGCCGATATCGGTCGAGCCCCGTTCTGTTGGGCCATTCCATGGGGCAGGGCCCGATTTCACTCAAACGGTCGGCTCGTAGGCCGCCAGTGCCGTATCGGCCGCCTGGACGAAGGCGCGGATTTCGGCCGCCGACATTGCATCGGGAATGGTGATGGCCACGAAATCGACGCCTGTCGTCACGATGTCGGCGGCCTCCTCGACGTCCGTCACGTCGAAAGCGACGCATGGCACCTGGAAGATCTCGGCCCACCACTGGCACAATTCGTGGCGGCGCTCGCGTGCCGTCTCGCGGTCCTCGACGTGGGCTGGAATGCCGAAAGCGATGTAGTCGATGTCCGTTTCGCCGATCACCATCGCATCGTGGCGAGACCGGCCGACATCGGCGCCGACGATGAAGCGGGCGCCCAGGATCTCGCGCGCCTCCTCGGCGCGTCGCGCGATGTCCTTGGACCACGTCAGATGTACGCCATCGGCCTTGGTGACGCGTGCCAGTTGCGCGTCGTCGGCGACGAGGGCGGCAACGCCGGCGTTCTGGAGCGTTGCGATCAGCGGAAGCAGCGTCTGTGCGTCGAGGCCGCGGCCAGTGGACGGCACGAGGAGGACGGAGGAGGGGTTTGCACCCGACAGTGCCGCCGCCAGCCGGTCGGCCGCGGTCGGACCGGTTTCGACCACCAGATAGAGCTTCGACGGCTTGTTGGCGCCGGCCATTTGCTGTGTCCTCGCGGATCGAAATTGGGGCTGTCCGGCCAGCCGTTGCTTCGGGGCCAGCCATTGCTTCGGGGCCAGCCATTGCTTCGGGGCCAGACTGTGCGTCGGGCCAGCCTATGCGTCCGGAAAGGGGCAGAAAAGGGGCTTGACGGTGTGCAGGCCAAGAAGCCGCTGGACCAATGCTAGTGTTCCGTCTCCGACACTTGGTTCCCCTTGCTGCGCCCGATCGACCAAGCGTCGGAGACATAGGGAACACTAGCCACTCAATGATTCTAGTGTTGCTTTTGTCACAAACGCTTGGCAGGCCAGCGTGCAGCAAACGGGGACCAAGCGTTAGTGACGCAACACTAGGACAAGGCGCGGGCGTATCCGCCGGTGCGCTATGGCAGCGCGCAACGACGTTCGCCAGAGGGGTGGCGTGCCACGTGGCGCGCCGCTCCATCCACGAGCAACGGTCGAACAACGAACGGGCCAGCGGCGCCGGACGAGCATGACTGGCGACCCGCGCGACGTCCTTGCAGTTGCACAATCGCACCCTCGGTCTCTGACGGCGCAGAGACAGTTTAGGCGCGGGGAAGCCCCCCGCGCCGAACGCATTGCCATCCGCCCGATGCGCCGTTGTATGCGCGGCGGCCTGCCGGACGGACGGACGCGGCTCGTCAAGCGTGCCGAGTGTCGGTCTCAGGCGGCCTTCTCGAGACCGTTGTCCCACTTGCCGAGTGCGGCGAGGCCGTTCATGCGAGCGCGATGGGCGAACGCGCGCTGGGCGGCCGCGACGTTTTCCGGCTTGCCGCCCCAGGCCTGCAGAGCCGCCGCCTGCAACGCGCGGCCATACGAGAACGTCAGGTTCCAGGGTAGGCCGCCGATTGCATTCATCATCGAGAGGTGTTCGGTCGCGGCCGCATCGGATTGGCCGCCCGACAGGAATGCGATGCCCGGGACCGCGCTCGGAACGGTCGCCTTCAGGCATTTGACCGTCTTCTCGGCGACCTCGGCCGCGGAGGCCTGCGCCGTGGACTTCTGGCCGGCGATCACCATGTTCGGTTTCAACACCATGCCCTCGAGATTGACGCGGGCGTCGTAGAGTTCACGGAATACGGTGCGCAATGTCCATTCCGTGACGTCGTAACAGCGGTCGATGCCGTGTGCCGAATGCGCGCCGTCCATCAGCACCTCCGGCTCGACGATCGGAACGATGCCGGCTTCCTGACAGAGGATCGCGTAGCGTGCGAGGGCATGCGCGTTCGCCTTGACGCAGTTCCATGTCGGGCAGCCGTCCGCAATCGTGATGACGGCGCGCCACTTGGCGAACCGTGCGCCGAGCTTGTGGTATTCGGTGAGGCGCTCGCGCAGTCCGTCGAGCCCCTCGGTGATCATTTCGACGGCGGACGTCGGACCGGCGAGCGGCTTGGCACCGGCGTCCACCTTGATGCCGGGGATGGAGCCCGAGGCGCGGATCAGGTCGACGAGGGGCGTCCCGTCCTTGGCAGTCTGACGAAGCGTCTCGTCGAACAGGATGACCCCGGATATATGGTTCTGCATGGCGGCCTCGGACCGAAACAGCATCTCGCGGTAGTCGCGGCGCGTGTCGGCGGTCGAGACGACATCGATCTTGTCGAAGCGCTTCTTGATCGTGCCGGTGCTTTCGTCGGCGGCAAGGATGCCTTTGCCGGGAGCGACCATGGCGGCGGCAATGTCTTCGAGCCTCTCGGTCATGTGAACCTCGTTGGTATTTTTCTGTCGAATGTGTATCGGCAGTTGGCCGGATAGCGCAGATGCAACATTTTCGCCACCACCCGAACGTCTGAAATGCCGACAGGTGGTGAAAAGTTCGGTGGATTGGCGCTCGCGGCTCGTGCATCGTGCCTGCGGCCAGGCGCGATTTAATAATCATCATCAACCGGTTGAGCAGCCTGAGGCGACAGGAGCGGTTCGCGATGTGGCAAATCTGGGTGAAAATTCGCGTCTATCTCGACGAGCAGCTCTGGATCAAGCCCACCTTTGCGAGCCTCGGTTCGGTCGCCGTGGCGGCGATCGCCATCTGGTTCGGTCAACTCTACCGGGGGCCGGTGCCCATCGAGCTGTCGGCCGATGCCTTGAAAAGCCTGCTGACGATCCTTGCATCGAGCATGCTGGCGGTGGCGACGTTTTCGGTGTCGGCGGTCGTCACGGCGGTCTCGTCGGTTTCGAACTCCACGACCCCGCGCGCCTCGCGGCTGATCCTCGGTGACAGGACCACGCAGACGGTGCTGGCGAGTTTCATCGCAGCCTTCATCTACTCGATGATCGCCATCCTGGCACTCGAGGCGTTCTCGTTCGACAAGGTCGGACGCTTCATCATCTTTATCGGTCTCGTCGTCATCGTCGGCTGGGTGCTGGCGGCGTTCGTTCGCTGGATCGATCACGTGACCAAGCTCGGGCGGGTCGAGACTGGCGTCGAAAAGATCGTCACCGCGGCGTTCGCGGGTGTTACGCCAGCCAATGTCGGCGCCTGGGGGGCGCGCATCTACGATGGATCGACGCCTGCAGCGGCGGCCATCGTCGCGGCCGATCGGGTCGGCTATGTCACCCACCTTCACACCAAGGGCCTGCAAGACCTCGCCGAGGATCTCGACGTCGACATCTATCTGACGGTGCGGCCCGGCGACTTCGTCGATACGCGCACGCCGGTCGCCTATCTGTCGCCGGCCTCCGAACGCGTGCGCGAAAGCCTTGCGGATGTCCAGGCAAACATCGCCGTCGCAGCCAATCGCTCGCAGTCGAACGACGTGCGCTTCGGTATCGTGATGCTGGCGGAGACCGCGGACCGTGCCTTGTCACCGGGCATCAATGACCCCGGCACTGCAATCGCCATCATCGGCCGCGAGCTCGAGGTGTTGACGCGATGGGCTGAAGTCTCGGCGAGCGAGGACGCCACTGACGTCGTCCATGACAGGGTATTCGTACCACCCTTGAAGGCCGGAGATCTGGTGCGCGATGGGTTCACCCCGATTGCGCGGGACGGCGCCGGTGCCGTCGAGGTCGGCATTCGCCTGCAGAAGACTTTGGCCGCGCTGGTGCGTCTGGATAACACCGCGCTCACCGAAGCCGCGGTCGAGATGTCGGCCATCGCGCTCGAACTTGCGGAACGGTCTCTGGTCGCCGAGCAGCACAAGGAGCGGGTGCGCGAGGCGGCGTCCGAAGTCCGCCGGCTCGCCGCGACGGACTGCGTCGCGACCCGCAACCGCGCAGCCGGCGAGGATGTCAATTTTTGACCCCGGGATCGGTGTCAGTGAGGTCGCCGCGGTCCTGCGTCAAGGGGCCGGAGGGGAATTTGTAGGAGGCATAGCGGATCACCAGCACCGAGAGCGCGAGGATAAGGATTGCGCCGGCGAGGATGACGACACCCATGTCCGGCTTCGGCTCGTGGTTGACCCAGCCGATCAGATGGCGTGTGAGTGCCGTAATGCCGATGTAGATCAGGAATCGCAGCGGCATGTGATTGGTGCGGAAATAGATGCCGACCATCGAGCCGATCTCGAGATAAATGAACAGCAGCAGCAGATCCTCGATCGAAGCGCGCCCCTTGCCCATCAGCTCGATGAAGAACACGGCGCCCGCCCAGACCGTCGCGGCGCCGATGGCGAACAAGCCGATCATGTGAAACGTTTCGGTCAGGAAGTGACCTGCGGGCTGCGCGATGCTTTGCACCGCGCGGCTCATGCGCTTTTCGATGTCTTCGGGATTTGACATGGGAGGCCTCGGCGTTGGCGGCAGTCCGATCGGATGAAGGTCACGTGCCGCCCATGTTTCTAGACGGTTTCAGCCGTCAGCGGAATTCGTGATGTGGAGTTTCGCAGACCTGGCAGATGCGATCGTCTGTCGGAAAAAAGCAGAGGCCGCACGGTATCGTCCCGTGCGGCCTCGTCGAGACAGCGGCAGCGAACGGCGGACGGGATCGCGGTCCCGTCCGCCTGAGCCAGATGAACCCGGTCAGATGAGCTTTGCCATCGCAACGGCGGTATCGCTCATGCGGTTCGAGAAGCCCCACTCGTTATCGTACCACGACAGCACGCGGACCAATGTTCCATCCATGACCTTCGTCTGGTCGATGTGGAAAATCGACGAGTGGCTGTCGTGGTTGAAGTCGATCGAAACATTCGGCGCATCGGTGAAGCCGAGAACGCCCTTGAGCTGTTGGCCGGCGGCCTGCTTCACGGCGGCGTTGATCTCGTCCTTCGACGTTTCGCGCTTGGCGACGAACTTGAAATCCACCACGGAGACGTTTGGCGTCGGCACGCGGATTGCTGTTCCGTCGAGACGGCCGGCCAGTTCCGGCAGCACGAGGCCGACGGCCTTGGCGGCGCCCGTCGAGGTCGGGATCATGCTCATCGCCGCGGCGCGGCCGCGATAGAGATCCT
>JAGRKS010000187.1:0-2723 GCA_020442185.1 Hyphomicrobiaceae bacterium
CGCGCCGCCTCCCTCGGCCGCTGATTTTTGCTTGCCGCCTGAATTTTCGCCACTGACGGCATGCCGCGACGCCCGCACCTAAATGGTGCGGGCGTTTGCCGTTTGTTGAGAATTGGGTGTGAGAATAATTCTGGGCGGGGCTTGCCAATAGGTACGCGAAGCAGCGAAGCTAGCGGCAGAAGGGTCGGACCAACGTGATCGCGTTCCGCCGCGGGAGGACGTGCAGCCATTTGCACGACCGAGTGTTTGGCATCATTTCGTGCCAATCAATTCCAAGGAGACCGTCATGCCCCGCATTCTTGCCATGCCAACGTCTTCGCTGCTGCTCGGCGCGACGCTGTGCGCTGCGGCAGCCGTGGCACTGTCGACACCGGCAACCGCCGTGTCGCTATCGGTGCAGCGAGCGTGCATGTCCGACTATATGTCGTATTGCAGCAAGCACGCTGTCGGCAGTCCCAGCTTGAGACGCTGCATGTCGTCTGCTGGTCCGAAGCTGTCAGGCCGCTGTGTCAATGCGTTGGTGGCCGCCGGCGAGGTCTCTCGGACCGAGGTGAGCCGCCGCGCAGCATCGGTCGGGCGCTGAGCATCAAGCGTTAGCCTTGCCAAGCGCGTCGCCGGTTCGTTCGGGCGGCATCCAGGCAGAAGCGACGGCAAGTGCTTTGGGCGCGCGCTTTCATCGTGCACGATCATCAGACGTAGTATGTTGTCCTGCCCAGCACCCGCAAGCCGGCATCGACGTCGGCGAGGTCCGCGATCCATCCGAACAAGTGGCCTTCGCCTGCGATCAGCTGCAACGCGGCGTCGTGCAGGTCAGGGTCGAGCGCCGCGCAACAATCCGCAACCGTCAGGCACCAGTATCCGCGATCGACGGCGCTGCGCAACGTCGAGTGCACGCAGCATTGCGTGGTGACGCCGGCGAGGATGAGGTGGCGCACACCCGCGTTGCGCAGGACTTGATCGAGGTCGGTCGCGAAAAATCCATCGAACCCCGGCTTGTCGATCACCGTCTCGCCGGGCAACGGGCGGACGGAGTCGAGAAAATCGTGGCCATGCTCGCCGCGGACCAGAAACCTGCCGAATGGACCGTCGCGTCCGACATAGCCGAGCGATTCGCGGAAGGGTGACACGTCGGACATGTCGGAGGCGTAACCCTCGCGGGTGTGGACGATAGCCAGTCCCGCGGCGCGGCAGGTCTCGAGCAGCGATTCGACGCGCGGAACAACGTCCATCATGGCGCCCTCGAAGGCGCCGGTCTCGTCGGCGAAGAAGTCGCGCTGCATGTCGATGACGATCAGGGCGGTCGTGTCCGTGTCGATGATGAAGGTGCGGTCGTGATGGCAGGAGATCCTGGACGTTGCCATGAAGAGTTCCCGATCCGTTGCAAAGTCGCGGCGAGAGCAAATTCCGCGGCCTACCGGCGACACCGTTTCGGGCGAGCGGCCGTCCGGTACAAGCGCACAGCCTCCCGCCTCAATCCAGCCAGCGGAGCCCCCACTAGCCAGCCTCCATTGCAAGCGGGAGGGCGGCATCGTGCTGGCGCGGCCGCCCGCCGCTTCGGAGGGCTCAACCGTCGGCAACTAAAGCCGCAGGCGCGATCGCTATGCAACCACTACGTGACACACCGCCCGATGCCGAGTGCGTGCCTGTCGCCCTCGTGGATCGGGTTCGTTCCTCCCCGTTGCCGTCTTCGATCTGCCGGCGGAAATCGTCGGCTCCGGCAGACGCAGCCTACGCTTTGTCCGGTCCAATCATCAGCTCCGGGCGGACGATGCTGTCGAAATCTTCGCCCGAAATGCCAAGTTTTACAGCCTCTTCGCGCAATGTGGTGCCATTTCTGTGGGCGGTCTTCGCGACCTTGGCGGCGAGATCGTAGCCGTACTTCTCCTTGAGCGGCGTCACCAGCATGAGCGAGTTGGCGAGGCCGCGGGCGATGTTGTCGAGACGCGGCTCGATGCCCACGACGGCGTTGTCGGTGAACGAGATGGCGGCATCGGCGAGCAGGCGCACGGACTGGAGGAAATTGTAGGCCATCATCGGATTGTAGACGTTGAGCTCGAAGTGCCCTTGGCTGCCGGCGAAGGCGAGGGCGGCATTGTTGCCGTGGATGTGGGCGCAAACCTGTGTCATGGCCTCGCACTGGGTCGGGTTGACCTTGCCNNTGCCCGGCATGATCGACGAGCCGGGTTCGTTCTCCGGCAAGGCCAGTTCGCCGAGCCCCGAACGCGGGCCGGAACCGAGAAAGCGGATGTCGTTTGCGATCTTGAAGCAGCTCATGGCGACGGTCGTGATCGCGCCATGCGTCATGACCATCGCGTCGTGGGCAGCAAGCGCTTCGAACTTGTTCGGCGCGGATGTGAACGGCAGGCCGGTGATGGCTGCGATCCGTTCGGCGACTCTCTCCGCGAAGCCGGCGGGGGACGCGAGGCCCGTACCGACGGCGGTGCCGCCCTGTGCCAACTCCATGAGCATCGGCAGCGTCATCTCGATGCGCTTGATGCCGTTCTCGATCTGTTGAGCGTAGCCCGAGAATTCCTGACCGAGCGTCAAGGGTGTCGCATCCTGGGTGTGGGTGCGGCCGATCTTGATAATGCCCTCCCACGCCTTCGCCTTGGCATCGAGTGCGGCGTGGAGGTGGCGCAATGCCGGAATGAGCCGGTGCGCGACTTCTTCAGCGCAGGCGATATGCATTGCCGTCGGAAACGTGTCGTTCGACGACTGGCTCA
>JAGRKS010000187.1:2842-3039 GCA_020442185.1 Hyphomicrobiaceae bacterium
CTGCCAGACGACGAGCGGGAAGTGCGCGTCGAGCTTGCCCTCGATGACTTCATTGGCGGCCTTGACGATGACCTCGCCGAGCGTCGCGTCCAGTTTGCCAAGTGCCATGTTGGTTTCAGCGGCCGCGCGCTTGACGATGCCGAGGGCGCGAATGACCGGAACGGGCTGTTTTTCCCAGCCGATCTTGAAGTTGCCGA
>JAGRKS010000026.1 GCA_020442185.1 Hyphomicrobiaceae bacterium
AGCGAGGATCAGCCGTGAGCGAGAACAAGCCGTGAGCGCGAACAATCCTGATCCCGGCACTACTCCGGAAGCGGAATGAATTCCTTGTCGTCGCCCGGTACGACAGCAAAGCGGCCGGATTTCCAGTCTTCCTTCGCGGCGCGGATGCGCTCCTTGGAGGACGAGACGAAGTTCCACCAGATGTGGCGTGGGCCATCCATCGGCTCGCCGCCGAGCAGGATCAACCGGGCGTTCGACATCGCGAGCACGGAAATCGCGTCCCCTGGCTTGAAGACCAGCAGGCGGCCGGAGCCGAACGTATCGCCGGCGATGTCGATTTCGCCCGAGACGATATAGATGGCACGTTCGTCATAGGCGGCGTCGAGCGGCAGGACGGCTCCGGGTGCCAGCACAGCTTCGGCATAGAAACTCGGGTGCGGATAGGCGACCGGCGAGCGCGCGCCGTAGAGATCGCCGATCACGACGGAGATGCGCTTGCCCTCGCCTTCGATGCGCGGCAACGCGCCTCGCGCATGGTGCACGAACTGGGGACGCCCTTCCTCGTGCGTCGCGGGCAACGCCGCCCAAGCCTGTATGCCGAACAATCGGCTGCCGTCCCGCCTCGCGTTCGAGGGTGTGCGTTCGGAATGGACGATCCCGCTGCCTGCCGTCATGAGATTGAGTTCACCGGGCCTGATCGGCTGTTCGGTGCCGAGACTGTCACGATGCATGATTTCGCCATCGAACAGATAGGTGACGGTGGCGAGGCCGATATGGGGATGCGGGCGAACGTCGATGCCCTCGCCGAGCAGGAACTCGCTCGGCCCCATCTGATCGAAGAAGATGAACGGCCCGATCATCTGCCGCCCCTCAGCCGGCAGCGCGCGGCGCACCTCGAAGCCACCGAGATCGCGGGCACGCGGAACGATGACCTGTTCGATGGCATCGCAGGCGTGGGCATCCCCCAGCTTCGGATCGTGATCGGGCTGCCAGCTCATCGGAACCTCCCTTGTTGCGTTGCCTCAGCGCTCCATTCAACATAGGTAGTCTGGTCAACATAGGCACCCCGGAGCGCCACGCCAGTGCGGATGTCGCTCTGACCGGCTTGATCGATGCAACCGCGCATTCGCCGACCGCGAACGAGGGTTGTGACGCGTGGCCTGGCGCGCCAAAATCGCATCACAACCCCACCCGCGTCCGGTTTTGGCGCGACGCTAGACGAGCACCACGACGACGCCCTTGGAGGGAGAGAGGCGCGATCATGCACATCGACGACGAGATCGAGATCAAGGCCGCGCCAGAGACCGTTTTTGCAATGCTCTCGCGGATCGAATGCTGGCCGCATATCATACCGGCGATCGTCGACGTCGAAGTGGTGACGAGCGGTCCTGTTCAATCCGGCACGCGTTTTCTTGAGACGCGCGACATCCACGGCCGTCGCGAAACCGTCGAGATGACGGTCGCCGAATACGAGGCGCCGCGCCGCCTCGTGATGACGGCCGAAGCGCACGGCACGCGCTACCGCATCGCGCACGATATCGACGGCGAGCGCGAACGGACGTTGCTCCGCATCTCGTTCTCCGGCGAGCCCGTATCGATCGCCGCACGATTGCTGGCGCCGATCGGGACGCTGTTCGCGCCCTCGGTGCGCCAACATATCCGGAGCGATCTCGAGGCACTGCGCCGCGCGGTCGAACTGGACCAGCTTCCGGATGCCGCTGAAGCTCCCGGAAGCGGCTCATGAGCGGCAATCCGACGGCAATAGATCGGACGGCAATCGATCCGAAGGCAATCGACAGTGCCGGACGCTGCCCGCGTCAGCCCATCCACAGCATGCAACACTCGATTCTTCGGATCGCTATCTGGACGCGCCGCCGCCGTCGCAATCATCGGCTGGGCGCGAACGCCCTAGCCCTAGCCCTCGCCGTCTGCATCACGTTTTTTGCGATCCAAGTCCTGGCCGTTGCCGTCGCGCGAGCCGACGATGACGCGAGCCGTGAGGCGGCGGAGAACTGCACCGAGGATGCGATGATCGTCTTCGATGCTTCGGGCTCGATGCAACGCCTGGCCTACAGCGGCGAAACACGCATGTCGCTGGCGCGTGCCGCGGCGCGCACTATCATACCACCAGCCGCGCTCAACCGGCGTCTCGGCCTCACGATCTATGGCCCGGGCGGGGCTGAAAACTGCTCGAACATCCGCGTCACCGTAACGCCGCAGCCCGGCGCAGGCCCGCTCATTCTCCGAGAGATCGAGAACGTGGCAAGCGGCGGCGAGACACCGTTGACGGCCGCCGTCGAGCAGGCGGCCGCGGTACTCGGCTGGCCGGACAACCGCGCAACCGTCGTCGTCATTACCGATGGCGATGAAAACTGCGGCGGCGATCCTTGCGCCGCCGGCCGACGCTTCGCGGCAAATGGCGACGGCCTTACCGTCCATGTCGTCAGTTTCCGTGTCGGCACCGTACCGCGTTTCCGCGCCGCCTGCCTCGCGGAAGAGACCGGCGGGCTCTTCATCCCGACCGAAACCCTGGACGAACTCTCGGATGCCCTGCAGCGCGTGCTCGTCTGCCCGCGGTTGTCATCGTTAGAGCGGCGGCGGTGAAGTTGGAGGCAACCGAGGCCCGGCGATCACGTCTCGGGGAAATGCTGCGTCAACCACGTTTCGGTAAGCGCACGCGTGCCGTGACGCAGATAGGCGCGCACCTCGACCGGTTCGGGTCCGCTGGCCTTGATATCGAATAGCGCCCGCCATCGGCGCCGTTGGTCGACGACCGGATGGGCGTAGTCGTTCGATATCGTGCCGCGCGACGCCGTTACGACGAGTTCCACGTCGTCACGGCCGAGGCCGTCGAACACCGGCCCGCCGAAATCGACGACATACTTGCGTGTTCCCTCCGGACGCTTCTGGCCAGGCCGGCCGCCTTTGCCCGCGAACGTCGCGATAGTGCGCGCCAGATCGTCGGGAAACGGAACGTCGTCGCACCACGTCAGGCGATAGCTCCACGACGATCTGTCACCCGCCTTCATGGATTTCTCAGGTGTCCAATAGAGTGCGATATTGTCGTGGATCTCGTCGTCGGTCGGAATCTCGAGCAGTTGCACGGCGCCCGGGCCCCAGCCTTCGCCCGGCTCGATCCACGCCGATGCGCGCCGCTCGTAGAAGATGCCGTCGTCGAGGTAGCTGACGAAATCGCGGTCGCGCTGCAACAGACCGAAGCCCTTCACGTCGCGGTCGACGAACGAACTGGTCATGACGCGCGGTGGGTTGTTCAGCGGCCGCCAGAGCCGTTCGCCGGCACCCGTCAGGATCGCGAGACCATCGGAATCGTGCACCTCTGGCCGCCAATCGGTGCCCTGGGCCCGGTTGCCTTCGCCGTACCAGAACATGCTCGAGAACGGCGCGATCCCGAGACGCTGGATATCCTTGCGCGCGTGCAGCTCGAGGGTGATGTCCTGCGTCGTCAGGTGGACGTTGTCGGCATTGGTCGTGCGGCGCGTCACCATGCGATAGGCGCCCGAGACGCTCGGACTGTCGAGCGCGGCATAAATGGTCAGCGACTGGCCATCGCCCGCCTCGAGCCAGAAGTCGGTGAACCGCGGGAACTCCTCGGGCGTCGGCATTCCGGTGTCGATGGCGAGGCCGCGCGCCGACAGGCCATACTGGTTGTAGGGACCGGACGTGCGGAAATATGAAGCTCCGAGAAACGCCAGCCAATCGGTCTTGAGATCGGGGGCCATCACGCGAAACCCCGCAAAGCCGGCGTTGTCCGGCAGATCGCGGGCGGGATGAGCATCCGGCATATCGAACAATGATCGCTCGAAGATCACCTCCCGCGCGGCGCCGTTCTCGACGAGGTGAACGCGCACCGGTTCCTGGAAGAATTTGCCGAGGTGAAAGAGCTGCACCGGCGTCTTGGCGAGCGGTAGAGATGCGTCCTTGCGGAACGTGATCTTCTGATAGGCGTCGTAGTCGATCAGATCGAGGATCGCACCATGTGGTGAACGGCCGCTGACAAACGGCTTGGCGGCGCGCGCGGCGGCCTCGGCTTTCAAGCGATCGAAGGAGAACGCGCCCACCGGACCGTAGCGGACCGTGCGACCTGTCGCAGCGCTGCCTGCTGCTGACGCATCGGCCGCGGCACCGCGACCGGCGCCGGCCAGGACACGCCGGCTACCGAATGCGGTCAGCGCCGTCATCGCCACGGCACCACGGACAACGGCGCGGCGCGATGGAAGAGCAGGAACTGGCAGCATTTTCGGCATCGATGACGGTCCTCAATAGGTGCAGCAGCTCCGCCGCATTGGTTTGACGGCTCGGCCGTGGTGGTTGGGCGGCTCGGCCGCGGTGGTTGGGCGGCTCCGCCGCAGCGGTGGTTGGGCGGCTCCGCCGCAGCGGTCGTTGCAACGGTACGGGCGAGCACCGCGCCGTTGCAGGTTATACGTCCGCTCGAAGGTCGTCGGTAGTGACGCATCGGCGCCGCGGCGACGAGACCATCTGCTCACGCCGCAGCGACAGACAGGATACCGCCAGCCGTCAATGGCTCTTTCGACACACGTTGTGTCGGAGGTGGGGCGGCGGCAGTGACGGGCGAGCCCCTGCGGCGGAGTGCCACGGCGGTCTGGTGCCGGCGCGATATCACCTCGGCAATCGCCAGGCTGATGCGTTTCCGGCGCAAGCGTCGCCACCGTGGGAGGGGCCAACCGCCGAGCGCGGCGACAACCGCCGAATTCCTATAGCCCCTCGAGAAAATCGAGAAGTGCGGTGCGATCGGCGCTGGAAAGCTGCCGGAACCGTTCGCGCGCCGGCCATGCCTCGCCGCCATGCCACAGGATGGCCTCGGCGACGCTCGCCGCCCGGCCATCGTGCAGCAGCCCGACTGCATCATCCCGCGTCAGCCCTGCGACGCGTCGCCCGAGCCCCCAGAGCGGTGTCGTCCGCCATTCCCGGGCCGAGGCCACGCCCTCCGGACCGCCGTCCGCGAGACCGGCGCCCATGTCGTGCAAAATGAGGTCCGAGTAAAGCTGCACGCGCCGTCCGGTGAGGCCGGGCCTCCCTGGGTGCACGCCGGTGGTAAACGCCGGACGGTGGCAGGCGGCGCACCCGATCCCGTGGAAAATCCGGCGACCTGCGGAATTGATCGCCGTCGCTCCTGCCGCTGGCGCATCGAGACCGTCGAGGAACGCCACCAGCAGCGCGATCTCTTCCCCGCTGACCTCGTGCCCGCCCTTGGCCGGCGACCGGCCATCTGGCGCGGTTCGGCACGCAGTCTGGTGCACCGTGCAATCGCCGTAGGCTCGCGCAACCCCAGGGGAGGATAACCCCATGTCGAGCACCAGCGCATTGGACGTTTGCGCGGCGAGCGAGGCGACCGATGCCTTCCAGCCAAACCGGGCGAGGCTCGCGACATCACCGCCGCTCGCGATCCCGCCGGCGCGACCGGAGATGCCGTCGCCATCCCGGTCATCGGGGTCGGCGCCGGCCAGAATGTCGGCTGCATCAATCGCTGCGACGAGTCCGATGCCAGCGATATCCGGCGTTCGGCGAAGCGACAGCATCAGCCCCGCCTGAGGCGCGCCGTAGGCCGGCGCGGCGATGCCCGGCAGCGGACGTTTCAGCGTGACGGATTGCCCATCGGCGTAGCTGACGACGCTTTCCTCGCTGCCAATTTCGAGACGGCCTTCCGCCGCGTAGCCGGCAATCGCGCGATCCTGTAGCTGCAGGCCATAGACCGGGTCGGGGACGACGGGTGTCACCGCTGACGTGCCCGGCTTTCCCGCTGCGCTGTCCGTCAACGCCCGGGGCCGCGATAAACGCAGCACACGGGCCGGCCGCGATGCCGCGCCTCGCCCCAACGCACCGTCCGCCCCGCTCCCCAACGCGCCGGCCGCGCTTTCACCTGCACGGCCCGCGCCCGGGTGGCAAGCCGCGCAACTCGCCGCGTTGTAGAGCGGACCGAGGCCGTCGGCGCCATCCGATACATCGGGCGCTGCGATCCAATCCGCCATGAATATGGCCCGGCCGACGACGAATTGCGCCAATGGTGCACCGGTAAGCCAAGGCAACGGTGCATAAGGGGCGCCGTCGGCGCTGCCCGCGCCCGCGCTGCCGCCGAGCGGAGCGCGACGCGGCGCGGCATCGTTTCGTTGCAGCCCGATGCTGCCGGCTGATCGATGCGCCTGGGGATTCGCGGCCTTGGGAGACGTGGGTACAGGCGGCGCGTCCGGCTCCATCGCGAGCGAGCGTGCCGCGGGCTCGCGGAGGGTCACTTGGGTTGCGTCTGCAGCCCTCGCCGCTGGCACCGACAGCAGCAGGCACAGCGCGACCCCCAACACGGTGAAACGGCTCGGTTCCGCCAACGCCCGCATCTCCTGTCACACTCGCGTCGAGGTTGATACCTTAGGACATCGGGGCGGGCGCCAGCGCCGCAGCGAGGCCGCTCGCCCTGGCCTAGTCTGCCTGGCCTCGTCGTGCTGGCCTAGTCGCCCTGGCCGGCCCCACGCCTTCGCTCCGGCGGTCCGCCGGATTCATGCGGCTGACGCGGCTCGGCCGCGCATCGATCCTGGTAACGCGATTTCCTGGATCGATTTTGCTATTGTCCTCACGGCCGACGGCACCGGGCATCTCCGGACCTCGCGGCCGCACCGACGGAACTGCCCCGACGCATGCCACAAGCACGACCGGAATCATAGCCTTGAGCGAGCTCGAAGAACCCCACAACCAGTTGGTCGACGACGCCACATTGCCGGGCGCCGGCCTCGCCCGTCAGGCTCTTGTCGCCGCCACATTCGCTCCAAGCGCAATGCTGCTCGTCTGGTTGTTGTTGAGTTTCGTCGGCGCCAACGGTCTTGCCGGTCTCGATCTCTCGGCGACATCCTTCATGCGCCTGGCCGACGCGCCCGTCGAGGTGGCCGCGCAGACCTGGTTCGACGGCGCGATCCGCGACATCACCGCACTCGGCAGCAACACGGTGCTGATCGCCGTCACCCTCTTCACCGTGGCGTTGCTCGCCTGGACCGGCCGCCATGGCCCGGCGCTTCTGCTCGGCTGGAGCGCGGCTGCAAGTTTTCTCATCAACACGTTCCTGAAGCTGCTCACCGGGCGGGTGCGGCCGGACGTCCTCGCGTCATCGGTCGTCGTCGAGACGTCGAGTTTCCCGAGCGGCCACGCCATGCATGCGAGCGTCATCTACATGCTGATCGCTGCCATCGTGGTGCGCGAGATCGAAGACCGCCGCGTCGCGACCCTGATCCTCGCCACGGCTGGCGCCCTCGTGATGGCCGTCGGTCTCAGCCGCATCTATCTCGGGGCTCACTGGACGAGCGACGTGCTGGCCGGCTGGGCCATCGGCGGAGCCCTCGCTCTCGGCGGCTGGCTAATGGCGCGATCACCGCGCCCACCGAGCTGATCACGCAAATTCGGCATCCCGGCCTGAACGATAGCGGTCGAGGGCAACGGCTCGCCTGCAAGGGCGCTGGCCGTCGAACGCTCGCGCTGGTAGAATTCTATGGTTCTGCGGATGCTTAAGGGCGATTCGTCGGCGCCGGAATTAACGCTGGCGTGAGTGAGAACCCAGGGTGCTGGCCGGCAGACCGGGGCGCCTGCTGCGACGGGACGAGCGGCCTTGCGCGACTCCGTTTATGTAGAGAGCTGCACGCTCGTAGGGCGCCACCGCCGCCGAGCGCCGCCAACGACTGGTATCGAGCCGAGAGGGATCAAGATCCGAGATGAGCTTCGTCGCACAGAACGACCTCGTCGCCCCGGCTGACCTGCTGGCCGACTATGGCGACCCGGCCAGTCGCCGTGGGACGCATGACGAGTTGCTCGGCGCGGACGGCACAGTCAAAGCCCACTGGCAGGGATTTCTCGCCGCGCTCTCGGCGACGAGCCCGGCCGAACGCGTAGCGCTCTCGTCGGCGCTCGACCGCCGTGTCCACCAGATGGGCATTGCCTACGATATTTTCGCCGATCCGACCGCCCCGACCCAGCGCTGGACCGTCGACCCTGTGCCACTGATCATCTCGGCCGGCGAATGGCGGTGGATCGAGAAAGCTCTGACGCAGCGGGTACGCCTGTTCGATGCCATCCTCGCCGACATCTACGGACCGCAAAGCCTGATGCGCGACGGCGTCATCCCGCCGGCGCTGATTTTTTCCGATCCTGCATTCCTGAGACCCTGCCAGGGCATCCGCCCACCGCGCGGCCACTTGCAGTTCTTCGCGTCCGATCTCGCGCGCAGTCCCGACGGCAGCTGGCGCATCATCGATACCCATACCGAGACGCCGGCAGGAATCGGCTCGGCGCTCGCCAACCGGGTCGCCCACACCCACGTCGCGGGCGAGATGTTCAAGGCCCTCAAGGGGCGCCGCGTTGCCGGGTTTTTCCAGGATCTGCAGGCGGCGATCGCTGATCTCAACGGCCACGGCGCACCGCGCGTCGCCCTGCTGACGCCCGGACCGCAGCACGACGACTACTTCAGCCACGCCTATCTCGCACGCTATCTCGGCTGCCTGCTCGTCGAGGGCAACGACCTCAGAACCGACGAAGACCGCGTCTACCTGAAGACGCTGGAAGGTCTCAAGGAAGTCGACGTCATCATCCGCTGCGTCGAAGGCCGCAACTGCGACCCTCTCGAACTCGATCCGAGCGGCTTCGGCGGTCCCGTCGGCCTGCTGCAGGGCGTCAGGCGTGCCCCGGGCCTCGTCACCAACGCCATCGGCTCGGCCGTCGTCCAGAACCGGGGACTCGGGATATTCCTTCCCGAAATCTGCCAACGGCTGCTGGGTGAGGATCTCCTGATCCAAGACGCACCACGCCGTTGGCTCGGCGACCAGACCGCCCGCTCCGAGGTGATGGGAGCACTCGACAACATCGTGATCAGGTCGACGCAGGAAGGTGCTGGCCGTCCAGGCCGCGCCGCCGTCGGCAAGCGGGCCGCGAACGATGGCGGTGATCCGGCGACGTTTGCCCGGGACCTCGCCATGATGGGCGATCGCCTCGTCGCCGAGGAGCGCGTCGGTTTCGGCACCACGCCATCACTCGCAGCCGGCGGCCTCGCCCCGGTGCCGTTCGCCGTCCGCCTGTTCGTGACCCGCGCCGGTGATGGCTTCACGGTGATGCCGGGCGGTCTCGCCATGACCATCGACCCCGACGTCTCGCTCGGCCTTTCCTCACCCGAAGGCAAGACGCGCGATGTCTGGGTGCTCGGCGACAGCGCGCATCCCGCGTACTCGAGTTTATGGCGCCCGACGGTCGAAGCGGCACACGTCGCCCGCTCCCAACGCGTCACCCAAAGCCGCGCTGCCGACGACCTCTATTGGCTCGGCCGCTACAGCGAACGTGCCGACTGGACGATGCGCGTGTTGCGCAGCGCGCTCCAGCGGCAACAGGAGGACGGCGTGCCGACGGACGGCCGCGCCGCCTCGCGCCGGTGTCTCGAGGTGCTGCTGACGGATGAGCCAGAAACCGCCCCGCCTTATCGCGAGCAGGCTGATGCGGCGGCCATCGACCGCCTGACGCGGGCCCTGATCGCCGGCACGGTCGGCATACGCGCGCTGCCCCGCACCTTCGATGGCCTCTACCGCGTCGCAAGTCTGACACGAGACCGCCTTTCGCTCGAAGCGTGGCAGACGCTCGAGCGGTTCCAGCCCGGCAGCCAATGGCGCGAGGCGCTGACCGCGAGCCGATCGGGCGCCGCACTCGACCTGCTGGAGGAAGGGCTTGCCTCGCTCGCCGCATTTGCCGGCCTCATGCACGAGAACATGACCCGCAATTTCGGCTGGTCGTTCCTCGACATGGGGCGACGGTTGTCGCGCGCGTTCAACCTCTCCGAGGCGATCTCGGTGCTATTCGCGCAAGTCCCCGGCGACGATCTCCGGGAAGACGAGGAAGTCGCAAGCCTGCGCTTCCTTCTCGAAGCCGCCGACAGCTTCATCACCTATCGGTCGCGCTACCGGCTCGACCCCATGCTGCCGCTGGTGCTCGATCTGCTGCTCCTCGACGAAAGCAACCCGCGCAGCCTCGCCTTCCAGCTGGCCGCTATCGCCAATCATCTCGAAAGCATGCCGCAGGCGAGCCAGGGTATCGCCCTCCCCGAAGAGCGCCGCAAGATCCTGCAGCTGACGACGGCGGTGCGCCTCGCCGACGTGCGTGGTCTCGCCAGCGGCGATCGCATGGAACTGGCAAAAATGATGGATCAGATGATCCGCGATCTACCGGAACTTTCCAACACGATCGCCCGGCGCTATTTCAGCCTGCTCGAGGCCAAGCCGCAACGTCTGCGGACGCGACTGGGCAACAGTCCGTGAAACACGCCACATGAAATACGATATCAGCCACAAGACCCTCTATCGCTACGAGCAGCCGGTGCTGCAGTCGCACCAGTGCCTGCACCTGTCGCCACGGCTGATGCCGCATCAGACGGTGCTGAAGCATGCATTGCTGATCGAACCGGCGCCGACCGTTCGCCACGATAGTGTCGATGCGTTCGGCAACCCCGTCGTCTTGCTCGAGATCGACCACCAGCACGACGTGTTCGTGGTGCACGCGACAAGCACGATCGCGGTTTCCACGCCGGCACCGATCGCACCGTCCTCGAGTTTGCCCTGGGAAAAAGTCGTCGACACCGTGCGCAATGGCGCCCCGCCGATCGACCTGTCGGTTCTGCAGTTCACATGTGCTTCGCGACTGACGCCACCGAGCCGCGCGGTCGCCGAATTCGTCGCACCGTCGTTTCCGAAGAGCCGGCCCATGGTCGAGGCCGTCCTCGACCTGACGCGGCGGATCTTCACTGAATTCCGCTTCGATGCGACCGCGACGGACATCTCGACTCCGATCGACGAGGTGCTGCGACTGCGCCGCGGCGTCTGCCAGGACTTCTCGCATCTGGCACTCGCCTGCCTCCGCGCCCTGAAACTTCCGGCGCGCTACGTCAGCGGCTACCTGCTGACCAGACCGCCACCCGGTCAGGAGAAGTTGCGCGGGGCCGATGCATCGCACGCCTGGATTTCCGTGTGGGTGCCCGAACTCGGCTGGATCGATTTCGATCCGACCAATGGTGTCATGCCGACAAATGAGCACATCGCCATCGCCTATGGCCGCGATTATGACGACATCAACCCGATTTCCGGGATCATTCTCGGTGGCGCCAACCACACGGTTTCCGTTTCGGTCGACGTCGATCCTGCCTGAACGAAAACCACGGTCTGTACAACGGTCTGAACCGTATAGCGGCCGTACCTCTCCCATGCTGACCGAGCGTTTCGTTTACGTATGATCCATTGGTCGACAGCACCGCCACGAATTGACATCGGTCAAGTTGCCGGAACCGCATCGGCGCCATCCTGGCGCATGATCCGGTACCACGCTCATGAGTTCGCGTAATCCCGACGCTTCATGGCCGTGACAGCCGGGCCCGGCAGCAAGCAGCTTTCCGCTGCCGTACGGAGGACCCGCTCATGCCCCATGAATGGCCTATGTACGATCAAGTCGAGCGACGCGCGCGACGGCTTAAGGATATGATCCACCGCACGGGAGCCAACAGCAGCCGGCTCGTACGCCATCGTGGCGGCGCAACCATCGCCGAAGCCTCGCGCAATTGCCTCGTGTGCCCGCATCCGACGGCCTGCCTCGAATGGCTCGACGATCCCTCGCTCGCCGATCCCGCACCGCCACCCTTCTGCGCGAACTGCGCGTTGCTGAGTGAGTTCCGCGATCACGCGGAGGGCGAAGCACCACCCTGAGTGTTTGAAGCAACCGCTCAGCCGCCGTTCTACCGCCGGGCCAGCAGCGACAGCTCGGGCCGCTGCAAGACGCCGGGTGCTGCGACCTCGAGGATGAATTTGCGCCGGATCGCGCGCGCGAAATCCTCATACCCATTTGCCGTGATCACGAACGCACCCGGACCGCCCATAACATGGCGCTCATACCAAAGCGTCAGCGTGCGGGCGTCAGATTCCGACGGCAGCGGAAACTCGGTCTGTGTCGAACCCGGTGCACGGTTCCACCGCTCGATCTCGCGCTCGCTCCCGTCCTCGAGGATCGGCAGTCCGTTGATAGTGACGCCGTCCTTGACGAGCCGGTCGCGCAGACCGTCGACGTAGGTGACAGATGTGCAGTTGTCCGGCCCGTCCCCCGAAATGTCGACGACGACCCGGTCCGCCTTGACCGGCACCGGATTGAGCGTGTTGTCGGCGAGATATGCCATCAGCCGGCCGAGGCAGGTGTACTCTCCTGCGACGACGGGCAACGAACGCAGCATGCGTGCCACCGCCGCAGCATCGGACGCGCTCGCGATCCACGTCCAAGGCAACAGCACGCGGGCGCGATCGGCCCAACCAATGAGCGTGAACAGGATCGCGCGTCTTGGCCCGCTGGTAATGACGCGCACCACATCCGCGTCTTCGAGCGCCTGCGCGATACCCTCCATCTGCAGCCGGTATCGCTCCTCGTCCACCGATTGGGAAATGTCGACCGCCATGACGAGAGCCGTATCGACGGCATCCTCGCCCGCGGCCCGCGCGCCAGAGCGCCCCTCACCGATCACCAGCGCCGCCGAGAGTGCGATGAGTGTCGCGCACCAGGTGAGCAGGCGGCGTGGTGTGCCGGCTGGAGTGCTGGTTGAAACAGATTTTGCAGCGGCGGATAGCGACACGTCGGCCTCTCGAAAAGCGATCCCGTCAACGTCCGCCGGAGCGACGCGGCCCAACGGTAGCCAAGCGCGCCTCGGTTGGCAAACGTCAGTCCTCGCCGACCCCGCCGGTGGAACCCGTTGTCGCCGTGGGCGTTCTGTCATCCAGAAATTGTGAACCAACGAAGGAGCCCGCCATGAATGCAACGTCACATGCGTCCGACGCTCGCGCGCATCTTGGGAATGCAGCCGATGACATCCGCGCTGCCGCCCGCGATACCGCACAGAACCTCAAGGACAAGGCGCGCACCAGCGCTTCTTCTATCGAGGATCAATTCGAGCATGTCGGCCGCCAGGTAAGTGCGGTCGCTGATGATGCTTCCCGCGAGGTCCGCGAGGTTGCCAAGACCATGCAGGGCGCGCTCGACGAAAGCCTGCGCGAGAGGCCGATGGCGACACTTGGCATGGCCGTCGTCGCGGCGTTCGTGCTCGGCGCAATCTGGAAAAGCTGAAGCGTCGTCCGGCGTCGGTGCCGATTGTGTGCCGACGCCGGACGCGACTAGGCGACGCCCCCAGGAAGCGATCGCAAGGCGAGCGCCACGCGCATTCGCCCCGTGAGACGGAACACTAGCGACCGAAATCTGCGGCACGCCCCCGTTCCATTGCCGAACCAACGGAGCCCGTCATGTTCAATGCCTTCGCGGACGACGCAAAACAATTCGCCCGAGAACTCGCCGCGGAAGGAGGTCTCTGGCTTTTGATGGGACTTCTGATCCTCGTGAGCCTCGGTTTCATCATCGCGGCCACCTACCTCGCCCTTGCGAGCAGCATGGGCCCGATCGCGGCATGCGCGATCCTCGCTGGCGTGTTGCTTATCGCGGCGGGCGCGACCGCCATCATCCTCAGGCAGCGCGAGCCCGTTTTGACGCGCGACAACGAAGGGCGCGCCGAACAGTCCGCCGGCGCATTGCCGTTCGGCCTCGATGCCACCCAGGCCGCCGCAATGCTTCCGACCGTCCTGAGCGTCCTCTCTCTGACGAAGCGTGCCGCTCGCGGCGTCGGCCGGAATTTGCCGGTCGTCGTACTCGCAGCAGTGCTCTTCTGGTTGTTCAATTCCGGGCGCGATCAAGCCGAGGTTGCGACGGCCGAGGCAAGCGATGGCATGGCGATGCCGCCGACTGGCCCCGGCGCACAGGCCTGATCCGGCCGCCCCGTTGCATCGCTGGTTGCAACCGCCAACGGCACCTCGCTGTGCAATGTGTTCGCCGCAAATGAAGAAGGGCCCGCCTCGCGGCGCGCCCTTCCCTCACTCGCGTTGTGCCGGATGGCTCAGCGATCACTGCGCGTTGGCATAACGCCCGGTCTTGCGATGC
Source organism: Hyphomicrobiaceae bacterium (assembly GCA_020442185.1). Classification (GTDB taxonomy): domain Bacteria; phylum Pseudomonadota; class Alphaproteobacteria; order Rhizobiales; family Hyphomicrobiaceae; genus JAEUMD01. The sequence continues at coordinate 13,981 of JAGRKS010000026.1, forward strand.
GGAGCATACACATAGGCCTGGTTGCGCTTGCTCTTCGCCTTCGCATAGCGCCGCTTCTTCGACTTCGACGAGCGGCTCGCGTAGCGGCCCGAACCCTGGCACTTGTGGAAGCGCACGCGAGGGCCCGTATCGATGTGGATGTGATGCATTCCGCAGCTGTACGTGCCGACGCCACCCGAATGGTTGGCCTTCAGCCACGCCACGACTTGGCTGTATTTGCCCGGCGGCGGGTTGAAGTCCACAGCGCGGCAAGATGCATGATAGCTCGCCCGGCCCGAACCCGCGATGCGAGCGCCGGGGCGATGTGTCGAGATGACCTGCACGGGTCCAAATTTCGCGCGGATCTGGTTGAGTTTGGACGCCAGCGCGCTCGGCATGCAGCCGGCATTGGCACTGGTCGTCGGAACGGCGATCGCTGTCACGAGCGCAAGCACTGTGAGTGCCAGAACGCGGAACGGTGTGTGCGATCTATTTTTCATAGGTATTGCTCCCCTATGTGTTTCAACAACGCCCTTCCCCGAGAACCTCGGCGAAGGGCGTGAGCGCTGTAGGGGGCGAGTTGGGGCAACGAAAAGGCAAATACGCTGTCGTGCGGCGATTTGACATAAAAACCAGAGACTTGATGAAACATGATGCAACAACACGTGAAGAATCGCGTGTCGTCCCGCGGCCAATGGACGCGATCACGCACATGTCGGCACTGCGCGAAACGAGGCACCATGTGCGGCGGGCGGATCGCAGCCTGAAACCAAGTTGGGGAGCGCTGCATCCGTCCGCTCGCCCTCGCCATCGACGCGCGCTATAACCCCCCGATGACCACGCATGACCCATTGAAGCCGAACGCCGTCGTCCGCGCCGGAGACGTGACGTTCGCCAACAACGCACCGATTTCAGTGCTCGCCGGCCCGTGCCAGATGGAGAGCCGCACGCACGCGCTCGAAATGGCCTCCGCGCTGAAGGAGATCGCCGACAAGATCGGCATCGGTCTCGTCTTCAAGGCGAGTTTCGACAAGGCCAACCGCACGTCACTCACGGGCAAGCGCGGTATCGGCCTCGACAAGGCGCTGGCGGTGTTCGCCGAAATTCGCGAAAGCCTCGGCCTGCCCGTCGTCACCGACGTCCACGACGCGAGCCAGTGCGCGCCGGTCGCGGAGGTCGTGGATATCCTGCAGATTCCCGCGTTCCTCTGCCGCCAGACCGATCTGCTGATCGCGGCGGCGAAGACCGGGCGCATCGTCAAGATCAAGAAGGGCCAGTTCCTCGCGCCCTGGGACATGAGGAATGTCGTCGCCAAGGTCGTCGGCTCGGGCAACCCCAACGTCCTCCTCACCGAACGCGGCGCCTCGTTCGGCTACAACACGCTCGTCGTCGACATGCGCTCGCTGCCGATCATGGCCGAGACCGGTGCGCCGGTGATCTTCGATGCCACGCATTCCGTGCAGCAGCCGGGGGGGCAGGGCACCAGCTCCGGCGGCGACCGGCGTTTCGTCCCCGTGCTGGCGCGCGCCGCGGTGGCAGTGGGCGTTGCAGGGCTTTTCATCGAGACGCACCAGGATCCCGACAACGCGCCGTCCGACGGCCCGAACATGGTGCCGCTGAAGGAATTGCCGGCGCTGCTCGCGGACCTCGTGATGCTCGACAAGGCGGTGAAGCGGCAGGCGACCCGCTCGGCCTGACAAGGTGGTTCGTGTCGCGTGGACCGAGGCCGGCACCGTCTCGCCTCGGACGCGAGACTTTACGCTGACGAGCCGAGGCACAGCGCCATCCTTGGCTCGAGGCGGCGCGCCATGGCGACAAGGCCTGATCGCCTATTCCGCGCCATCCCTCGACCGCGGCTCACCGCCGCGTGAGCCCGGGCGTGGCCCGAGCACCCGCGTGATCACACGGTGATAGGAGCCGTTAGGCAGCAGCCGGGCGAGCCGCAAGCCAAGTGTCATCTGCCAAGGAAAGCGGACCTCGAACCGTTCGGCAGCGAGTCCCGCCATGATCTTGTCGAGCGCCGTTTCCAGCGGAACCAGAAACGGCAGCGGAAAATCGAAGTCCTCCGTCATCGGCGTCTCGACATAGCCCGAGTTGATCATGGTGACGACGATCCCCTTCGGCGCCAGATCGAAACGAAGACATTCGGCGAGCGAAATGACGGCGGCCTTCGATGGCGCATAGGTTGCGGCCCGCGGCAGACCACGATACCCGGCGAGGGAGCCGACAAGGACAATGTGGCCGCTGCCCCGCGCGATCATTTGCGGAATGAGCGGCGCGAGCGCATCGGCCACGGCAATCACGTTCACCGTCATCATCTGGCGGAAGTAGGCAGCGTCGAGCCGCGATGCGCTGGCGAACCGGCCGATGCCCGCGCTCAGGATGACGATGTCGGGAAGGCCGATGCGTTCGACGATGTCGTCCACTGTGTCGGCCGTCGCCCCGGCCCGCGTCACGTCGAGGGGGAACGGCTCGATGTTGGCATCGAGCCCGGCGAGGTCCCCGAGCTTGTCGGCCGAACGCGCCGACGCCGCGACCCGGCAGCCGCCACGGGCGAGACGCAACGCAAGTCCACGGCCGATGCCGCTGCTCGCGCCCGTGACCCACGCACTCCGCCAGCGAACCGGCGCGGCGTGCGCTGAGGACGCGGTGCTCTTGGAGGTGATGTCCGCGGTGGCCCGTGACTGCCCGTCGTCGATCGCCATGAAAACCTCGCCGCCGGATATATCCCTAACCACCATCCCGTCGGCGAGACCGTCTTGCCGGGCCGAGCAAGGGTGCCCGCAACCGGCAAAAGCCGCCCGCGCAGAGCGGATATCCGCCGTCGAGCAGCCCATCCCCTCGCCAGTTTCGGAAACTGCGCGCGACAACAGCCTGGTCCCTGGCTCCACCCGTGACAGCGCACAGCCGACCGCGCCCGCGCCCGGCGAAAGCGCGACCCGCGATCGACGCGTCAGAAGCGGTTATAGACCGGTGAAGGGTTGCACGATACGCGCGAGAAGGCTCTTGAACTTGGCCCGCTCGACGCTGGCGATCAGGCAGATACACCCTACCTCTGGATCGGCGATGGGCTGGTGTTCGGCATCCTCGTCGAGGTCGGCGACGTCGCCCGGACCGAACCGGCCGAACTCGTCGCTGTAGGAACCGCGCAGAAGCAGCGTCATCTCGGCGCCGCCGTGACCGTGCTCGGGCATCACCTGGCCGGGTGCGACCTTGAAGAGCCGCAGATCGCCCTTGCCCGACATGGAAAGCGGCAGCGGATAGTGCCAGATTCCGTAGCCGAGCCGCTTCCACGCAATGTTGTCCAGCGACGGGCCGACCAGCCGCACGAGCGGTTCCGGGACGTTGCCAGACAGGTCGTCGAGATCACGGAAAGCTGCGGCATCGCGGCTGGATTTTGCAGTGTCAGCACCGGCGGCCTCGGTCTGCGAGCGCAGCGTCCCGGCATCTGGCGCCGGCTTCTCGAGCGGCGTTGCATCGAGCGTGTCGACAAGGCAGGAGCCGAGCATGTCGAGCATTGCGACATCCCGCCGGCACGACGGACACAACGACATGTGAGTAGCAACGATAGCCGCGAGTGGCTCTGCGAGGCTACCTGCCGCAAAGCTCATCAACGTCGCCTCATCGGGATGGTGGGTGATTTTCATTGTTCGTTGAGATCCTCGACGGCGGACCGCAGTTTTTGATAGGCGAGCCGCATGCGCGATTTCACCGTCCCGAGCGGCAGTCCAAGGCGCTCGGCAATCTCGTTGTGGGAAAGACCCTCGATGTAGGCGAGGCTTACGACTTCATATTGGTCGGGCGGAAGTTCCTGAAGCGCTGCCTGGACGCGGCTCTTGCGCTCGACCAGGGACAGCGCCTCATCGGGCGCCACATCGTCGGAGGCGGTCTCGTGATGACCTTCTGGCAGCGCCTGCCACGGCACCTCGCGACGCACTCGGTCGATCCTCAGATTGCGGGCGATCGTGTAGATCCACGTCGTCGCGCTGCCCCTCTCGTCGGAATAGAGTCCCGCCTTGCGCCACACCGTCATGAGGGTTTCTTGCGCGAGTTCTTCAGCGGTCATGGGGTCGGCCCCCTGCCGCATCATGTACGACTTCAAGCGGGGCGCGTAGGTCCTGAACAACTCTGCGAAGGCCTCTGCATCGCCCCGCAGAGCCACGCGCTGAATGAGATTCGCCATCGGCGCTCTGCTCGCGGGTATCGGCGCTACCCCGTAGCCTAGTGCCCACGGTGGTGCGCATTGCGTTGGCTGGACCATACCGGACCCCTGATCGGTTTGTCAGCATTACGCGGCCCTTTTACGATTGGATCTGCGGGCCTCCCGCTTTGCCCGTTCTCGCGGCCCGAGCGCCAGGCTCGAATTCGCGGGCACCTTCCGCACAAGGATCAGATCCCCTGCCCCTGGCTTTCTCCCCGCGGACGCGCGTAGTAGGGCGCCCCGGCGTAGACGAGGCGGTTCACCCGGGCTAAACGTCGCCCGGGCCGCGGCGGATCAGTTTCTTGCCGTCGGATCGCGAGGACGACCGGCAATAGCTAACGGGTGGAACTGGCGCCAGCACGGTACGAGCCAGGGCTGCCAGACGAAAACAATGGTTGGAAGGCGGGGAAAGGTATGAACGAGCGTCAGCAGGCAGTGGCCGAGGCAACGCATGCACGGATGGCCGGCGCGATCCGCGCCCTGGCGATGGATGCCGTGGAAAAGGCCAACTCGGGCCACCCCGGCATGCCGATGGGCATGGCGGACGTCGCAACCGTGCTGTTCTCGCAAGCGCTGCGCTTCGATGCCGCCGCCCCCGACTGGGCGAACCGCGACCGCTTCGTGCTGTCAGCCGGGCACGGTTCCATGCTGCTCTATGCGCTCCTTTACCTGACCGGCTATCCGGGCATGGACATCGATCAGCTCCGCCGATTCCGCCAGCTTGGCGCAAAAACGGCGGGGCACCCCGAATTCGGCCATGCCGCCGGCATCGAGACGACGACCGGACCGCTCGGCCAGGGAATTGCCAATGCCGTCGGCATGGCGATCGCTGAACGCATCAAGGCCCAGCGCCTCGGCAGCGGTATCATCGACCATCATACCTACGTGATCGCCGGCGACGGTTGCCTCATGGAAGGCATCAGCCACGAGGCGATATCGCTCGCCGGCCATCTGAAACTCGGCAAGCTCATCGTGCTGTTCGACGACAACGGCATCACGATCGACGGCGCAACGAACCTGTCGGTCTCCGACGACCAGTGCGCGCGCTTCGCCGCCTCGGGCTGGAATACGATGCGCATCGACGGCCACGACCCGGTGGCGATCGCCGAGGCGCTTGCAACGGCAAAGCGAGACGGCTCGCGTCCATGGCTCATCGCCTGCAAGACCGTCATCGGCAAGGGCGCCCCCAACAAGCAGGGGACATCGAAGACACACGGTGAGCCGCTCGGGTCCGCCGAGATTGCGGCGACCCGCGAGAACATCGGCTGGACGGCCGAACCGTTCGAGGTGCCAGACGACGTGCTCGCCCAATGGCGCGCTGTGGGCCGCCGCGGTGCCGCCGAACACGCAGCCTGGCGCGAACGGCTTGCCGCAGCCGGACCCGATGCAGCCCGCGCGCTCGATACGCCGGCCGCCGCATCCCGCCAGGACGACATCCGCAAGGCGATCGTCGCCGCCAAGGCAGCGTTCGCGGCCGACACCGCGAAGCGCGCAACACGCGTCTGGTCGCAGATGACTCTCGAGCATCTCGTGCCGGTCTGCCCGGAGCTGATCGGCGGATCTGCAGATCTCACCGGCTCGAACGGGACACGCACCAAGTCGCACAAGCCGATCGCCCCGGACGACTTCTCCGGCAACTACATCAACTACGGCGTGCGCGAGCATGGCATGGCGGCGGCGATGAACGGGCTCGCGCTGTCCGGCGGCCTCATCCCCTACGGCGGCACCTTCCTGGTCTTCAGCGATTACTGCCGGCCGTCGATCCGGCTATCGGCCCTCATGCGGCAGCGCGTCGTCTATGTCATGACGCACGACTCGATCGGCCTCGGCGAAGATGGACCGACGCACCAGCCTGTGGAACATCTGGCCGCGCTTCGCGCCATCCCGAATTTGCTCGTGCTGCGACCCGCCGATCCGATCGAGACAGCGGAATGCTGGGAGATTGCGCTCGGCTCCACGGACCGGCCGACAGTGCTTGCGCTGACGCGACAGGCCGTGCCGCTCTTGCGCAACAGCGGCGCCGGCGCCGAGACGGACAACCTTTCGAGGCGTGGCGGCTATGTGCTGCGCGAGCCCGCCGGCGGCCGCGACGTCACCTTGATCGCATCGGGGTCCGAGGTCGGCCTCGCCGCCAACGCCGCCGACGCGCTTGCAGCGAGCGGCATCAAGGCGGCGGTCGTTTCATTGCCGAGCTTTGAACTGTTCCGCTGCGAGGACAAGGCAACTCGCGAGGCGGTGCTTGGGGATGCCCCGCGCATCGCCATCGAGGCCGGCATCGAGTTCGGCTGGCGGCAGTGGCTCAGGCCGGACGACGTCTTCGTCGGGCTCGAGGGCTTCGGCGCTTCGGCACCGGCTCCAGCGCTCTTTGAGCATTTCGGATTGACGCCGTCGCATGTTGCCGCCATCGCCGCGAAGCTGACGGGACGCGGCTGATCGCCGGGATTATAGAAGTTCCTCGCACTCTACGGGTTCGGCCGGGATTGCGCTCAGTCGGGAGCCAGCGGCAAGCCTTCCATTGCCGCCGCTCAAAGCGTGCTCCCCGCCATTCCGATTTATGAGCTATCGGAACGGCGGAAAGTGGGAAACATCGCCTCGAGAGACAAATGATGAAACTCGACAATCTCAGAACGACTGATGCGATCGACGTCAGCGGCAAGCGCGTGCTGGTGCGCGTCGATTTCAATGTGCCGATGAAGGACGGCGTCGTTACCGACGCCACGCGGCTGGCGCGTGCCGCTCCCTGCATCGAAGACCTCGCAAACCGCGGGGCCAAGGTCATCATCCTGTCGCACTACGGCCGGCCGAAGGGAGCCTTCTCGGCAGACGCGAGCCTCGCGCCCGTCGCCGCCAAACTCTCCGAGGTGCTGGCAAAGCCGGTCCGGTTCGTCACGGACTGCATCGGGTCCGACGCCGAGGCCGCAAGCCGCTCCCTCGCCCCTGGCGAGATCGCCATGTTCGAGAACCTGCGCTTCCACAAGGGGGAGGAGAAGAACGACGCCGACTTCGCCGCCGCTCTCGCCCGATCCGGCGATATCTTCGTCGGCGAAGCCTTCTCTTCGTCCCACCGCGCCCACGCCAGCGTCGAGGCGATCACACGGCTGTTGCCGACATACGCCGGCCCGCTGATGAATCAGGAGATCCGCGCGCTGTGTGCCGCGCTCGAGGCGCCCGAACGTCCGACGGCGGCGGTTGTCGGCGGCTCCAAGGTCTCGACCAAAATCCCCATCCTGACAAATCTCGTCAAAAAGGTGGACAAGCTCATCATCGGTGGCGGCATGGCCAATACGTTCCTGCTGGCGGCGGGCGTCGCGATCGGCCGCTCGCTGGCCGAGCCGGACCTGACCGATACGGCCCGCGATATCGTTGTCACCGCCCGCGACCACGGTTGCGAGATCGTGCTGCCCGTCGATGCCGTCATCGCGCCGGAATTCAAGGATGGTGCGGCTGCGTCCGTCGTCGCACTCGACAGTGTACCGGCCGAGGCCATGATCCTCGATATCGGGCCGCGCTCCATCGCGCACTTGATGGAGGTTATCGGCGGCTGCCGCACGCTGTTGTGGAACGGCCCGCTCGGGGCCTTCGAAGTTTCCCCATTCGGTGAGGGGACTTTCGCGCTGGCGCGGGCGGCGGCTGCACTCACAGCCTCTGGCCGCCTCGTTTCCGTCGCCGGCGGGGGCGACACCGTCGCGGCCCTCAACGCGGCCGGTGCCACCGAGCAATTCACGTATGTCTCGACGGCCGGCGGGGCGTTTCTCGAGTGGCTCGAGGGGCGGACACTGCCGGGTGTCGCGGCCCTGGTCGCGGCGAACTCTTCCGCGACGGCCTGAGACGCGGGCGCTTGGCGCAGAGGATGACCGCCAAGCCCGCATGCCGTGACGCACGACGCGATCGGGCATGGATCGGCCATGGCGGAATTCATGGGCGCCAAGAGGGCGGTGACGATCTTGGAACTGCAGTGCGAGAATACCCGCTTGCCACGGGCCGCCGTCGCAAATATTCTGAGATGCTAATGTAACGTGGGACCGTTCGAGTCCCACCAATAAAATCAAATGGGCCGATGGCCGTGGGAGGACCAGCAACTGCCTTGTTCGCAAGGCAAGCTCATCTCTCCGTGCGTCGTCGGACCCAAGCCTGAGCCTTCGTATCGCCTCGACCGCGATAGGTAGGTAGGGACGACAAGCAATAACGTCTAGGGGAGTGAAACCACAATGACCTTCCGAAGCCTATTTGGCGCACTCGCGATGGCCGCTTGCGCCGTCACCGGGCACGCGTTGATCGCCGAGCGCGCCTTGGCACAGGACGATGCCGCCAAGGGCATCGAACAGTATCGCAAGATGATGCAGGACGACCCCTTCGCCAATCCGGGTCTCCTCTATGTCGATGCCGGTGAAGCTCTCTGGAAAGAGAAGCGCGGCACCAAGAACGTGTCCCTCGAAGGCTGTGACATGGGCAAAGGTCCCGGCGTGCTCGAAGGCGCTTTCGCCGAGCTGCCGCGTTACTTCGCTGATGCCGACAAGGTCATGGACGCGGAAAGCCGCGTCATCTGGTGCATGGAGAACCTCCAGGGCCTCGATACCAAGCCGATCATCAAGGGCGCGTTTTCAAAGCGCGGCAAAGGCGGCAGCGAGATGGAGTTCCTTGCGAGCTACATCGGCTCACTCTCCAATGGCATGAAATTGAAGCCGCAGCTTTCGCACCCCAAGGAGAAGCAGGCCTACGAATTGGGCGAAGCTCTGTTCTACATGCGCGCGGGCCCGCACGACTTCTCGTGCGAAACCTGCCACGGCGTCTCCGGCACACGAATCCGCCTGCAAGATTTGCCTGACCTCCACAAAGCCGGCGTCGATGCCCAGAAGGCCATTCCAACCTGGCCAGCATACCGTGTCTCGACAGAGTCGGTAAAGACGATGCAGCACCGCATGGCTGACTGTTACCGGCAGATGCGCATGCCCAAAGTCGGGTTTGGATCCGATGCCGTCACAGCGCTGATCACGTTCCTCGCCAAGCAGGCCGAGGGCGGGGAAATCAACGTTCCAGCCCTGAAGCGCTGATCGGGAGAGCAGACACAATGAAAAAGATCATCATCGCCGCGAGCGTGCTCGCCCTCTCCCTGCCGGCCGCTTTCGCGATCGCCGGCGAGGCATCGAACGAAGCCCTTCAAAAGCTCATCGCTTCGAGCTGGAAGGACCCGAACAGCAAGAACCCCAAGGGTGCCAAGCCCGATTGGGCTTCACGCCTCACTCAGGACGGGCTGCAGAAGTCCTGCTCGACGACTCGAAACAGCCCCGATAACGCAACGGCCGAAAGGATCAAGGCCGACGCCAAGGCCTCCATCGTCTATCCCGAGGACGGCAAGTTCCTCGGCGACTGGAAGAGTGGTGAGAAGATCGCTCAGAACGGCCGTGGCCTGCGCTACAACGACAAGGTCGACGCGGCGTCTGGCGGCAACTGCTACGCCTGTCACCAGATCGACAAGGCCGAACTTGCCTACGGCACGATCGGCCCCTCGCTGGCCAGCTACGGCAAGCTGCACGACTTCACGGACGCAGCCAACAAGGCGACGTACGAGAAAATCTACAACTCGCACGCGGCAATCGCCTGCTCGAACATGCCGCGCTTCGGCACGCAGGGCATCCTCTCGATCCAGCAGATCAAGGATGTGACGGCGCTGCTGATGTCGAAGGATTCGCCGGTCAACAAATAGCGATCCTGCGGAGGGCTCCAGTCTGGACTGGAGCCCTTCCGTTTGGGTGATCCTGCTGACCGAGCAACTCCTCATTCCGTGTCGTGGGACGAGGGAGCCAATCCCGCGCCTTGTGGCGACGCCATTTGACCAATTCGCTAGGTCACTTGCACCACGTCACTTGCACCACGTCACTTGCACAGAGCCCTTTCCCCACCGAGAGGTTCGCCATGCTGTCCCGCCGTCACTTCATCGAACTCGCCGCCGCAACCGCCGCTGTCACCGGATTTGCCGGCGGCCTGACCCGCGTAGCCGCCCAGCAGAAGCTGACACAAGCGGACCTTTTGAAGTTCGACGCCAAGGGGCAGGTGACGCTTCTGCACTTCACTGACTGCCACGCACAGCTGAAGCCAATCTATTTTCGCCCGCCGTCAGAGAATTTCGGCGTCGGTGCATTCGAGGGCATCCCGCCGCATCTGGTCGGCGAGCAGTTTCTCAAACACTTCGGCATCAAGGCCGGCAGCCCCTACGCCTACGCTCACACCATGCTCGATTACGTCAATCTGGCGAAGGCCTACGGCCGGCTCGGTGGGCTCGATCGCACCGCCACGCTCGTCAAGTCGATCCGCGCTGATCGCGGTGACGACAAGGTGCTGTTCCTCGACGGCGGCGATACCTGGCAGGGTTCGTACACGGCTCTGAAGACCCAGGGCCAGGACATGATCGACTGCATGAAGCTGTTGAAGCCCGATGCCATGGTTGGTCATTGGGAGTTCACCTACGGCGACGAGCGCATCAAATCCGTGATCGACACGCTCGGCTACCCGTTCCTCGGCGGCAACGTCGTCGACAACGATTTCGAGGAAGCTGTGTTCGAGAGCACCAAGATGTTCGTCAAGGGCGGCGTCAAGGTTGCGGTCATCGGCCAGGCATTTCCCTATACGCCGATCTCCAATCCCCGCTGGATGTTCCCCAAGTGGTCGTTCGGCATCCGCCCGGAGCGCATCCAGAGTCACGTCGACAAGGCGCGCGCCGATGGTGCCGAAGTCGTCGTACTCCTGTCGCACAACGGTTTCGACGTCGACCAGAAGCTCTCGACCGTGGTCAAGGGTATCGATGTCATTCTGACCGGCCATACACACGATTCGATCCCCACAGCGCTGAAAATCGACAAGACGCTCTTGCTCTCGTCGGGATCGCACGGCAAATACCTCGGCCGCATCGACCTCGAGGTGAAGGGCGGCAAGGTCGTCGACTACAGCTCGACCATGATCCCCGTATTCTCGGACGCCATCGAGCCGGACAAGGAAATGGCGGCGAAGATCGCCGAGGTGCGTGCGCCCTATGAACAGGAATGCAACCGCGTCATCGGCAAAACCGAGGGGCTCTTGTACCGTCGTGGCAATTTCAATGGCACCTGGGACGATCTCATCTGCGAGGGCCTGATGGCCGAACGCGATGCCGAGATCTCGATTTCGCCCGGTTTCCGCTGGGGCACGACGCTGTTGCCCGGTCAGGACATCACGATCGACGATCTCTACACGCAGACCGGCATGACCTATCCGAAAGTGTACCGGCAAGAACTCAGCGGCGCGCAACTCCACGAGATCCTCGAGGATGTTTGCGACAACCTGTTCCACAAGGACCCGTTCTTCCAGCAGGGCGGCGACATGGTCCGCGTCGGCGGCATGGGCTACACGTGTGCGCCGAAGGAGGACCAGGGCAAGCGCATCTCGGGAATGACCCTCCTCAAGAGCGGCAAGCCGATCGAGCCGGACAAGAAGTACGTCGTCGCCGGTTGGGCCTCGATCAATCAGAACACCGAGGGCCCGGCCGTGTACGACTTGATGGAGAAATACATCTCGGCCAAGAAAGTTATCGGGCCGATCGAGAACGAGACGGTCAAAGTCGTCGGAATGTGATCGGCCGTGACAACGCGACGGGTTGCGCTTGCCTGGAGTGAGGGGCGAAGTGAAGGCGAGGAAATTGCTTCCTCACCCCGATGACGCTTGGAGCACCGATGTTCGCAGACGCACACATCTATTTCGGCGTGGCTCTCGCCGGGCTCGCGAGCTTCCTGTCGCCGTGCGTGCTGCCGCTGGTGCCGCCCTACCTCGGCTATCTCGGCGGGACGACCATCGACCAGATGACGGCCGAGAAGGGTTTCGACCGCACCGTGTGGCGTCGCGTCGTCACGGCCTCGGTGTTCTTCGTGCTCGGCTTCTCGACCGTGTTCATCGGGCTCGGCGCCGGCGCCTCCTGGGTCGGCCAGTTCATCCAGACCTACAAGGGCGAGCTTTCGATGGTGGCGGGTCTCGTCATCATCCTGTTCGGCCTCCACTTCCTCGGCATCCTGCGCATTCCGCTGCTCTATTCAGAGGCGCGCTATCAGGCGAATGTCGAGGGCGCCAGCAACATCGGCGCCTACGTCATGGGGCTCGCGTTCGCGTTCGGCTGGACGCCGTGCGTCGGCCCGATCCTAGCAACGGTTCTGGCGCTGGCGGCCGATCAGGCGAGCCTTGCGACCGGTGTCACCCTGCTCGCGGCCTATTCGCTCGGCCTCGGTGTGCCGTTCATACTGGCTGCCGTTGCCATAAAGCCGTTTCTCAGCTTCATGCATCGCTTCCGCCGACATCTCGGCACGATGGAGAAGTTGATGGGCCTGCTCCTTGTCATCACCGGATTGTTGTTCCTCGGCCAGATGCTCTCGGATGCGCGCGGGCCACTCCTTAAGGCACTGCCGGCGGTCGCTCCCTATGCGACGACGATCGGTCTCGTTCTCCTGATCGCCGGAGCTGTCGCGATGTTCGGCGACCGCGGACGAATGCAGAAGGCCGGATTTGCGGTGCTTGTCGTCGGCATGATGATGACGGGCGGTTCGATGAACGCATTCGGGCAATGGCTTATCGAGACGTTCCCGTTCCTCACACAGGTCGAGAGCATGGTCACGCCCGAAAGCCTGCAGCAGGACATCATGCGCAAGGGCGCGGAGCAATAGCGGCGGGTATCACCTGCGCGAGCGTCAGCAGCTTGATCCCAACCAACAGAGCTGCACCGCCCGCGCCGCACCGGCCGCACCGGCCGCACCGCACCAAATGCCGGACGAAGCCAGCGAGCGATTTTCCGATGTCGAGCGAGGCCCGACGAGTGTGACGATGAAGCCGTCAATTGCCACGACACCGCCGATCGCGCTGACGATTGCAGGCTCGGACAGTTCCGGCGGCGCCGGCATTCAGGCCGACATCAAGACGTTCACCGCCCTCGGCGTCTACGGCGCGAGCGCGATCACCGCGCTGACAGCGCAGAACACACGTGGCGTCGCAGCCGTCCATGCCGTCCCCCCCGCCTTCATCACCGCGCAACTCGACGCGGTCTGCGACGACCTGGCGATCGCCGCGACCAAAACGGGCATGCTCGGAGATAGCGCGACCGTCGCAGCAGTCGCCGATGGCGTGGTCCGCTGGCGGCTAAGCCCCCTCGTCGTCGATCCCGTCATGGTGGCGACCAGTGGTGCCGCCCTGCTCGCCCCCGATGCCGTCGAGGCCGTCGCAAAGCGCCTCTTTCCACTTGCGGCTCTGGTGACGCCCAATCTGCACGAAGCGGCGACGCTGCTTTCCAAGGGCCCCGCAGGTTGCATCGCGGAGATGGAGATGCAGGCGCTGGCGCTGCTGGACTTCGGGCCGCAAGCGGTTCTGCTCAAAGGCGGCCACTTCGAGAACGGCGACGCCATCGACGTTCTGGCGCTCGCCGATCGCAAGCTGCACCATTTCACCGCTCCCCGCATCGCGACATCCAACACGCATGGCACCGGCTGCACACTCGCTGCCGCGGTTGCCGCGTTTCTGGCCCTCGGCTTGCCGCTCGCCGTAGCCGTCGAACGGGCCAAGGCGTTCGTGACGTTGGCCATCCGGTCGGGGCGCGATATGCACATCGGCAAGGGCGGCGGACCGGTCGATCACATGCACGCCATCCTCTCCGAGACCGATTAGGCGGCCAAGGCGATCGATAGGTCGCCGGTATCCGGCACGACGCTCGTCAGCCGACCACGCCTCTATCGTCCGGACGTCATTGCGTCGGGGACACACATCAGCCCCCAAACGCCAGCCTGAACGCCTGATACCGTTGTTGCGCCTTGCGAAGCGCCGGCGCTCCGGGTCTTTCTTCCGGCTCGGCTGATTTCCGGAATGGCTTAGAATGCGGCACGCCGCCCGTGCGACTGCCGCCAGCAGGCGATGCCGGGAAAGTCCGTGCCGGAAACCTGGGGTATGACTGTTGCTTCGCTTCGTCGGCCGAAGTGCTGGGAACGGCGGTGCTCGTCGCAAAGCGGCGCTTCTTACAAATCAACCAGATTGGATGATCGATGGCGGCAAAGCCCCATGATTTCAATACGCTCAGGGAACTTCGGCCGGCCGGTCGTTCGCGCCTCAGTGGTATCGGCACGGCGGCGTTTTCGGGCATGATGCTGATCGCCGCGCAGGCCATTGCGGCTCCGGAGGGGAACGCACTTGGGAACTTGCCGGGCCGCTGGTCGGGCTGGGGTGCGATCGTTCACGACTCGGGCAAATCCGAGCAGGTGAAATGTATCGTCACATATTTTGTTCGCGAAGCTGGTGTTCGGATCGAGCAGAACCTTCGCTGCGCCAGTGCCAGCTACAGAATCGATTCGAGCGCGCAGTTGACCGTCGCGGGCAGCCTGGTAACCGGCCGATGGGAGGAGCGGACCAACTCGACCTCGGGCCAGGTATCTGGCCGCGTAACCGGCACCGGATTCAATCTGTCGATTCAAGGCGACGGCTTCACCGCGGTGATGGCCGTCAGCACGACGGCTTGCAAGCAATCGATCAACATCGCGCCCGAGGGCTTCGATATCCGACGCATCGCAATAGGCCTCGACAAGTGCTGAACGCGGGCGAATCCGGTTCATGAGTCATGGCAGTTCCGGTGCGTACGAACAGTGTGGCATGCCAGCATCGGCACCGGCAAGAGTGCCTCAGTAGACGAAGTTACACTTGCCAGAATGACGTGATTTTGAGCACTATCCGTTTGTGTCCGGCCACTCGTCGGCAACGATCTTCCGGGGGGAAGGTCAAGCGCGGCATTCACGCTGCTTGGCTCGGCTGAAAACCGGTCCGGATAATTCCGGACCGGTTTTTCATTTGGTGGCGGTGCTGCTCGTCGACCATCGCGTTACGTGCCGCGACGCTCAGCCGAAGCTCCGCGGCACTCGGCGGCCGCTACCGACCTCCGCAGCGCTGCGTTCCAGCTTCAGCCAAGGCCCTTCATCATGCATGCACCACCGCGTGCGCCGCTTTGAGGGCCTGGGATTGCCTCGCGTCCGGTTCGCAAACGTATTGCCTCCAGAATGTGCATAAGCGTTCTCTCGATCCGCGTGCAATTGCGTGACGGAATCATCACGCCTGCTCAAAATGCGACGGAAGTGTGCAGACGGAATGCAACTGACCATTTGCGACGGACACGCCTCACGCTAAAGTCAGCCTTGGAAATGCATCGATTGGCAGATGGAGGTGAACCTCCGCAGCGCCAGTCATCGGCACAGGGCCATACCCGAGACGGGATGACGGTCGTGCCAGCGGGGAGACGGGGGACACATGATCCGCTTCAATTTGAGAGCGCTGCTTGCTTGCTCGACGGCCATCGCCGGATTTGCCTACGTTCTCGACGACGCCAATGCCGGCGGCTTTGCGATCCGCGAACAGTCCGCGCAGTTCCAGGGCTCATCCTTCGCCGGCAACGCGGCCGGTGGCGGCCTCTCGTCGATGTACTGGAACCCGGCGGCACTCGGCCAGATCGGCTCGGGGCTGACGTCCGAGAGCCACTTCGCCGGCATTTTCGGCCAGGCGCAGAACACGGTCACATCATTCAATGCCGTGCCTGTCGCGCCGCCAGCACCTGTCGGTAGCGGCGACCTCGCTGCCCCCGCACTCGTCGGTGCCAGCTATTACGGTTATCGCCTCACCGAACAGCTGAGCGTCGGCCTGTCGATGAATTCAGGCTTCGGCCTGACGACCAAGCCGCGCAACCTGAACTATCTGGGCGCCGAGCTCGGCCGGACGACGAAGCTCTTCACGCTGAACGCCGCGCCGACCGTCGCCTACAAGATCATGCCCGGCATCACGATCGCCGCGGGCGGCCAGATCCAGTATGCGGACGGCAAGTTGCGCGTCGCGACCGGCGGACCTCCCGGGCCGACGTCTGAATTCGCGGGCGACGACTTCGCATTCGGTTTCACCGCCGGTATCCTGATCGAGCCGTCAGCTTCGACGTCGATCGGCCTCGGCTATCGCTCGCGCATGACACACACGCTCGAAGGCCGCTTCGCGACGGCCGGCGGCGCTCCGTTCCTCGCCTACATCGGCGCGGAAGTCGACCTCGACCTGCCGGACATCGTGACCCTCAGCATCCGCCAGGCGATCGCGCCCAACATGCGCTTGCTCGGCACGATCGAGTGGAGCAACTGGAGCGAGTTCCAGGATCTGACGCTCGTCTCGACGGCCCCGGGCACTGTCGCGGGAGCGGGCGCTGTTCCCGCTGGTGTGCCGTTCGCGGCCATCGACGCCAACTGGAGCGACGGCTGGTTCTTCTCCATCGGCGGTGAATACGACTACAACGACATGATCACGTTGCGTGCCGGCGCCGCCTACGAGATCTCGCCGGTCGATAATCCGACGAAGCGTTTCACTTCGATTCCCGACAACGATCGCGTCTGGTTGAGTGCTGGCGCCACCGTCAAGGTCTCGCACAATATCGCCCTCGATCTCGCCTACACCCACGTCTTCATCGAAGACGGCGACTTCCTCCGTACCTCGCTCGGCGGCAATGTGATCGGCGGCTACAGCGAAGCGCAGGTCGACATCTTCGCGGCAAGCCTCAAGACGACGTGGGGCGCGAAGCCGGTGCTCGAGCCGATGAAGTAGCTCACGATTTGCGGTGCGGGAGCCGGCCCATCCCAGGGAAGGGCTGGCAAACGGTCCGAAAGATGTTTTGCACTAGCCGGCAAAGGCCGATCCAACTGGATCGGCCTTTTGCTTTTCCCGCTGGCTGCGGCAAGATTGAGCGATCGGGTATCCAGAAGGCGGCAGTTGACGCCTTGGACGGAGATTGGTTGGACGACATTTCCCCGGTTGTCGATGACCGCCACGCCCCTGGCCCGGCTCGGAAGAACAGGTTGTTTGGCCGCGCGCCTGCGTGAGCGTCTGCCGCCGCTTCGTGCACGCTCGTTCCAACGACCCGCCAACCCACGTCCTGAAGGTCTGCCGCCATGACAACCGATACGCCACTGCCGACGCTCGCCGACGTCGAGACCGCAGCCCGTCACCTCGAAGGCGTCGCCGTCCGCACGCCCCTCCTATCGCACCCCGTACTCGACGAACTGACCGGCGGACGCATTCTGCTGAAGCCCGAGAACCTGCAGCGTGTCGGCGCCTTCAAGTTCCGTGGCGCCTACAATCGCCTGACGCAGGTCGACGCTGCTCGCTTCCCCGGCGGCGTGGTTGCGTGCTCGTCGGGAAACCACGCCCAGGGGGTCGCGGAAGCCGCCCGCATTCTCGGGATTAAAGCCGCCATCGTCATGCCGGCCGATGCGCCGCGCATGAAGATCGAGCGGACTCGCGCGTCGGGTGCCGAGGTGATCCTGTACGATCGCCGGACGGAGGACCGCGAAGCGATCGCGCGTGGCGAGGCCAAGAACCGGCGCGCGGACTTCGTGCATCCCTTCGACGATCCCGGCGTCATCGCGGGCCAAGGCACCGTCGGGCTTGAAATGATCGCGGACGCCGAAGCGATGGGGCAAGTGTTCGACGACGTTCTCGTCTGCTGCTCGGGCGGCGGCCTGGCGTCGGGAATCGCACTCGCGGTCGCGGCACGGATGCCGGATGCCCGCGTTCTGGTCGTCGAGCCGGCGGATTTCGACGATTTCACCCGCTCGCTCGAAACCGGAACGCGGCAGCGCAACCGCGATCAGATCACCTCGATCGCCGACGCTTTGCTGATGTCGGAGCCCGGCCACTTGACGTTCGAGATTGGTCGCAAGCTGTTCGCGGGTGGGTTGCGCGTCACCGACC
This sequence comes from Hyphomicrobiaceae bacterium, assembly GCA_020442185.1. Lineage (GTDB taxonomy): Bacteria > Pseudomonadota > Alphaproteobacteria > Rhizobiales > Hyphomicrobiaceae > JAEUMD01. Next base: position 31,925 of record JAGRKS010000026.1, read on the forward strand.
TCGAACTCAGGCGGGCGATGCGCTTCGCCTTCATCGAACTGAAATTGGTATTGGAACCGGGGGGCGCGGCGGCATTGGCAGCGGTGCTCTCGGGCAAACTGCCGACTGCCGGCCGGACGATCGGCGTCGTGCTGTCCGGTGGCAATGTCGACCCTGACACTTTCGCAAAACTGATCCGACTCCCGGACTAGTGGCGCAGCCCCTGCGGGAGCCGGTGCTGTCATGACCACGACATCCGGCTTCCCTCCGGGGAGCCGGCCGGATGGCGCTGGTCATGCAGCTGTCGTTAGTGGTTCCAGCACTCCAGCCATACAGCAGCCGCCAGCGACGATCCGCACTCCA
>JAGRKS010000027.1 GCA_020442185.1 Hyphomicrobiaceae bacterium
GGTCAATATTGCAGGCCGAATGACAGAACAATTAATGAACATCGACCCAGTTGGCAATGCGGAGACAGCGGAGCCGGCGTTTTTCACCAGCTTCCTCAGCGATTTCCCCTAGGTTTCGATCGCAACCTCGGCCGCGATCGCCGTTTCTACCGGCGTAAAGATGTCGACGTAGGACCCTGGTGCCCGAACCGTCACGACCAAAGCGTATCGTGCGATCGCATCGAAACGATCGAGAAAGGGCTTCTCTTTCCACCATCCGCCGACTGGAAATATGCCGATTGCATCGCGCTCAGAAAGATCGGCGGCGCTCCCGGACCAGAAATCACTGTGGAGTGATCCGCGGTCGCGGAAGGTGCCGAGGAGCCAATCTTCGCCACCGCCGCCGGATGCGCCGTCCTCTTCATCACGCGCGGCGTGATTAATGCGGGCTCGGAATTCATCGACAGTTTCTGTGGCGCGCTTCATCCGAAAGCGCAAGCCGTGCGAGGCATAGCGGTGCCGACGCGTCCATCCCCGCTCGCCTGGGTTCGGCTCGATGAAATAAGACAATGTCACGCGCAGTTCGACTTGGGCCTCGCCGATCGCTGCAAGCTCAGCTTTCGGCCATGGCAAGCGATGCAGCTTCATGTCCCGCGTTTTTGCGGCCGCCGTACCCTCGCGCTGAAACGGCTGGAGTTCGTCCTGCACGATCAGCGTCAGGTCGTTGCGCGTCGACAGCAGCGCGCGTCCGAGATCTGGGGCGCCGTAGCCATAGCGGCGAACGAGAGACTGAATCTGCGTTTTGGCGCCGTGACAGGCGTCGATGCGCGCCCGCATCGCCGGTGTCCACTCGGCGGAATGCACGATGAGTGCGCGAACCGTTTCGGGCCAATAGGTCGGTCGGGCCGCCAGAATTGCGCCGGCCATGCCAGCTGCAAAGGCGGTAGCCGCGCTTGTGTCGCCGAGCGTCGTGAAATGCCGGTCTTCCGGCCGGTAGTAGGTCGTCAGCAACTGAAGGTCATCGATCGGCTCCCCTGGGAGGGCGCCGTCGTGTGCCAGATTGCCACCTTCGAACACGACGTCGGGTTTTACCGGCCACTGGCGATCCCAGACCACCGAGGTGCGGCTGCGGGGTGACAGCTCACCGGCCCGCGCGATCGGCGCATAGCCGGCAAAATCCGCTTCGATGATATCGACCTTGTCTGTAAAGCCGCCGATCGTCAGCGCGTTCCAGGCCTGTGCCGGATCGTCAACCGGCTCAAGATCATTGCGAGTCAGGTGATCCGCCGCCGTGACGTCGTCACCGATATTTCCAGCCGACAGCATGATCAGCCGCCGGTTCGCTTCCTCAAAACAAAGCTGGTCGACCGCTGCCGACCACGACGACGGCCTTCCGCGGGCGGGATTCGCGCTTGTGACGGCCATCGCAACGGCCCGCCGCCTGTGCGGCGCCTGAACTTCGGCGCGCGCGATCGCCTCGCCGGTGATCGCCCCGTAGAGGTCGGGATCGTTGGCCGGCCCCGATGCGGGCGGCAAGATGCGCACACTCTCGAGTCGATACGAAGGCGTTATCGGGTCGCTGCCGGCGAGCACTGGCACAAGATCGCCATAGAGACTGACGCCAGCCATACGCGTACCGTGGCCTTGCCAAGCCGGCGTGTCGTCGGGGCCCCAAGCGGGATTGATTGTATGCCAATCGGCCTCGGAAAGAAGTGGCTCGATGAGTGGGTGGGCGCGGCGTATCCCGCTGTCGAGCAGACACACCGCGACACTTTCATCTGCCGGTGGTGCAATCCGGGCGAGGAGCTCTTCGCTCCACGCTCTCTGCTCCGCGCCCCCAAGCCCCATGAAGAAGGCGGGTGTGTCTTTCGCGCGCCGTAGTTCGGCGACGACGTCACTATGTGCCACGAGCCGATCGAGCGACGCGGCGTCCGACAGGGCAAGCAGAACCTCGCGTTCAGGGAATCTCACGGCGTGCGGACGCAGCGCGATGTTCAGCGCCTGAGCCACACGCTCGAAGTTCTCCCGCCGACCGTCGCGAAGCCAAACCTCCCACCACACGCGCTCATTCGGTTCGCTCGGAAACAGCCGCTCTTCGTCCGTAAACAGTGAACGGGCCGTCGCCAGCCGAACCGTTTCGATGCGCGAGACCAAAGGCTCGTTGCGCGGCCTCCCAGACTGCGTGTCGGTCGCGCGGTAGGCCTCGATCTTTCGGAGATAAAAATTCTCAGCGCGCGCGGGCACGAAAACGGAGGCCAGTAACGGCTCGCCAGCCTGCTCTGGCTCCCGTACGGCGACAACCTCCATATGCTGACGACGATCGGCGAGAAGATCGAGGCCGGCCCGCTCGGAGCTCGGCAGCTGAACCTCGAGATAGAAGCCAGGAGTACCAACGGCAAGGCCCGCATCGCGCTCTGCCATCTGCTGGTGCGCGGCGTCGATCGCCTGTCCGACGGCCTGTGCGAGCGCCAGCGCATGGCCGACGCGGTCGCGCACCGGTAGAGCAGGCGGATTGATCGCTTGGTTTGGACGCCTGTACGGCTCACGCACGCCATTGTCGCGTAGAAGCAGGTGCGGGCGGTCGCGCGGAAAATCGTCGGCCATTTTGGCGCCACTACTCCATCAAAGAGGCGCGCCGACGCTCCGTTAACGCCTCAAGCAGCGTTTCCGTTGTGATCCGCTTACCATTTCGCAACAGGGTGGATTTCGCCGCATCGTCCGCAGCGCGCACAATCTCAGCTTGCGGCAGGTCCACCGCGTGTTGCGAAGCCTCCGACCATGCCAACCCGCGCGTGTCGAACCGATCAAGACGTGCGCGGAGCAACGCTTCCGCTAGGCTGACATCGGGTGCCGCATATTCGACGACGTCGTCGAAGCGTCGAAACAGCGCTTTGTCCAGCAGCTCGGGATGGTTGGTAGCGGCAACGATGAGACCGTGGCTTTCGTCCTGCTCCAGAAACTGGAGGAAGGAGTTCAACACCCGCCGAATTTCGCCGACATCCTGGCGTTCGCCCCGTCGAGCGCCAATCGCATCGAACTCATCGAAGAAGTAGACGCCGCGCGTGGCGAGCATCGCATCGAACACCAGCCGCAGCTTGGCGGCGGTCTCGCCCATGAATTTCGTGATCAGGCCGTCGAGCACAATCGTGAATAAGGGCAGATGCAGCTCACCGGCTAACACGGCCGCGGTCATTGTCTTGCCCGAGCCGGGCGGGCCGACGAGCAGCAGCTTGCGCCGCGGGTGAAGACCATGTTCACGCAAACTCTGCTGTTGCCGCTGTTCCCTAAGCACGCGTTCGAGGCGTACGTGGATGCTGCCCGGCAGGATCATGTCTCCCAGCCGCTGGTCCGGATAGCGCGCACTCAGAAGGCTGACGAGTTCGCCCTTGGGCTGAACCAGCGGGACAGGCCGAGCCTCTCGTCCCACGGCCGTTTCCTTCGCTTTCGCTGCGTCGACGAGTTCCTTGAGTTCCTGTGCGAGCTTTCCGTGACCTTGCCGGGCCTCGTGGGCGGCAAGCTGCATCGCCGTGGCGAAGAAGCGGTCCTTGTCGCCAGCAATGTGGCTCTTGAGCAATGTCACGATGTGGCGGGCAGTGGTCATCGACTGTTCTTCTTTAAGGCTCTCCGTCCGCTCAGCGGCGCAGCGGTTGCGACGTTAACTTTTCGATCGCGATTTGTATCGCGAAATCGTGTCTTTTCCCTTGTCACATCGTGCTCAGCGTCGGCCGTCAAAGTATCCCCCAAGCCCGATACCGTCCCCGCCCCGTCGCCTCCCGCAGCCCGAGCTCGGCGATGAGGTCCTGTGCCGCCCGCGGTGTGATCCGCAGTTCCTCCGCGATCATGCCGGCCGAGACGATCGGCCGGGTCAGCACGTAGTCGAGCAGCGCCGGCAGCCGGGAGGTGGAGCGGCGGCCGGCGAGCTTGCGGGCGAGCAGGGCGCGGGCGGTCAGCCAGCGGTCATGGTCCTTCAGTCCGGCTTCGGCCGCCGCGGCGATTGCCTCGAGCTGGATGGCCAAACGGCCAGTACTGTTGCGCGGCCGCCGCCGCTCGCGCGGGATGGTCTTCAGCCCGTCGTGCAGGCACGGAAGGTGAGTGCGCGCCTTGCCGCGCTTGCGCAGTAGGCTGGCCGCGAACAGTCGGCCGAGCCACGGCGTGTGCTGCAGCGGCTCGATCGTGGCCCAGGCGTCGACGGCAATCGCCGCCGCCAGGGTTGGCGGCAGCGCGCGGGTCTCATCGACGATCGCGCGCCAGGCATCGAGGCGCGCGTCCTCGTCCCAGTCGAGGTCGTAGACGAGCGGGTCGCGCTCCGGCGCGCGCCGCGCCTGCGTCACCGCCTCCCCCGCCAGGGTGCGGTCGGCCTGCGCGATCGCCGCGTCGACGACGGCGAACATTTCGGCCATCCGCTCGTCCGCCGGCGCCATGCGGGCCGGTTCGGCGGCATCCGCCTCGCCACCATCGTCGTCGAGGCCAAGCGATCCATCGTCTTCCTCATCCCGATCGCTCGCTTCGTCGTCGCGGGTGCGCCCTGCCCTCCCCCGCAATCCGGCGAGCCCGGCCGCTGACAACGCCCAGTCCGGCTTCGCATCGGCGATGCGGCGGCGGGCGCGCAGCACGGCGTGGGCGCGGGTGAGTTCATGCGTCGGCGTGCGGATGTCCATGCCGGCATCGTGGAGAACGAGGTCGTCGAGGTGGACGAGCTCGCCTTCCAGCCACAGAGTGGCGCAGGCGTCTGTGAAGTGGGTGCGCGCCCCCCAGCCGTCGCGGATCGGGCTTTTGGCGAGCCGCTCATCGAGCCGCGCCACGGAATCCTCGGCGGCCGCCAGCGGCACGGCAATCTGGCTCCAGGGCAGCGGATCGGGGATTTGGTAGGCCGAAGGCAAGGCTTTGATAACCTTAACGGGAATCATCATAACGGAAGCTATCACGGCGCTGGCTTCCGTCATAGCGATGCCTTCTGGCACGCCTTTATTACTATCGATAACCACCCCTTATCGATAGTGTTGGACACGGAATCGCAAATCAGCGATTCTCAGCGTCCAGAGCCCGGAAAATCACGCCCGCCGGGCCTCCGATCGACGAGAGGACGCCGCTGCTGCGAGCCCCCTGCCCTCTTCCGGACGCCTTCGGCCGCCGTCGGCGGCCTTCACTTGGTGCGCGGCACCTGGCGCAGTCGGCCGGCCTTGGCGAAATCCCGCAGCTTCTCCCGCGCTGCCGTCGCGAGCTTGGGCGGCAGCGGCCCGTACCAGACGCTCGGCGGCGTCTGGCGGCCGGCAGCGCGCAGGTCCGGTCCCGGCCAGGCGAAGACGTTCGCCTCGTTGCAGACGATCCACGACCGCTCTGCATCGAGCCCGAGGCGCGCCTTGGTCACGGCGGGGATCTCGATCGCGGTTGCCGGGTCGGCCGGCGGGCTGTGCGTCACGGGCACCACGATCGCGACGATGCGGTCGCCGTCGCGACGCGTCGCCGCGACGAGCGCGCAGGGGCGGTTCTTGAGCCCCTCCTCCACGCCGCGCCGGTGTTCGTCGGCCCAGAGGTAACTGTAGCTGAGGAGCCAGCCGACCTTCGGCTCGAGGCTCACTTCGCCTCGAGCTCGGCGTTCAGGTGCTCATACCCCGGCGCCATCTCGCTCGCCTCGAGGGCGGCGATGTCCTCGTCGGTCAGGTCCTCGGCCTTGACCGCGCGCCGGTCGCGGGCGCTGAGCCGCTCGTATTCGTCGTACGACAGGACGACGTTGCGCGGCCGGCCGTGCTTGGTGATCAGCACCGGCTGGCTGAGCGAGCGGTCGAGCGCCTCGCCGACCCGGTCCTGGAATTCGCTGGCGCTGATCGTGACAGTAGCCATGAGAAATCTCCGTTTCCGCCAAAATAGCGATTTTACGGATAACTTTCAAGCGCAGACCAGCAGCCAGCATGCCTCAGGTGTCTGCGCCTGTTTCCGTGGAGACGTGGCGCGGTGCGGGCGGCGACGTCATCTCGGCGGCCGCGACCGCGGCGATCTCGGCCTCGCTCAGGTCGACGGTGCGCTGGACGCAGCGATCCCGGTTCTCCGGCCGCGCGCCCTTCCCGGACGCCTCGGCCGCTGTCTCAATGCTCATAAAGCGCTCTCCGTCTTCCCGAAACATCCGGGAATCCCGCTCATCTCGCAAGAGGTCGATCAATGACCACTCCCGTCCGTCTGCCCGACTCGGCCTCGCTCCAAGCCGCACTGGCAGGCCTCGACCCCGCCTCGGCCGACGCCGACCTCGTCCCTGCCCTCGCCGCCGCCTTCGCGGGCTTCGACTTCGGCCTCGCCCATGTCGACGACGACTACTGGCGCGACACCCGCTCGGTGATCCGGCCGGACGGCACGCGCGTCGGCGAGCTGCGACCGTGGATGACGGCCGAACTCGCCAAGGACGGCGGCGACGTCAAGGCAACCTGGGCACGCCTGAAAGACAGCGATCTGCAGATCACGGAGTGGCGCGGGTCGAGCGCCTTCGTCTTCGCGCCGACCGGCACGGCGCCGGCGGACTACGTCCAGATCGCGCTGGGCCGCGAGGTCGAGTGGCGCGCCGGCCCGATCGTCAACCCGGACTACCGCCCCTGGGGCGAGGAGGAGTTGCTCGATCCCGGCTGGCCTCGCGACAAGCCCCTTCCCGACACGGACCGGCTCGCCGGGCCGGTCTACCGCCTGCTCGACCGCGCTGGGGGCGCCTTCGTCCACGTCCGCAGCTTCCTCGACCGCTGCGGCCGCATCGAGCGCGAGAAGCGCGAAGCCAAGCGACCGGAGATGGAGCGGCGCGTGGTGCGGGAGACCGGATTGGGCGGTGCGACGCGCGAGACCCCGTTCCTGGACCTGGTGCCGGACTATTTCGAGTTCGTGCCGCGTGAAGTGCGTTTCTTCCGCGATTGGGAGGACTCGAGCGCCCGCTCGCAGCGTGTCTTTGCGCACTGGGCGCTGGACGTTCGCGATTACACCCACAAGGGCGAACGCGAGGTCGGCTTCATCCCGCGGCCCCTGAAGATGCCGCGAGAGCGCCTGCTGATGACTCCGGAAACGTCGGTCCACCAGCTGATGGATCGGATCGAGGCCGTCGACCGCGAGGTCGGCTTCCCCTTCGGCTGGTTCTTCCTGATGACCCACGGCCATTGGGTCGAGCCCGACGTCGGCCTCGCGATCGCGGACGGCCTCAAGGCGCAGCGCGTTCGTGTGCCCGACCCGGACGCGGCGGTGCTGCTGCGCTGGGCCGAGCGACCTTACGGCTTCTGAGGCGCACCATGCACGACATCGTCAAAGGCCGATCGCTCGACGCCGAATCCCGGCGGGCCCTGGAGCTCGACACGCTCTCGGCCATCCTGCCGATGGACCGTCGCGACCGCCTCGCGCAGCTGCTCACCGACGACGACGTCGCGACACTCAAGCACCTCGCGCGCGAGGGCATGGGCGAGAACAGCCTGCGGGCCCTGGCGTCCGACCTGGCGTACCTCGAGGGCTGGGCGGCAGCTGCGACCGGAGATCCTTTGCCGTGGCCGGCGACGGAGGCCTTGGCGCTGAAGTTTGTGGCGCACCACCTGTGGGACCCGGCGCAGCGCGAGAGCGATGCCCGGCATGGGATGCCGGCGGGGGTCGCCGAGGCGCTCCGAGCGGAAAGCCTGCTCCGCAGCGACGGACCGCACACGCCGAGCACCGTGAAGCGGCGCCTGGCGAGCTGGGGTACGCTGCACCGCTGGAAGGGGATTGAAGGTCCGTTCGGCTCTCCGGCTTTGCGCTCGGCTGTGCGTCTCGCGGTGCGGGCCTCGCCGCGACCGCGCCGACGCAAGAGCAAGCGTGCCGTGACGCGGGACGTCCTCGACCGGCTGGCGGCGACCTGTTCGACGGACCGGCTCGCCGACACGCGCGACCTAGCCATCCTGCTGCTGGCCTTCGCCTCCGGCGGGCGGCGTCGCAGCGAAGTGGCGCGAATGCGGGTCGAGCAGCTGAGTAACGAACCGGCCGTCCCGCTCGATCCGACGGACCCGGGGTCGCCGACTCTGCCGTGCCTATCGATCCAGCTCGGCCGGACCAAGACCGGCGACGCCGACGACGAGGGCAGGGTGTTCCTGGTCGGCCCGCCGGTCGAGGCGCTGCGGGAGTGGCTGGAGCGGTCCGACATCCGGAAGGGTCCAATCTTCCGCGCGATCGACCGCTGGGAGGCGCTCGAGGAGCGGGCACTCACGCCGCAGTCGATCAACCTGATCGTCAAGCGGCGGTGCGTGATGGCGGGGCTCGACCCGAAAGAATTCGCCGCCCATGGCCTTCGGTCGGGGTATCTCACCGAGGCGGCGCGGCAAGGTGTGGCGTTGCCGGAGGCGATGCAGCAGTCGCAGCACCGGTCGGTCCAGCAAGCGGCGAGCTACTACAACGAGGCGGAGCGCGCGCAGGGGAGGGCGGCGCGCCTCCTGATGAGGTGACGGGAGGGGCCGAGAGCCGTGTTGTCAGCAGACAACATCGGGAGTGCGGCCCCGAAATGTTGTCAGCAGACAACATGCCGGGCGTTCTGCTCGGTTCTCGGTGCGTTTACTTTTCATTAACCCTTAAACGCTTGCGGCGACTCGGGAATCGTGTCTTTCTTGAGACGGAAAACCGCCGTCTGACGCAGACAAACCGTCTTGAGATCGCATGACGACCCTAGAGGAAGCCGAACTGCCGCCGACCGAGACCGCCAGCGGGCGGATCACCCGCCATGCCGGCATCCTCTCCGGCCAGCTCCGCTCGCTCGGAACGGCGCTCTTTCCTCCCGCCGCGAGCAAGTCGCTCCGCTCCTTTAGCTCGGGCGAAGTCGCGAAAATAGTCCGCGTCTCCGACGGCTACCTTCGCCAGCTGTCCCTCGACGGGCTTGGCCCAAGCCCCGTCATCGGCCACGGCGGACGCAGGTCATACACCCTGGCACAGATCAACGAGCTGCGCGCCTATCTCGCCCAGGCTCGGCCGCGGGAGGCGTTGGATTTCTTTCCTCGACGGCGCGATGGCGAGAAGCTCCAGATTATCACCGTCGCCAACTTCAAGGGCGGCTCGGCAAAGACCACGACTGCTCTGTACCTCGCGCAGTACCTCGCGCTCTCGGGATTACGGGTCCTCGCGATCGACCTCGACCCGCAGGCTTCCCTCTCCGCGATGTTCGGCTACCAGCCAGAATTCGACATCGGGCAGAATGAGACGATCTACGGCGCCATCCGATACGATGACCAACGCAGGCCCATGCGCGAGGTCGTGCGGCCAACTTACTTCGACGGAATTGGCCTGGTCCCCGGCAATCTCGAACTCATGGAGTTCGAACACCACACGCCACGCGCGATGATCGAACGCCGCGAACGGGGTCATGACCTGTTCTTCCGCCGCGTCGCGACTGCCATCGACCAGGTCGCGGACGACTACGACGTCGTCGTCATCGACTGCCCGCCCCAACTCGGCTACCTGACCATGGGCGCGCTGAACGCTGCTACCGCCATGCTCGTGACCATCCATCCCCAAATGGTGGATGTCGCCTCAATGAGCCAGTTTCTCCTGATGACGTCTGACTTGATGTCGGTGATCGAGGAAGCCGGTGGCCGGCTCGATCATGATTTCATTCGCTACGTCATCACGCGCCACGACCCGAACGACGTTCCCGAAGCTCAAATCGTCGCCCTGCTGCGAAACCTTTTCGGCTCCGACGTGCTGCAGGCGACCGTCTGGAAGTCGACGGCGATCGCGAACGCCGGCCTGACGAAACAATCGCTCTACGAACTCGATCGCGGGTCGGTCGGACGCGGCGCGTACGACAGGGCACTGGAGTCGGTCGACGCCGTCAACGCCGAGATCGCGCAGCTCACCAGGAAGGTGTGGGGCCGATGAGCAAGCGCACCGACACGATCAAGAACCTCTTCACCGCACCCCCGGCGCCCGCGTTGTCCGCTGACAACAATCTCCCGGCGGCGCCAACGCGTGTCTCCTCCGGAGCCGTCCGCTCGCTCAAGGACTCCTTCTCAGAGGTCGAGCGAGAGAACCAGGAGCTGCGCGACAAAATCGCGGCAGGCGGGATGATCATCGAGATCGACGCCGAGCTCGTCGATCCGTCACCGGTCAGCGACCGATTCCGTGACGACGACACCACCACCTACGAGCTTCTGAAGCAGTCGATCGCGCAGCGAGGGCAAGAAGTCCCAGTGCTGGTGCGTGAGCACCCGACAACACGCGGTCGATACCAAAGCGCTTACGGCCATCGCAGAGTCCGGATCGCCCGCGAGCTCGGAATACCCGTGCGGGCAATCTTGAAGGAATTGAGCGACGAAGCACTCGTGGTCGCCCAAGGCCTGGAAAACGCGCCACGCGAAGACCTGAGCTTCATCGAGCGCGCGATCTTTGCGGTGCACATCGAAGACGCCGGCCACAAGCGATCCGTCGTCCAGGACGCACTCGCGATCGACAGGGCGGAAGCCTCGAAACTGATTGCGGTCGCTAACGCAATCCCACGCGCCATCATCGACGCAATCGGCAAGGCCCCAAAAATCGGACGCGGCCGATGGCAGACACTCGCCGACATGCTCGCGGACGGCGCGGCGGTCAAACGGACCAGAGCGGCGATCAGCGATGGAGCGTTCGCATCCGGGGATTCAGACAGCAGATTTCTTGCCGCGTTCAACGCGGCCGCCCGGCGCACCGAGCCCGACGCTGCGAAGAAGCCTCGATCCAGACCCGTCGTCGCTCACGACGGGCAGCGCATCGCCCAAGTCCAGCGAGCCGACCGCGCCCTCAAACTCTCTATCGACAAGAAGGTGCCTGCTGAGTTCGCAGACTTTCTGGTCAAGCAACTCCCAGACCTGTTCGATGCCTTCACCAAATCGGGCAGGGCGAAGGAGAGCGACGAGGCGTAGGCGCCTCACCCGTCAACCGCGAACCAGGAGCAGCACGGCAAAAGAAAAAGGCCCCCGAAACGGAGTTCCGGAAGCCCTTCTCTAGTTGTTTGGCGACACTGAGAATCACACTTCCGCGAATCGCAGTCAAGAGTCACGTCGCGATTTTTTCGCCGTTTCGGCGAGCAGATTTCCTTTGCCCGCATGAGGGCAAGACATGGAACCACACACACCGACGACGCCCTTCGGGCGGCGATCGCTGACGCTCGCCCACGTGGCAACGCAGATCGCCGCATCATCGCGGCCGCCCGAGAAGGTCGTACACAAGTGGAAGATCTTCCAGGCGATCTGCCGGGCGCGGCCGAGCCTCGGCGTGACGGAGCGCGCGCTCTCGGTCCTGAACGCGCTTCTCACGTTCCACCCCGAGACCGCGTTGACGGGCGAGGACGACCTCGTCGTCTTCCCGTCGAACCAACTCCTTTCGCTCCGCGCGCACGGCATGCCGGCGTCGACGCTGCGACGCCACCTCGCGGTGCTGGTCGACGCTGGACTGATCGTCCGCCGCGACAGCCCCAACGGCAAGCGCTACGCGCGCAAGGGCGCATCGGGCGAGATCGAGCTGGCGTTCGGCTTCGACCTCTCGCCGCTCGTCGTCCGCTCAGAGGAGTTCGAGAGCCTGGCGGCGGCCGTGGAGGCCGAAGCGCGCGCGATCAAGCTCGCACGCGAGCGCATCACGCTGTGCCGGCGCGACATCGCCAAAATGATCGCGACGGGCATCGAGGAGGGCGTTCCGACGCGCAGGGGAGGGCAGGGGCCTGCGGACTGGGCCGAGGTGCATGCCGGCTTCCGCTCGATCGTCGAGGGGATTCCACGCACAGCGACCCGCATCCAGCTCGAGGCGGCGGCCGAGGAGCTCTCGCAACTGGCCGACGACGTCCTCAACTTGCTGGAAAGCCATGTCAAAACACAAGATATGAGCGCCAATGAGTCCCGAAGTGAGCGCCACATACAAAATTCAAATCCAGACCCCTTAATTGATCTTGAACCTGGCTCTCGAAGAAGCCGGGCGGCGAGGGCGGTGCCAGAACCTGAAACGCCGAGGGTTGCGGAGACGGCCTATCCCCTTGGGTTGGTGATGAAGGCTTGCCCCGACATCGCCGACTACGCCAAGGGCGGGATTTCGAATTGGCGGGACCTGCTGGCGACGGCGGCCGTTGTGCGGTCGATGCTCGGGATCAGCCCCAGCGCCTGGGAGGAGGCGCAAGCCGTGATGGGCGAAATGCAGGCCGCTGTGGTGGTGGCATGCATCCTCCAGCGCGGCGCGGCCATTCGATCGGCCGGGGGCTACTTGCGCGGCCTGACCGAGAAGGCCAAGGCCGGGGAGTTCTCGCTCGGGCCGATCCTGATGTCGCAGGTCAACGCGCAACTGCGCACCAAGCGGTCGGCGTGACGGCGTGGCGGTCTCGGGGAAGCGCGCCCGGCGCCGGCGGGTCGGTCCGAGGTTCGCGGCGGCGAGGCCGGAACCCCACGGGCCGGGTCCCGGGTTGCCCAGGCCGTTTGCGCAGCGGTCCTGCCGTTCGGCCAGAGCGCATGGCGGCCGGTCGCCGTTGCTGGTTCGGTTCGAAAGGCCGTCGATTGCTGGTGATCGCCCCGAGATCCAGCGCGGCGTTTTCTCGCTGCCACTACGCCCGCGGTGGATCGGCGTGGACAACGCGAATCCCTGCCGCCGAACTTTGGCCCGGCGTGGGGCGATGACGGCACGGCGACGACTGCTCGCCTCTCCCGTTCGGGCAGCGCTCCCGGTTGCATGGCTGGATTCCTATGGCCGTCGCCGGCACGGCGGCCCCTGCGCCCGAGAATTTTCCCCTGCCGCCACCCGCAAGCGGGGCCCGTCGGCATTCCTCGCGCACGCGCCTGCGGCGCCAAAATTCACGGGCTGACGGGGCGCAGCGCTGCGCTCGCCCTCCGCCCGCGTCTCGCGGGCTCCGGCTCTGTGCCGCCTTCCCGGCCATGACGGATCGCCATCGCAACGGGGCGCAGCCCCACAGGATGGAGAGAGACTATGCGCAACATCGCCGAATTCACCCTCATCGGCCGCGTCGGGACCATCAAGCAAGTCGGCAAGACGGTCCGCGTCACGGTCTGCGCCAACTACCCCTTCAAGGACAAGGGCGGCGAGTGGAAGGACGACCAGCACTGGAACGAGGTGACGATCTTCACCAAGTCGATCCAGGACTACGTGAACGAGCACGTCAGCAAGGGCGACCTGGTGCACGTGCGTGGCCGGGTGCGGCAGAACAGCTACGAGCGCGACGGCCAACGGATCTACACCGTCGACCTGATCGGCGTCGAGTTCGGCCGGCTCGCCCAGGCTGCGGAGCGCTCGGCCGCCTAGACCGGCGACGGGGAGGCGCGAGCCTCCCCACTCGCTCCCGCGAGCGTCAGGACGGCAGCTTCCGAGATCGCGTCTGTCGCGCCAGCGCGCGATCGGCGCGGTTCTTCTTGGTGATCGCCGACATCAGGTCGTCGTAGTTGACGCCGCTCTTCTTGAGCGCGCGCCGTGCGTCGGCGACGTCGAAGCCCAGGAGCTCGAACACGCTCATGTTAAGGCTCGTCGCGATGCGCTCGATCGTCCGGATGGTCGGATTCCCGATGCCGCGCACCATTGTGTAGTAGGTGTGGCGGGCGAGCCCGGTCTTCGCCAGGAAAGCCTCCGCGCCGCCGTTCTCGATCTCGAGTTGCTGCATCCGAATCGCCAGCATCTCGTTCAGGACCGAGTGATCGAGAGACTGGGGCTTTCGGACGGGCGACATCTCGGCCGGCTCTGCTACGCGTTGGGCACGCCCCAGCATCACCACACCTCTTTGTCAAAGTCTAGAATATTGGACATTGACCAAGCGAATTTCTTGTTGAGGCGACTCGACTTAGCGCGCGCCGGCGCTGAATCGACGCGTGCTCTGGCCGGCCCTGCCCAGGAACGCGATCGGCTCGACGCCGGCGCGCTCGGCGATCAGCTCGATGTAGTCGAGGCTCGGGTTCGCCGCCTCGGTCATCAGGTGGAAGTAGCTCGAGCGAGGAATGCCGAGGCGCTCTGCGAAGGCGCACCGCGTCAGGCCCATCTCCTTGCGCAGGCGCTCGAGCGCATCCTGGAAGGCGACGAGCAGCGTGTTGCCGCGAGCCGCGTGGGCGGCCTTGCGGCCGGAGACCTTCGTGTTCATCGAGCCGCTCGCGTCCCTCGCTAATCCGACGTCGGCGTTCCCGCGCGTTTAACTCACACGTTGGACGGTCGTCTAACATTCAATATAATAGACGGATTCGATTCAACAACAGGAGCGCGCTCGGACAAAGAAAAACCCGGCAGAGCCGGGTCTCTCAAGAGGGTCAGCGGGCTGGCGACGCCAATCGCCAGCGGTGCCTCGTAAACGCTACAGCATCCTAGCCCGCGCCACCCGACAGATCAAGAGACTCGCGCGTGTTCACGCCACGGTCTTTGTTTGCCACGCGCTCTCGCGATGAGAGGACGCGAATGCAGATGCCTAGCCTCAATCCAACCGCCCCCTTCGGGCCGCGGGCACTATCCGCGACTGCACTGCGCGTGCAGCGAGACGTCATGCTGTGCCCGGCCGGCAAGGCCGCGCATAAGTGGAAGACGTTTCGCCACGTCTGCGAGGCGAGGGCCGAGCTGCGGCTCTCCGACCGGTCGCTGACGGTGCTGAACGCACTCTTGAGCTTCCACCCGGACACCGTTCTCACGCTCGGGACGGACGACCTTGTCGTGTTCCCGTCGAACCGAGAGCTCTCTCTGCGGGCGCACGGCATCCCCGCGTCGACACTTCGCAGGCACATTGCTGCCCTGGTGGATGCCGGGCTCATTCTTCGCCGCGATAGCCCCAACGGAAAGCGCTACGCGAGGCGCGCGCCGGGCGGCGGCATCGAGCAGGCTTTCGGGTTCGACCTCAGCCCGCTCGTTGCCAGCGCCGATGAGCTGGCCGACCGCGCCGCCCGCATAGTCGAAGAGCGCCGGGTAGTGGACGCGCTGCGCGAGCAGATCACGCTTGCCCGCCGCGACATCGCGAAGATGCTCTCGTACGGCGTCGAGCAGCACGTCGACGCCGACCTTCCGGCGCTCCACCGCGAATACAGGGAGCTGCTCGACGGCCGGCCGCGCGCCGCGCGCCGGGAGGCCCTGGAGCCGCTCGCTTCGGCGTTGGCCGAGCTGTCGAGACGGATCCTCGACCTCCTGGAGAGCCGCATCGAGCCTGCGACCTGTCGCGACGCGACAGTCGAAACAGAATGCCCGGCGGCCGAGGGCGGCGGCAGCGCCGGCGAGCCCTGCCACACCGAACCGCGGCGCGACGCTGCGCTCCCCGTCCCCGTGCGGCTCGTCGCCGAGACGTGCCCCGACTTCGTCGACTACGCGCGCGACGGCCTGCGCACGGCGCGTGATGTCACCGACACCGCGGCGATCGTGCGCCCCTTGCTCGGCGTCAGCCCAAGCGCTTGGGAGGAAACCTGCGCTGCGATGGGGCCGGGCTCCGCAAGCGTCACGCTCGCACTTATTCTGCAACGCGGCAGCGCGGTCAGAAATCCCGGCGGCTACCTGAGGACTTTGGCGCGACGCGCCTCGGCCGGCCAGTTCTCCGTGTGGCCCATGCTGATGGCGCTCGGCGCCGCGCAGCGCCAAAAGTCCCCGGCTGCGCGAACCCCACCCATCCCTTCCTTCCCGGACGAAAGCGCGTAGAGGCTGTTCATCCCCGCGCGGTCTCCTTCGCGCTCCGGCGACTACGGTTGGTCGACGGGCGGCAACCGGCCGAGCCGCTTGAGGAGGTCGTGGATGGCGCGGTCGACAACGCGCAAAGGCTGCGTGCGCTCTTCGGCGGCGAGCTGGCGAAGCGCGAGGTCAATCGCGTCGGGCAAGCGCAGCGCGTATGGCCGCGACGACGCGCGCTCGCCGTAAGGCTCGAGCGGGTTGCGATCGCGCTGCGACCGAGTGGCTTTCTTCGGCTGGACGGCCTCGGCCGTCTCCGACGACGATCTCCTTTGCGTCGGCGGCGCCGGCGTGACTGGGTCGTCATAGGCCGGGGTGACGACCACGGGCTGGAGCACTGGCTTCTGCGCGGGCGCCGCGCCGACGCGCTGCGCGCGGAACGCGTCGCGGGGCAGGGGAGGCCGGTCCGGCTTGTCGCTTGGCGCCCCGTCGCTCATGCGGCGGTCTCGTCCGTGGAGCCTTGGCTCGCGGCGAGCAGTTCGCGCACGACCCGGTTGGCGTTGTAGCGCGCCTTGCGCACGGACTCGTCCTTGTCACTCATCTGGTAGAGCGTGCCGAAGCCGCTGGTCATGGTTCGGAAGGTCACGCGGCGGTAGAGCGCCGTCGCGCATACCGGGACATGCTCCGAATCGAGATAGGCGACGACCTCGCGCAACGGGCGCGTGTTGCGGTCGAGGCTGTCGTACTCGTTGAACAGGACGCGGTGCTGGCTCATCGGCAGCTGCGCCGTGGCCGCGTGCTGCTTGAGGTTGCGGATCGTCCGCACGACCTGCGAGGCGTCGAACGTGTGGACCTTGCAGGGAAGCACCACGAGGTCGGCCCGAAGCGCCGACTGGACCAGGACCTCGCCGTAGTAGCCGGGCGTGTCGATGACGACGACGTCGTAGCCGGCGAGCCGCTCGACTGCCTGGACCAATGCCGCCTCGTCGGGCGCGCGGACGAGGTCGACGCCCTGCGGGCTCAGGCCGCGCGCGACGGACGACGCGTGCCACTGGTATGAGGACCCCTGCGGGTCGGCGTCGACGATCGCGGCGGAGTAGCCGTGCTTGGCGAACTCGCCAGCGAGGATGATCGCGACCGTGGTCTTGCCACTGCCGCCCTTCGGGTTCGCGACAGCGAAGATGCTCGGCAAAGCGTCCTCCTTGGTGTGATGCAATCGAGCGCCTAACATACGGTATAATAGATATACCGCAATCCCGCACTTCGTCATTCCGGTAGTGCGCGATTGCGTCGTTGCGGTGTTCCGTCATTGCGGTGCTTCGGCGACGCGTTACTGCGGGATTGCGGCAATGCGTGAAAGCGGCAACGCAGCACTACGACGCTGCGGTTGTACGGCATTGCGGTGTTAGAGACATACTTCATTCCGGTGTTGCGGCATTACCGCATTGCGTCGCTGCCGAGTTGCGTTGATTGCGTCCCGTGGGTGCAGTCCGGTGAGCGGGTCTGGTCCTTCCGTCGTGGACGCTTTCCGTTAGTGGCAGTCTTATAGTCGATTTATTAGATATTGGTTGACAAGATACCGGTTTGTGGGCCAAACCGGGTGGCGACTGCTGGACGCAGTCGGAAAGCGCTGACGCGCAACGGCGGCAGAGCCGCGCGAACGGGAAGGGAAGGGGAGCGCCGATGGCCCGCTCCGCCACAGCACCGCGACGCAAGCCGAGGCTTCGGACCGAGCTGTCGGACGCCGACGAGGCGCGGCTGCAGGCGGCCGTCGTGCTCTTCGGCGTTCCCAAGGCCGAGGTGGTGCGTCGCCTCATTCGTGCGTCCGTGCAGGCCGGTCCGGCGCTGTCGGCCGAGAACACGCGCGCCGTCGTCGAGCTCGCCCAGCAGGTCCGGATGGTCGGCCGCAACCTCTCGCAGGTCCTGCGCGCCATCCACCGCGGCCAGGCGGTGCGCATCGAGGACACCGAGCCGGTGTGGCGCGGGCTGCACGAGGTGGTCGCCGCGATCAACGACGAATTGACCGAGATGACTGTCGCCTACGGCTCGAAACTGCGGCGCCAGGCCGGGCTACCACTGCCGTCCGAGATCCCGGCCGAGGAGGCGCGATGAACCGCGCAGCCCAGATCGCCTGGTGGGTGGCGCAGGTCGAGGCGGCGCGGACCGCCGTCGGCGTCGCCGCCCAGTCGCGGCGACAGCCGCGATCGTTCGGCGGCCTCGAGGAGGAGCCGCGAGCCCGCGCGGCGCGCGTCGCGCCGCTTGCCAAGGTGCCTCCGGCCCACGAGGTCATCCGTGGCCAGACGATCACCGGCGGCCGCGACGAGGAGCGGTCGCGCTCGCTGCCGGGATCGTCGGCGGGCGGAGGCGGCGGTGGAGCAACCTCACCATGTCCCTCTGCGCCGGCGCCGATCGCCGGCGGGCTCAGTGGGGGAGGGCAGGGCGCCGCCGGGCGCGCCCGCCAGCTCGCCTCCGGCTACCAGCCGGCTGTCGTCAAGGTGCTGTCCTGGGCCCACGGCACCGTCCGGGCCACGAAGACGGGCCAGTACGCGCAGCGCGAGGACGTGCCGCTCGAGACCCACGACGGACGGATGCTGACGGACCGCGAGGCAGTCGCCGACGAGATCAAAGCCTGGTCGGTGAACTTCTCGAAGCGGGCGGAGAGCCAGGACGTCGGCGCCGTCCGCCTGAGCCTGCGCGGCGTGAAGGACAGCGAGGAAGGCCGCGAGACCTACGAGAAGGCGGTCGCGGCCGGCTTCGCCGGACACCGCTACGTCTACCGACTCGACACGACGGAGTTGGGCGAGCTCGAGGCGCGCCTGGTGATCGCCTTGGCGGGGCCGGCGAAGGAGCGGTTCCGCGTCCGCCAGGAGCGGGTGGGGGACCGCGAGCACGGCTTCGCCCGCAAGCGCTTCGACATGGCGTCGGAGAGGAAGATCAAGGACCGCATCCACGCGGCGACCGGAGTCGACACGCAGGCGATCGACGCGTCGCCCGGGATGACGAACCACGGCCGCGACGGCGTCACCTACCGGCTCAATAGGCTGGTCGAGCACGGCGGCGCCGTCGACGACAAGGGCAAGGCCATCGCCAACGTCGCCGACACCCGGATCGCGGCGCGCGAGTGGGGGCCGTCGCTGCGCTCGCAGTCGGTGCGCGACACGATGCACCTGATGCTGTCGGCGAAGGCGGGCACCGACGTCGAGGCGCTGCGTCGCGCCGCGCGCAGCTTCCTGCACGACCGCTTCGGCGACCACAAGTTCATGTTCGGCATCCACCTCGACAAGGAGGCGGCCGGCCACATCCACGTCCACGCCGTCATCGCCGCGAAAGGCGAGTCCGGCCAGAAATTGCACCCGGGGCCGGAGACGTTCCGCGAGTGGCGCACGGCCTACGCGCAGCACGCCCAGGCGGAGGGTTTGCGCATCGTCGCGACGTCGGCGCGCGAGAGGGCGTCGTCGCAGAGCTACGGCCCCAAGGACAAGGCGATCGTCGACGCCGCCGACCGGCCGCGGCCGACGCGCGAGGCGCGGGACCGGGCCTACGCCGCCGACCCAGCCAACCGCAGGCTCATCGACAACGCGCGCCAGCGCATCGCGGTCGCGCGTTCGAACCCGATTCGCTTGCCGATGTCGCCGCCGGCGCGCGCGGCGGTGAACGAAAGCGTGGTCGCGTGGCGCGCCGTGGCAGCCGAGCAGCCGCAGAATCCGCAGGCGAAGGACATGCTCGAGCGGCTGCTCCTGGCGCAGGCCGTCGGCGGGATCCTGCAGGCGATCGGGAAGCGTGTCGAGCACTTGACGAAGGAGAATCCAGCGATGGCGATCACGTCGGAGCAGATGGCGAAAGACTTGCGTGTCATGAACGAGGCGGTGTCGCGAACGAGCGACCTGCTTGACGGCCAGACCAAGCAGCAATTCCGCGAGACGTCGGCGCGATACCTGGAAACGCTCGCGAACAGGATCGACCTGCAGCGGGCGCAGGCGCGCGGCATCCAGCAGCTTAGCCGAAGCGAGGTCGAGGCGATCGTCGGGGCGAACGCGGACAGGCTCGTCGCCCGCGCCCAGGACGTCAGCACGCAGGAACGGCGCGAAGCCCTCGCTGCCGAGCGTCTCGCTGACCGCGCGGTCGACGCGGAGCGGCGGCAGGAGACGAATGCGGCCATGGAGCCCACATCGCAAAGAGAGCTCCGCGCCGAAAGGGCGGTCGTCGCCGGATCGCAGCAGTCGGCCGCGCGGGAAGCCCGCGAAGCGCCGGCGGCCGCGGACGCGGCGCGCATGATCGCTGAGCACCCCGGCCAGACCATCCCCAACGGCCTGGTCCAAACCGACGCGCTCGCAAAGCTGCGTGCCGAGCAGGAGCGCATCGTGCAGGAGCTGGAGGCCGCCAAGGGCGACACGCAGTCGATCAAAGGCCAGCGGCAGCGCTGACCGCGTGCGCTTCAGCGGATGATCTTTTGGCGGATCGCTTCGCCGATGAGGTGCGCCCTGTTTACTGCGTTAAGCTTCTGCCTTGCGGAGAGAAGGTGCTTCGTGACGGTCGGACGCGAGATCCCGAGAATGACCGATATCTCCCAGTCGGTCTTCCCCTCTGACGCCCAAAGCAGACAATCCGATTCGCGCGGTGTCAGCTTGCCATTATGGTGCCGCCTCCGGGATTCGGCGTGATGGAGATAACTGCCGACCGCGTAGCTCGCGGCAAAATTCAGAACGGACAGATGTTCTGTGTTGCTATCAATGCATCGCCCACCAAACGAAACGGCTGCCAGTCCGCCATCGATCATGGAAATGGGAACGACGTGACCATGCCGCAGCCCGAACTCGGAGGCTTCTCCTTGTATCAGGGTTACATCGCTACGCCGCGAGCACGTCGTATAGGCATCCTTCCAACCAAAAGGCATACGGTCGGAGCGAAGCCGATGAACGATCGGATCGCGAAATAGGTAGCCTTTGCTGTTGTATCGATCAGCCCACTCGACCGGAAAATGCTGAAACAAAATGCGGGCCGAGACTTCCGCCGGCGGCAGGCGCCGAAACGGAACGATGCCGCCGAATATGGCGGTAAATCCGAGACGGCCGGCCAGATTCAATAAGCAACGCTCAACGGAAGCCGCCGTCGGGGCGCGCTCGACGGCTTCGATAAATTGCCAGGTCTGATTGAACCGTTCCTTCAACTCTCACCTTTCTAAATCGCCCATTTGTATTCTCACCCGATGCACAGAGCCGAAGGCGTCTCATCGCAGCATGCTCGATCCGAGTTGCGCGACGCTGAGGGCCAAGGTGGGAATTGCCCCAAAGGCGATCGTCCCGGCGGTGCACAATCCGATCGCCCAGGCGTAGCCTGCCCTGGCGGCGACAGCCTTAGTCCGCTCTGGCTCGTGGAAATACATTTCGGCAACGATGGCGGCGTAGTAGTAGAGCGCGAGCGCCATGTTGAGAGCGGCGACGACCGCCAGCCAGGCGAAGCCGCCGGCGATCGCCGCCATCAGCAGGAACACCTTGCCGGCGAAGCCGGCGAGCGGCGGGATACCCGCAAGAGACAACAATGCGAGTGCCAGCGCTGCCGCGGACCACGGGGCGCATCGCCCGAGCCCGCGGATTGCGACATAATCGTCCCTCCCGAACATGCGCTCGACCTGTGCCAGGACGGCAAAAGCGGCGAGGTTCATGCAGAGATAGGCAACAAGGTAATAGCCGACAGCGGGCATTGCGCCGGGCGTACGTTCGGCGGCCGCAACGGCCATCAGCATGTAGCCTGCCTGGGCGATGCTCGAATATGCGAGGAGTCGTTTCAGGCTTGTCTGGCGCAACGCCATCAGATTGCCGAAACTCATCGTGACCGCGGCGATGATCGCAAGCATTACGGGCCACGGAACGAGGTTATGCGGCAGCGCTTCGAGAAGAAGGCGCAGGAGGCCCGCGAAGGCTGCAACTTTCGGCACGACGGAGACGAAGCCAGAAGCCGGGGCCGTCGCGCCCTGGAACGCATCCGGCGCCCAGACATGGAACGGCACGAGTGTCATCTCGAAACCGTAGCCGACGAGGACAAGGCCGAAAGCGAGGGCGATCCAGGCCCTGTCGGCGCCTGCGAGGCTGGTGCCGATGATACGCAGGTTCAAGCTGCCGGTCAGGCCGAACAGGAATGTGAGACCGTAAGCCATCACGGCAAGTGCCGCGGCGCCGTACAGGAAGTATTTGAAAGTGGCTTCTTGAGCGGGCTTGTCGCTGCGAACAAGCAAAACCAGGAGATAGGATGGAAAGCTCACCATTTGCAGAAACAGGACAATCAGGCCGAGATCGGTCGCCGCGGCGAGACCCATGCCGCCGACGCTCGCCATGAGCAGAGCGATAGGTGCCTGTGCTTCTTGCTCCGTCCCGCGGAAGTGGGCGGCCAGCGCGAACAAGGTGATGATGGCGCCCGCCTCGATGACAAGCTGGTAGAAGCCTCGGAACGGATCGACGGCATAGGTGCCGCAAAACGCTTCCCGTGGTGCCGCAATCAGCATCGGCGCGGTCACGCCCATGGCGATCAGAAGACCGAGAAGCGCGACCCACGCCGGAAAGCGGCGCCAGGGCCCGCGCGCCCAGCCAGCAATCGGGACTAGGGTCCGTACTCAATAAGGAT
>JAGRKS010000188.1 GCA_020442185.1 Hyphomicrobiaceae bacterium
GACCGATTTGCGCTTGGCGAACCATTGCCGGCGCAGCTTCGTCAGCTGATTTGTCGCCTCGGTCTTGTCCAGCGCGATCCAGCGCGTCAGCCACCGGTAGGAGAAGCCGAGGTCGTTCAGCGTATCCAGCAACCCGGGCCGCGTGGTGGCAGGCAGACCAAGCACCGTCAGCACGCGCAGATGCTGATCTCCCAGGCGCGGCACGATGCCGCCGACCAGCGGCGTATCGCACAGAACCGCATCGAGATGGATCGGCACCTGCGGCACGGACACGGCATGCCGCCGCGTCGAGATCGTGCCGTGCAGATAGGTCAGCGTCGCCGCGCTATCGAGCGTCTCGCACTCGGGCAGGATCGAGCTGAACAACTCGAACGCGCGGTCGGTCTCAGTCTGGAACACCTCCAGCGCGGCAAATGCGTCGGCGTCCACCGGCTCCGACTTCGGGCGCTCGTAGAAGAACCGCTCCGCGCGCCGCGCATTCTCCGGCGGCGGCAGGTAGAGGAACGTCAGGTAGTAGCAGCTCTCATGATGCGTACCCACCGCACTGAAATGCGCACGGCGCTCCTCGTCGACCAGCCATGACACCGGATCGGCAAACCTGCCTGCCGGATAGTCGTTGGCCGGAATGCGCTCGGCCTCGAAGAACAGCGCCCAGCCCGAGCCGAACCGGCGCAGCACGTTGTTGATCCGCGCAGAGACAGACACGAGCTCCGCTTCCGTTGCGCTTTCCAGGTCCGGGCCGCGATAGCGGATCGTGCGCTGGAACGAGCCGTCCTTGTTGAGCACTATGCCGGGCGCGACCAGGCACGCCCATGGCAGATAGTCGGCGAGGCTCGCCGCCGTCTTTCTGTATTCGGCGAGGTTCAGCATGCGAGTGCTCCCTTGTGGCGCGCGTGGCGCGACAGCACGACGAGGAAATCCGGGTCCTTGCGCGTCACCCACACGGCGAGCGCCTGCCCGACGATCCAAATCACCAGCCCGGCCAACCACACGCGCAGGCCGAGCCCGATGGCGGCGGCGAGCGTGCCATTGAGAATCGCGAAGCTGCGCGGTGCACCGGCGATCAGGATCGCCTCAGTGAGCGATCGGTGCACGGGCACCTCGAAGCCGGGAATCTCGTCTGGTTGTCCGATCATGGCTGCCTCACTCGATCAGCGCGCCGCCGGCGAAGGCGAAGAACGACAGAAAGAACGAGGTCGCGGCGAACGCGATCGACAGACCGAACACGACCTGGACCATCCGCCGGAATGCACCGGAGATGTCGCCGAAGGCGAGGCTCAGCCCGGTTACGATGATGATGATCACCGCGACGATCTTGGCGACCGGTCCCTCGATCGACTCCAGGATGCGCTGCATCGGCGCTTCCCACGGCATGCCCGACCCCGCTGCGGTCGCGGTGGCGCATGTTGCGAGAAGGGCGAGGCTTGTGATCGTGCAGGCAATGAGGAACGGCGCGAGGTGGGGAAGCAGTCGCTTCGCGAGCGAGGGCCGGCCCTCGCGCTCCCGCTGGCGGGACACCCGCCAGGCCACCCGTCTTTTGTCCCAAAAAGGAGGGGGCTCGGGGGACACTTCCCCCGGACGGGCGCGGGCCCGTGGCCCGCTCGCGTAGCGATCATGCGGTTGATTGTCGTTCATGACGCCACCGGTCGCAGCACGGGCGCGCCCATCGGCTTGAGGACGTAGTCGCCGTCGTCATCGAGGCCGTCGAGCTCCGAGAGGCTTTCGATGCGGCGGTCGGGACCGCGGCCGGCGATGAACACGAGGACGTCAACGGCCTCGGCGATCAGCGCGCGGGGGACGGTGATGACGGCCTCCTGCACCAGCTGCTCGAGGCGCAGCAATGCTGCAGGGATCGAGTTCGCATGCAGCGTCGAGATGCCGCCCGGATGACCGGTGTTCCAGGCCTTCAGCATGTCGAGTGCCTCGGGCCCGCGCACCTCACCGACGACGATGCGGTCGGGACGTAGGCGCAACGTCGAGCGCACCAGATCGGACAGCGAGGCGACGCCGGGCTTGGTGCGTAAGGTCACGCAATCGGGCGCGGCGCATTTCAGCTCGCGCGTGTCCTCCAGGATGACAACGCGCTGGTCGTGCAGCGCGATCTCGGCAAGCAGCGCGTTGACCAGCGTCGTCTTGCCCGACGACGTGCCGCCGACGATGACGATGTTCCTGCGGTCGATGACCGCTCCCATCAGCAGTGCGGACTGGCGCGGCGACATCATGCCGGCGACGACATAATCGTGCAGCCGGAAGATGACATCGGCTGGCTTGCGGATCGAGAAGCACGGAGCCGGCGCGACGGGCGGCATGATGCCCTCGAAGCGCTCGCCAGTCTCGGGCAGCTCGGCAGAGACGATCGGCGCCTTGTCGTGCACCTCGCGGCGCACATGGGTGGCGACGAGGCGGATGATGCGCTCGGCCTCGGCGCTGCCGATGCGCACGCCGCTGTCCTTGCGGCCGTTAAGGGCGTGATCGATCCACAGGTGGCCGTCGGGGTTGAGCATGACCTCGAGCACGCCCGGATCGGCGAGCGCGGTGGCGATGCGCGGGCCGAACGCCGTGCGCAGCATCTGGCGCTTGCGGTCGTGCGCCTCCTGCGCTGGATCGAAAGCATAGCGATCAGCCATGAAGGTCCTCCTGCCAGGGCGAGGGCCCCGTCTTGGTCCCGTCAGGTTTGCTTTCTTCTGTCGTCCCGCTCATTGCCTTGGCCTCGGCGATGTCGGCCCTGGCGAAAAGATCCGGGTTGTTCTGGGCGATGGTCTCCAGCACTTCGGAGACGAGGCGCTGGTCGGAGGCGACGCGCCGGCCGATCTGGGCGACGAACGCCTCGAAGCGTTCCTTGCCGAGCGCGCGTGCCGACCCTTGCTCGCTGCTGGGCACTGGCGGCGTGACGATCAGGTAGTAGCGGACGAACAGCGCCAAGGCCTCGGTGACGATCGCCATGTCGCGCTGAATGACTCCAGTCCGGCGATTGAGCTCATCGAGGCGGCGGGCTAAGGCGTCGTCGACGCCCGGCAGCTTCTTGGGCGACAGGCTGGCGGTCAGCGCCTCCTCGACTAGGGCCGACTTGGCGCCATTGCGCAGGACGGCGATCTCGTCGAGGCGCTTGGCCAGATCGCGCGGGAGATAGAGGGTGTA
>JAGRKS010000028.1 GCA_020442185.1 Hyphomicrobiaceae bacterium
CGCACCGAGGACGGCAAGATCTACCAGCGTCCGTTCGGCGGCATGACCACCGAGTTCGGCGAAGGCCCGCCAGCACAGCGCACGTGCGCCGCCGCCGATCGCACCGGCCATGCCATGCTGCACACGCTCTATGGCCAATCACTCCGGCATTCAGCCGAATTCTTCATCGAGTATTTCGCCATCGACCTGATGATGGATCAGGAGGGCAATTGTCGCGGTGTCGTGGCGCTCTGCCTCGACGACGGCACCATTCACGCTTTCGGCGCCAAGAAGACGATCCTAGCGACCGGCGGCTATGGCCGTGCCTACTTCTCCTGTACGTCGGCGCACACTTGCACGGGTGACGGCAACGCCATGG
The DNA here is from genome assembly GCA_020442185.1 of Hyphomicrobiaceae bacterium. Taxonomy (GTDB): domain Bacteria; phylum Pseudomonadota; class Alphaproteobacteria; order Rhizobiales; family Hyphomicrobiaceae; genus JAEUMD01. The sequence continues at coordinate 359 of JAGRKS010000028.1, forward strand.
TGCTGCGTGCCGGCTTGCCGCTGCAGGACATGGAGTTTGTGCAGTTCCATCCGACCGGCATCTACGGCGCCGGCGTGCTGATCACAGAAGGTGCGCGCGGCGAAGGCGGATACCTCACCAACGCGCAGGGCGAGCGCTTCATGGAACGCTATGCGCCGCATGCAAAAGACCTCGCTTCCCGCGACGTCGTCTCGCGCTCGATGACGGTTGAAATCCGCGAAGGCCGCGGCGTTGGGGCGGAGGGTGATCACATCCATCTGCATCTCGACCATCTCGACCCCAAGATCCTGGCCGAGCGTCTTCCCGGCATCACCGAGAGCGCCAAGATTTTCGCCGGCGTCGATCTGCGCCGGCAGCCGATCCCCGTCATCCCGACGGTTCACTACAACATGGGCGGTATCCCGACGAACTATCACGGCGAAGTGCTGACCCTGAAGGACGGCAATCCGAACCACGTCGTGCCGGGTCTCATGGCCATCGGCGAGGCCGCGTGCGTCTCGGTGCACGGGGCCAACCGGCTCGGCTCGAACTCGCTGATCGATCTCGTCGTTTTCGGCCGTGCCGCAGGACTGCGCTGCGCGGATGTCGTCGACAGCAACGAGCGACAGGCGGAACTGCCCGCCGACGCGGTCGATCTCGCGCTGTCGCGGCTCGATCGCTATCGGCACGCCAAGGGCGAGAGGCCGACGGCTGAGCTGAGGCTCAGGATGCAGAAAGTCATGCAGGCGAACTGTGCCGTCTTCCGCGATGGGCCGGTGCTGGACGAAGGTGTTCGCAAGATCGAGGAGATCTGGAGGGAGTCGGAGGACGTTGGCGTCACCGACCGCTCGCTGATCTGGAATTCCGATCTCGTCGAGACGCTCGAATACGACAACCTGATCTGCCAGGCCGCTGTAACCGTGACGGGGGCTGCGAACCGCAAGGAAAGTCGTGGCGCCCACGCGCGCGAGGACTACCCGAAGCGTGACGACGCCAACTGGATGAAGCACACGCTGGCGTTCGCGGATCTCGAGAAGAAGACCGTGCGGCTCGACACACGGCCCGTGCATACACATACGCTGACCAACGAGATCAGCTACATCGAACCGAAAGCCCGCGTTTACTGAGCGGACCAGATGGTGGCTGGTCACGAGACCAGCCGCCTTCCAGTATCGCAGCGCTGGGTTTGGCGCCGATGCCGCCATCGCGGATCGCAGATCGATCAGCGTAGGGCGACGACCGAGGTGCGGAATTGAGCCGTCGGTGACAAGTCGAACCGCTGTTCCTCGAGTATGGGGAGGGAAAACGGCGGCAGGTCGATATAGACGCCAGAATCCGCGCCGTCCCGCGTGCGAAAGCCGCTGACGAGATCGATGTTCGGACGCGACGGATTGGGATGCACCGATTCCGTCACGATCGCGGTCGCGAAACGGGCGCGAAGGTTCGCGATCGCGGCCAGGATCACGGCGTTGCCAAGATGCTGGAAGACTTCGCGAATGGTGACGATGTCGCCCTCGGGTGGCAGCTCGGTCGAGACGTCGAGCCGCTCGAACGTGACGCCTGGGCGCGATCTGTTGGCTTGATTATAGGTGACGACGTTGCTTGCGATGTCGCAGCCGATATAGCGGATATCGCGACCGCGCGCGGCGAGTGCCGCCAGGATGCGGTCTGAAACCTGGAAGTCGCCACAGCCGATGTCGACCAGTGTCCGCGCCGTCGGATGGCGCATGATGTGGTCGACGACGAACGCCTCATAGAGGGCAGTCGCTTCCGGTAGCGAACCGGGTCCCGACCTGAAGATGCCGTCGGACACGCCATTGTCCCAGGTGTTTTGCTCGTAGATCTCCTCGAACACCTCGCCGAGCGGGCGGTTGCGGTATCGCGCCTGGTCGGAGGCGAATCGTCTCTTGCGGAGTTGTGTCTGGATCACTTCGGGCAAATGCGGCTTGATTCGGGATTTCAACGTGGAGATCAGGTCTGCCATCTGCGCACTTTCGTCGGTCGTTATTCCCCTCGAAGTGGTATCACCAGGGGGCTGCGGCGTCGCGCACGGAAACGCCAGTAAATGCAATTGTTTTCAATATGGTAACCGGTTTCTTAAGCGCGGTTCACGATGGCGAGCGAGGTGGGGCTTCGCCCCCGGAAGGACGGCCGGTCGCGGAATTGCCGGGTGGCGAGCAGCCGCCAGCACCCCGTCAACGGTGGGTTAGGGGCCGGCGGTGGCGATGCGAGCTTGCGCTTGGCGCCTCACCTGTAGCAGCATCCCCGCACGTCGCAGCTGCCGGCACCAGCAATGAGGCCGGGCGGGGACGTCATGATCTCGCGACTCCGGACGGCAGGCGTAGTGAAAACACCCCAGAAGACGACATTCTCGGCAAAGCCTGCGGACGCCGACAGTCGCATCGCGCCCGATCCGTTCGCGGCGGTGCTGCCCGCCATCGCGGCGCTCGGGGCGATCGCCTCGATCGCGACCATCAATTGGGTCGCGCAAGACCGGACGGCGGACCGGGCACGGGCGAAGCGGAAACCCGGCACGGCGCTGCGCGATCTCGAGACGTGTTGCCTCGGGCTGGTCGAGATCTTCCGCCGCTTCCTGCGTAATCCGAAGTTGTTCATGGGTGAGGGCGCACAGGGTGCCTCGCCCCTGAAGTTCGGCGTGCATGGACCACGTGTCGACGGCGAAGCGTGCCGGCTCTATCACCAGCTCGTCAATGATGTCGCCTCGATGCTGGTGCTCGCTTCGCAGAACGCCTTCGACGTGATGTGCGCGGTTGAGGACGGCGAGATCGAGGCGCCGGAGGAGCTGTTTTTCGGCTTCGGCGAGCAACAGGAGCGCCTCAACCAGCTGATCCAGAACCGTGCGACGCTGAAGGTCACGGTGGAGACGGGCTTCGAGGTCGCGAGCCGGTTGACCGAGCTGGTCCGGGAATTGAAGCGCCACAAGATCGGTTGATTACAGCTTCGAGTGGACATCCAAGAACCTGTCAGTCCGGCTTGGCATCGACCGTGCTGATATCGCGGCGTGCGACGGCGACCGACTTGAATACGGCAAAGCAGGACTTGCCCGCCGCGAGACCGAGACGCTCCACCGAGCGGCGTGTCACGCGCACGAGAAGATCGTCGGTTCCGCAGGTGATTGCGACATCGACGACGACGCCGTCCTGGCTGCCGAGTTTGCGGATCGTCACCGGCAGGATGTTCAAGGCACTGAGGCCCTGCGGTTCTGCGAGGGCGAGGATCACGTCGCGGGCGCGGATGCGCACACGCACGTCGGTCCCGGGTGGCGCCTCGACGCGTGGCGTCAGCAGTCGTCCGCCGCTCGTGACGAGCTCTGTCAACCCGTCGTGCAAGTCATGCCGGAGAACCTTCGCCGGCAATATCGCCCCAGCCTCCTGGCGGCCCATCAATGGGAACGTGTCGGGGTCGGACATGACTTCGGCGGTTGGTCCGACTCGGGCGACACGGCCGTCGCTGATGGCGACGATCGTCGTTGCGAGACGGGCGACCTCGGATATCGAGTGGCTGACGTAGACGATCGGGAGTCGAACTTCGTCGCGGAGCCGCTCAAGATACGGCAGGATCTCGGACTTGCGGGCTTCGTCGAGCGAAGCGAGGGGCTCGTCCATGAGCAGCAGGCGCGGGCTCGCGAGCAGTGCGCGGCCGATCGCGACACGCTGCTTCTCGCCGCCGGAGAGTTCGCCGGGCTGGCGATCGAGCAGGCGGGCGACGTCGAGCAAGTCGACCACGTCGTCGAGCCGCTGTTGCCTGACGGCGCGGGGGGCGAACCAGCGGCCGTAAAGGAGGTTCTGGCGAACGGACAGGTGCGGGAACAGCCGGCTTTCCTGGAAGACATAGCCAATCCGGCGCGCGTGCGTCGGCAGGTCGATGCCGCGGGAGGTGTCGAACAGCGTCGCGGCGTCGGCGACAATGCGGCCCGACCGGGGCTTCACCAGGCCGGCGATGGCGTTGATCACGGTCGTCTTGCCGGCGCCGGAGCGACCAAACAGTGCCGTGATGCCGTGCGGAGCCGCGAATGAAATCGCAATCTCGAAGTTTCCGAACCGGTGTTCCAGCGCGACATCGAGGGTCATTTTGCGGCAATCCTCCGCGCGACACGTGTTGCGACCACCTCTGAGAGTGCCAGCGCCGTCACGGCGACCACGACGGAGACGAGCACCAGCCGCATCGCGGACGCATCCCCGCCCGGCACCTGAAGGAACGCGTAGATCGCAGAAGGCACAGTTTGCGTCTCGCCAGGGATATTGGAGACGAATGTGATCGTCGCGCCGAATTCGCCCATCGCCTTGGCGAACGCGAGAATGGCACCCGCCAGGATGCCAGGCAGGATGAGCGGCAGCGTAACGGTCACGAAGGTCCAGGCAGAGTTGGCGCCGAGCGTTCGCGCCGCCTGTTCGAGTTTCGGATCGACAGCCTCGATCGCAAGGCGGATCGCGCGCACCATCAGCGGAAAGCTCATCACGGCGGCGGCGAGCGCGGCGCCCGTCCAGCGGAAGGCCAGCACCAGTCCGAATGTCTGATCGAGGAAAGCACCGATGGCACCGCGCCGCCCGAACAGCAGGAGAAGGATATAGCCGGTGACGACCGGTGGCAGGATCAATGGCAGGTGCACGAGGCCGTTCAGCAGCTGCTTGCCCCAGAAGTTCCCGCGGGCCAGCGCCATCGCCGTCAGCACGCCGAAAGGCAGGCTTACGAGCGTGGCCCAGAACGACACTTGCAGCGATAGCCTGACCGCCGTCCATTCGTCGGGTGAGAGCCAGTCCACCTATCGCGCTCTAATTCGTTGGACTTGTTTGAAGCACGGCGAAACCCTGACGTTCGAACGAGCCGCGCGCGGCGGGCGAGGAAAGATACGCCAGGAAGTTTCCGGCGTCCGAGTTGTCGCTTTCCGCGGTTATCGCGGCGGGATAGACGATCGGCGGGTGCGACCGCTCCGGAAATGTCGCAACGACAGTGACGGCGTCTGTGGCTGCGGCATCGGTCGCATAGACGATGCCGTAGGGCGCCTCGCCGCGCGCCACCAGGGTCAATGCGGCGCGGACGTTATCTGTCTGTGCCACCTTCGGCGCGACCGCTCCCCAGATGCCGAGCGATGTTAGCGCTGCCTTGCCATAGATGCCGGCTGGGACGGAATCGACCATGGCCATTGCGAGCTTGCCGTCGGCGAGACGGCCGGCCAGATCGAAGCCCTCTCCGATCTCGACGGCTTTGGCGTTCCGGCCGTGGGCGATCAACACGATCCGGTTGCGAAGCAGATCGCGCGCCGTGTCCTTGCGGATCAGATTGGCGTCGGCCAACGCCGTCATCCATTGGATGTTGGCTGAAACGAAAATGTCGGCCGGCGCGCCCTGCTGGATCTGCTTGGCGAGCTGGGCACTTCCCGCATACGAGATTGCAGCGGTTTTGCCGGTTTCGCTCTTCCAGGTGTCCGCGACTTCATCGAGTGCGTTCTTGAGGCTGGCGGCAGCGAACACGACGACGGGCCGCATGCTCTCCGCGGCTGTACCGGTCGTGGCTGCAAGCGTGATGGCTGGGAGCACGGAAAGCACCAGCAACGCGACCGCCCGCCAAACGCCGAAGCGTGCAAGGACCATGGGTTCACACTCCGCGACATAGCCGAGAGAATATATCGCAAGGCCCGTGGGCCGGCGCAATCGTTATTTCCTGTTGGACATATCGATGGGCATATCGACCACCATCTCGACTGTTTGTTCCGCGGGCGTCGCCGCCAGCAGCGCCTCGAGGTCACAAATTTGTGCGGCGGCGGATTTTTCGGCCTTCGCCTCGAGCCGGCGATACAGGTCGAGAACCTTCTCTCCGGTCTTGGTGAGCCGTGCGCCGCCGAATGCCGCACCCCCGCGCGAGCTTTCGATCACCGGCTCCTGGAACATGGCGTTGAGAGATTCCGACAGCGACCAGGCGCGCTTGTAACTCATTCCGAGCTTGCGTCCTGCCGCCGCGATCGAGCCTGTTTCGCGGATAAGCTCGAGCAGATCCGCCTTACCCGGGCCGATCCAAGAGCGGTTGGAGAAGACGAGCCTGATGCGCAATCCGGCCGGTCGGGTTCGTTTTGTCATCGCCGCAGGGTGAACGCAAAGCGCCCCAGGGGCAAGTCTCGGGCATGCATGCCGACGCGGTCTCCGGCCATCCCGCTGCCGGCCATCTCGAACGTTGACATGGCCGCCATGTTGCAGCATGTTCCGGCCCATTCCGACGGCCCGTAGCACGCGAGCCGCCGCCCTGGACATGGTCGAAGCTGCCACCACATTGCGTGTTGGCGTTTGGGCCGGGAGGCAGGGGGGTCAACATCCGCCGGCGAGATTCGCCCGCGGGTGCTTTTTTGCTTTGGCCGGTTCACAATGCCGTAGCCATGCGCTGCGCCCTCCCGACAGTGGCGCGCCAGCATGGTTCCGGCCTTGAGGAGAAACGATGTTCCAGTCCCTGAGCGACCGCCTTTCAGGCGTCTTCGACAAGCTCACCCGGCGCGGCGCCCTCTCTGAGAGCGACGTCGGAGAAGCCATGCGCGAAGTTCGCCGGGCGCTGCTCGAGGCCGACGTCGCGCTCGATGTCGTCAAGGACTTCGTCGACAAGGTGAAGGCCAAGGCCGTCGGTCACGAGGTGCTGAAATCGGTCACGCCCGGCCAGATGGTCGTCAAGATCGTCCACGACGAGTTGGTGGCCGTGCTCGGGTCCGATGCCGAGCCGATCGATCTCGCCGCCGCGCCGCCGGTCGCGATCCTCATGGTCGGCCTGCAGGGCTCGGGCAAGACCACATCGACAGCCAAGATCGCCTATCGCCTGAAAACGCGAGAGCGCAAAAAGGTGCTGATGGCGTCGCTCGATACGCGACGGCCGGCGGCGATGGAGCAGCTGCGTGTCCTCGGCGAGCAGACCGGCATCGACACGCTGCCGATCGTCGTCAGCCAGACGCCCGTGCAGATCGCGCGGCGCGCGCTCGACGCGGCCCGTCTCGGCGGATTCGACGTCGTCCTGCTGGATACGGCTGGCCGCGTCACGGTCGATACCGAGTTGATGGCCGAAGTCGCGGCGGTGAAGCGCGACACCAATCCGCACGAGGTGCTGCTCGTCGCCGACAGCCTCACCGGCCAGGACGCGGTCAATACGGCCAAGGCGTTCGAGGCTCAGGTGGGCGTCACCGGCATCGTGCTGACGCGCGCCGACGGCGATGGACGCGGTGGCGCGGCGTTGTCGATGCGCGCCGTCACCGGCAAGCCGATCAAGCTGATCGGCACGGGCGAGAAATGGGATGCGCTCGAGGAATTCGATCCGAAGCGTATCGCCGGACGCATCCTCGGCATGGGCGACATCGTCGGCCTGGTCGAGAAGGCGGCGCAGACGATCGACGCCAAGAAGGCGCACGAGATCGCGCAGAAGATGCGCAAGGGCTCGTTCGACCTCGAGGATTTGGCCGAGCAGCTGAAGCAGATGGAGAAGCTCGGCGGCATGGGTGGATTGCTCGGCATGCTGCCGGGTGTCGGCAAGATGAAGCAGCAGCTCGCCGACTCGAAGATGGACGACAAAATTTTCAAGCGGCAGCTGGCCATCATCCAGTCGATGACGCCCTACGAGCGCCGCAACCCCAAGGTGCTCAACGCCAAGCGCAAGAAGCGCGTCGCTTCGGGTTCGGGGAGCAGGGTCGAGGAGATCAACAAGCTCCTCAAGATGCACCTGCAGATGGCCGACATGATGAAGAAGATGGGCCGCGGGAAAGGCGGCATGTTCGGTCGCATGATGGGGATGCCGGGCGGTGGCGCGGCGCCCAGTCCCGAAGAGATGGCCAAGATGCAGGAAGAGCTGGCGCGCCTCGATCCGAAGGCGTTGGAGCAGCTTCCGAAGGACGTGAAGGAAGGGCTCGGCGGCGGCAAGGGGCTGCCCGCGGGGCTCGGTGGTCTCGGCCGCATGCCGGGTCTTGGCGGAGGTCTTCCGGGGCTCGGCGGCGGTGGCCTGCCGCGGTTTCCGGGACTGCCCGGCAAGAAGAAATAACAGGCGGCCGCCGTTGTCGTCCGGCGGCTGCTTCTCGAAGCGAGGTGCGTTGGCATCGCATGGAATTAAAGGCGCATTAGCGCCGAAAGCGTGAAGGCCGGATGAGGGGGCCTTCGCCGCGTTACCACGGCCCGAAAACGGCCCCCTCGACACCGATCGTCCGGCCCCGCGTGGAGCCGGAAGGAAACAGCCGCTCCAGCGGCCAACTCGTACAGCGATGCCGGACGCGCATCGCATTTCGAAAGGAAGAACTACCGATGTCAGTCAAGATCCGTCTCTCTCGCGGTGGCGCCAAGAAGCGCCCGTACTACTACGTCGTCGTCGCCCATTCGGCTTCGCCGCGCGATGGCCGCTACATCGAGCAGATCGGCACGTACGATCCGATGCTCAAGAAGGACAACCCGGAGCGCGTGAAGCTCAACGAGGAGCGCTGCAAGTATTGGCTCTCGGTCGGCGCGCAACCGACGGACCGCGTCGCTCGTTTCCTCGACGTCGCGGGCCTGACCAAGCGCGAAGCGAAGAATAGCCCGCAGAAGGCGCTGCCGAAAAAGAAGGCTCAGGAGCGCACCAAGCTCGAGGCGGAAAAGGCAGCTAAGGCAGCCGAGGCGGCCGCCAGCGGTGACGCTGCCGAATAAGATCGAAGATCTGCGAAGGTCGAATTTCAGGCCTTCGATCAGCATGATGCGATTTTCCATCACCCCTGGAGGCTTCGGCATCCGGGGGTGATGTTCGTTAAGATGCGCCGGATCTGGTCGGCGACGCTTTTCGGTGGCCGGAGCGTTCATCGATCGAATCGTCGAATATCATCACTTCGAACGAAATTATTGCTAGTTACGCAAATTCAGCTATATTGAACAGCGTATGGCAAAACTAAGCATTAAAGCAGCATTGGATCGGCTGGGATTGAAGCAGTCGGAGTTTGCGAGGCTGATCGAGGTCAGCCCCCGAACGGTGAGCTTCTGGGCGACGGGTGAGAGCTCTTTGCCAGGGCCGGTCGCAGCATACCTCCGTGTGCTCGCCATGCTGCCGCCCGCGTCGTTGTCGGACGAATTGCGTCGCGTCAAAGGGAGAGCGAAGATGTTGGACGAAGGCCTATACAACGTCGAGTACCGCAGCACGTGTGTCGAAATGCCGGATGGCGGAAATGCGCTGGCAGTCCTGCGGAACGGCAAGATCCTCGGTTCGGATCGCTGGGGCGGCGTCTTCATGGGGTCCTATGATTTCGACCACGCGATGGAGCGCAACAGCGTCCATCTTCGCATGAACATTCCGCCGGAGGGCGTGCTGGTGACGGGCTTTCATGCGGGTGAGGAAGGCGCGACCATCGACATCGTCGGGTCCTTCGAACGCGCAGCACCCGTGACCATGGCGACCGCGAACGTTGGGGGCTTTCCCGTCGAGGTGACGATGACGTATCTTGGCCCCTTGCCGAACTAGCGTTGCGTCACTAGCGCTTGGTCCCCGTTTGCTGCAAGCTGGCCTGCCAAGCGTTGGTGCCAACAGCAACACTAGAATCATAGAGTTGCTAGTGTTCCCTATGTCT
>JAGRKS010000029.1 GCA_020442185.1 Hyphomicrobiaceae bacterium
TCCAGAAGCCGAACCCCTTCCCGAAATCCATATTCGAGAACGTTGCCTATGGGCCGCGCATTCACGGCCTGACCAAATCGAAGGGTGAATTGAAGGATCTCGTCGAGCAGTGCCTCGAAAAGGCCGGCCTTCTCAAGGAGGTCCACGATCGTCTGGAGGAGCCGGGTACAGGCCTTTCGGGCGGTCAGCAGCAGCGCCTGTGCATTGCGCGCGCCATCGCGACGCGACCCGAGGTGATCCTGATGGACGAGCCGTGTTCGGCACTCGATCCGATCGCGACGGCGAAGGTCGAGGAGCTGATGGACGAGCTCAAGGCCAATTACACGATGATCATCGTGACGCACTCGATGCAGCAGGCAGCGCGCGTGTCGCAACGCACGGCCTTCTTCCATCTCGGCAACCTTGTCGAGTTCGGTGCGACGCGAGAGATTTTCACCAATCCGGTCGACAAGCGCACGCAGGATTACATCACGGGACGGTTCGGCTGATGTCAGAGCTGGGGCGATGGTTCGGCTTAGGCGGTCGCCCTAAGGCGGCGGAGACAAAGAACATGAACACGCATACGGTTACATCCTACGAGGCCGAGCTGGCGCTGCTCGACAAGAAGATCGCGCAGATGGGCGGATTGGCGGAGCGCAATCTCGGCCAGGCGTTCGATGCCCTGCAACGGCGTGACCCCTCGCTCGCCGACATCGTCATCGTCGCCGATGGCTCCGTCGATGCGCTCGAGCAGGACATCGAGGATCAGGTGATCCAGATGATCGCCCGCCGCCAGCCGCTCGCGGACGACCTTCGCCACGTGATCGCCGCGCTGCGGATCACGGGCGATCTGGAGCGGATCGGCGATCTCGCCAAGAACATCGCCAAGCGCGCGCGGGCGATTGCCGACGAGCCGCACCCGAAACCGGTGATCTCGGGTCTCGGCCATATGGTCGAACTGGCGCTCAACCAGCTCAAGATGGTGCTCGATGCCTACGCCGCTCGCGATGCGGACCGAGCGCTGCAGGTTTGGCACGACGATCAGCAGATCGATTCGATGTACAACTCGCTGTTCCGCGAATTGCTCACCTACATGATGGAAGACCCGCGCAACATCGGCATCAGCACGCATCTGCTGTTCGGGGCCAAGAACCTCGAGCGTGTCGGCGACCATACGACGAACATTGCAGAGACGGTGCATTACCTCGTGCTCGGAAAGTCGATCCCCGACGACCGGCCGAAGAGCGACCGGACCAGCACCACACTCATGGGCCACAATGATTGACGCTCGTGCCGATGTCGTCCCGCGCACGCTTGCGGCCAAGGTCCTCGTCGTCGAGGACGAAGCACCACTGGCCGAACTGCTGCGTTACAATCTGGAGGCGGCGGGCTTCACCGTTTTTCATGCCGAGAACGGTGAAGAGGCGGAATTGCTGGTCGCCGAGGAAAAGCCCGATCTCGTACTCCTCGACTGGATGTTGCCAACGGTCTCCGGCATAGAGATCTGCCGCAGGCTGCGCGGCCGCAACGATACCCGGCAGCTGCCGATCATCATGCTGACCGCGCGCGGTGAGGAAGGCGATCGGGTTCGTGGCCTTGCGACCGGCGCCGACGACTACGTCGTGAAGCCGTTTTCCCTGCCCGAACTCATGGCGCGGGTGATGGCGATCCTGCGGCGGGCGGCGCCCGAGCGTGTCGCCGAAGTTCTCGTTTCTGGTGACATAACTCTCGACCGTGCAGCGCACCGCGTGACACGGAGCGGACGCGAGGTGCGACTTGGTCCGACGGAATACCGGTTGCTCGAGTATCTGATGCAGAGCCCCGGTCGCGTGCTCTCGCGCAGCCAACTGCTCGATGGGGTATGGGGTCGCGATGCCTACGTCGACGAGCGCACCGTGGACGTCCACGTCGGCCGACTGCGGAAGGCGCTGATCCGCGGCAAGGAAAACGATCCGATCCGCACCGTGCGTGGCGCCGGCTACGTTTTTGGCGAACGCAAGTCCGGCATGATGGTCGAAGGCGACGCCTGAGCGCTGACGCGCTGACGACGCCGCTAGTTCGCACCTTGCCAGCAGTCGAACTCGGGCAAGCGGCGTGGCATTCTCGCCGTCTTCGCCTCCTGGCAACGGCTTTGACTTTTCCCCGAGCGACGCGACAGAACCCTAGCGAAAAAAAAGGCCGGAACCCGCGCCCCCCAGGCTGGTTCCGGCCTCCCCCTAACCTGTCCCCGCTGCCTGACGCCTGGCGCCATGGCGGAATACCAATTCTTCCCTTCGTCGCTCGTCTGCGAGTCGTCGCTGCTCGCGGCGTCCCATCTCGTTCAGAAGCGATCCCGTTTCACGGTGTCAGCAAGTTGCTGTCCGCAGATGGGATGCTTTGTTGGCAGACGTGACGTTACGCGTCTTCCTTTTCCGAAGTGGCCGGCGCGCGTGCCTTGATCATGGTGACGTTGGCGGGGGCCTCGGTCTGCTCGCGACGACGTGCCTGCGGCGGCTGGAAGGCCCGCCGAGCGTGGAACTCGCAGTACGGCAGGCCCGGCACCTTGTCCTTGCCGCAAAAATGGAACTCGAGGTGCTGCGGATCGCCGATTGGCCAGCGACAGCTGCACTCAGCGAGTGTCTGGATCGTCTTGCGTTCCTTGAGCGGTATATCGAGCTCGGCCTCCTGCGAGGCATAGGGCTCGGCCTCGGGATGGTAGAGGGCGCGCAGGGCCGGGTTGCCGGATGTCGCAAAACGTGACTTCGGCTGCTGGCGCTTGGCGGTTGCGGCGTTGGCTGCGCGCGGCCGGGCGCGGTGTGTCTTCATGCGCGACGTCGTCGCCCGCCCGGACAAGCCGAGCCGGTGGACTTTTCCGATGACGGCATTGCGGGTGACGCTTCCGAGGCGGCCAGCGATCTGGCTTGCGCTCAATCCTTCCGACCAGAGCTTCTTCAAAAGCTCGACGCGTTCGTCGGTCCAGGCCATCATGTCGCTCCCTAGAAAATCATGCATGGCTCGACCTGCGCACAGGCGGGTCGACCAGCGGTGTTGGCGGACAGACGAGCACGTCAGCATGCGCGAAATCGCGCAGACGCAGCCGATTGCCTGACCGGAATGGAATTCGGACGCTTACGGGATCAAACTGGGACTGAGACGCGAACTGGCGGTACGCCAACGGACGTCGCGCGTCTTTGGGAGACACGCGGACACGCAATGAGGCACGGGTTACGCGAACAGGCGTGACCGGAGCGCTGAAACAGGACGCAGATGCTGGGAATACACACGAACACAGGAGACGCGACCAGTGGAACGCGAACCGGAGAGCCGACGATTGAACTCCCTGGACGAGTCCGAAATGAGTCCGTGGCGGTCGATGAACGCGACGTGCGGGAGCTTACTCTCGCCGTCAGTGTCCGCCCGATGTAGGCATACAGCCCGACATCTCGTCTCTCTGGACGTCCCAAGACTACAACATCCCGTTTCGCGGCTACAAGGCGTCGTGGAATTGAACGGGGGTATTGACACGGCCACGTGTCTCGATCGCCACATATCGATTCGTCGCCGAAGTGAATCTGCAACCAAAACGCGGCGTCCGGGTGCCCGGCACAAGGGGCAGGCTTCGTCACGACGTCCTGTGCGCGAAATTTCTTTTGCCGAAGACGCGCGACGCGTTGACACAGGCGCGGCGGCCGCGTATCAGGCAAGGCTTGCTGGCCGCCGGAGAGGCGGCTTTTTTGGTTTTCTGGCAGGGGATGGAGGGAGATGACCTCGCCCGTTCCGCAGCCCGGCGATGCAGGCTCCACCCTCGCCCCGGCGGCGCTCGGTCAGCCGGCTTCGACTCCCGCCGTGGCGGGCTCCGATGCCGTCATGACGACCTACTCGCGGCAGGACATCGTCTTCGCGTGCGGCGAAGGTTGCTGGCTCACGTCGACCACTGGCGAACGCTACCTCGACATCGGGTCCGGTGTCGCGGTGAACGCACTCGGCCACGCCCATCCGAAATTGATCGCCGCGCTGACTGAACAGGCGGCAAAGCTCTGGCACACGTCGAACCTTTACCGGGTCGAGGGTCAGGAGCGCGTTGCCGAGCGGCTGGTGGCGGAGACGTTCGCCGACAGAGTGTTCTTCTGCAACTCCGGCGCCGAGGCTTGCGAAGGCGCGATCAAGACCGCGCGCCGCTACCACTTTTCCAAGGGCCGGCCCGAACGCAACCGGATCATAACGTTCTCCGGCGCCTTTCACGGCCGCACGCTCGCGACGCTCGCGGCCGCCGGCAATGCGAAATACCTCGAGGGTTTCGGTCCCGATGCCGGTGGCTTCGACCATGTGCCGTTCGGCGATCACGCGGCGCTCGAAACGGCGATTAGCGATGAAACCGCGGCGATCATGATCGAGCCCGTGCAGGGTGAGGGCGGCGTGCGTGTCGTACCCGACCAGTGCCTCAAGGGCTTGCGCGATCTGTGCGACCAGCACGGGCTGCTGCTCATCCTCGACGAGGTGCAGACCGGGATCGGCCGCACCGGGCGCCTGTTCGCGCACGAGTGGGCCGGCATCAGCCCCGACATCATGGCCGTCGCCAAGGGGCTCGGTGGCGGCTTTCCGGTCGGCGCAATCCTGGCAACCGAAGACGCGGCCTCCGGCATGACACCCGGAACGCACGGCTCGACGTTCGGCGGCAATCCGCTGGCGATGGCGGTTGCCGATGCGGTGCTCGATATCGCGACGGGCAAGGCGTTTCTCACAAGTGTCGAAGCCAAGGCGCTGCGGTTCAAGCAGTCGCTCGCCGCACTACACGACGAGTTTCCGGAAACGATCTCGGAGGTCCGCGGCCGTGGCCTGCTGATCGGACTGAAGCTCGCCACCGAGGTGCAGCCGGCTGAACTCGTAAAGGCGGCGCTCGAGGAAAAGCTGCTGATGGTCGGCGCCGCTGACAACGTCGTCCGTCTGCTGCCGCCGTTGACGATCGGCGGGGACGAAATCGCCGAGGCCGTCGCCCGCCTGACGCGCGCCATCCGTCGCATCGCACGCAAAACGCCATAGTCGCGTTGGCACATCAACAGGGCCGCGCTCGCGCAGGTTCAACGCATTTCCGTCCAAAGGTTCTGGCCGATGACCGTCAAGCATTTTCTGGATTTGAGCGAGGTTCCGGCCAAGGATCTTCGGCGCATCATCAACGCCGCGCGCCAGATGAAGGCGGCCGGCAAGCGGCCGCCCGCGAAATACACGCCGAAAAAGATCGAAGACAGCGTTCTCGGCATGATCTTCGAGAAACCGTCGACGCGCACGCGCGTCTCCTTCGACGTGGCGATGCGTCAGCTCGGCGGTCAGTCGATCATGCTGAACCACACCGATCTGCAGCTCGGCCGTGGTGAATCGATCGCAGATACCGCGCGCGTTCTTTCACGCTATCTCGATATCATCATGATCCGAGCCCACGCGCACGCGACGCTGTTGTCGCTCGCCGAGTACGCGACCGTTCCCGTCGTCAACGGCTTGACCGATATCAGCCATCCCTGCCAGGTGATGGCCGATATCATGACGTTCGAGGAGACGATTGGTCCGATCAAGGGGCGCACGGTGGCCTGGATCGGCGATGGCAACAACGTGGCGGCCTCTTGGATGCATGCCGCCGTGCAGTTCGGCTTCTCGCTTCGCATCGCCTGCCCGGACGCGCTCAGGCCGCAGGACGACGTCATCGCATGGGTGCGTGAGGCGGGGGGCGACGTCATCGTGACGACCGATGCGCGCGAGGCGGCGGCGGGTGTCGATTGCGTCGTCACGGATACCTGGGTGTCCATGGGCCAGAGCGATGCCGCACGCCGCAAGAAATTGCTGAAGCCGTATGTCGTCGATGCCGCGCTGATGAAGACGGCGGCAAGCAAGGCCGTGTTCATGCACTGCCTGCCAGCCTATCGCGGGCACGAGGTGACGGCCGATGTAATCGATGGCCCGCAGTCGGTCGTCTGGGACGAGGCTGAAAACCGCCTGCATGCGCAGAAGGCGATTTTGGCTTGGTGTCTCGGCGCTTACTAGTGTTCCGTCTCCGACACTTGGTTACCCTTGCAGCACCCGATCGAACAAGTGTCGGAGACATAAGGAACACGAGCATGATGTTCCGCGAGGGTCAGGCGATCGCCGACGCGCGGCGAGCTGGCGGATTTCGTGAAGCCTGGACGGCGGCTCTATGGATTCGATGATGGGACACCTTGCGCATGGCCGAACAGCAAGCTGACAGGGAGGCGGTCGCGCTCTCCGACATGGTATTGCCATTCCAGACGGTGGCATCGCGCGTGTCCGGCCGGCTGGTACGCCTATCGGCAACCGTCGACGAGGTGTTGAGGCAGCACGACTATCCGCTGCCCGTCAGCGAGACGCTGGGCCAGGCGCTGGCGTTGACGGCGCTGCTTGGAACCGGCCTCAAGTTCGAAGGGCGCCTGATCCTGCAAACCAAGACCGACGGCGTCGTCGGCTTCCTCGTGGTCGATTTCGAGACCCCCGGCAAGCTCCGCGGCTACGCGAGCTTCGACGCCCAAGGCTTCGCCAAGCTGCAAGAGGCGGATGCCACGATTTCGGAAGCCGCGCTGCTTGGCTCCGGCCATCTCGCCATGACGATCGATCCCGGCGGCGATATGGACCGCTATCAAGGTATCGTCGCGATGGATCGATCGACGCTTGCCGAGGGCGCGCTGACGTACTTCCGTCAATCCGAGCAACTGCCGACATTCTTGCGGCTTGCCATCGCGCGCGAGCGTCTGCCCGGTACAACGGCAGACGGTGCCGAGGCGTGGCGTTGGCGGGCGGGCGGCCTGCTGCTGCAACACGTCGCCGAAACGGGTGGGCGAACCTCCGAAGACCTGGCGGAGCAGGAGGAGCGTGGCGTGCTGCTCGGCGAGGAGGACGATCATTGGCAGCGGGTGGCGATCCTGGCCTCGACCGTCGAGGATCACGAACTTGTCGATCCGACACTGACGCCTGAACGGTTGCTCTATCGCCTGTTTCACGAGGAAGGCGTGCAGGTGTTCGAGGCGCGCCGGATCACCAGCCACTGCAAATGCTCGCGGGAAACGGTGCACGACTTCCTGCGCAGGTTTGGTCCAGCCGAGCTCGCCGACATGCGCGAGCCGGACGGCACGATCGCGGTCACCTGCGAATTCTGTTCGACCCGCTACCCGTTCCGCCTCGAGGATCTCGAATAGCAGCCAGCCCAACCCATCCATCGCTGGTATCGAGCCGAAACTTGGTGGCAAAGGCATGCCGGGTTCACAGAGGGAGCGCGGCCAAACATGCTGCCCCGTTGCCATGTTGCGCATCGGGCGGCATCATGTCGGCGCATGAGCGAACAAAAATCCATCGATCCGCGCGTTGATCCCGCGCTAAGCGACCTGCGCGGAGACGGCGACTCGGTCGGCGCCATCGGTGCCGCACGGGCCAGGCTCGCTCGCTCCGAATACGGCCGGTGTTTGGCCGCATCTTGGAGCCTTGGGATCGTCTTGGCACTGGCATCGGCCTGGTGCGCGGGCCTCGTCGCGGTTCGCGGCGCTGCCGCCGCCGACATTGCGACCCGCGAGGTGACCGAGGCCCTCTTCAAGTCGACGACGGACAAGCCGGCGGATTTTTCAGGCTTCGATCTCAGCTATCTCGATCTCGCCGGGCTCGACTTCAAGGGTGCCCGCATGCCGGACGCGGACCTTTATGGAACCGATCTCACCGGCGCCAATCTCGCTGGTGCGGACCTCTCGCACACACGTCTCGATCGCTCGCTCATCATCAAGACGGATTTCACCGGGGCCAACCTCGAAGGCGCGACGATGCTGCGGCCGACGGTATATTCCGACATGCAGTTCAATCAGGCCGACGCGCCGAATTTCTCACGCGCCCGGCTCGTCCGTCTTCGGGTTCACGCACGACTCGACGGCGCGATATTCATCGGCGCGGATCTGACCGATGCGGATTTCAGCCCGCACGAGGAACGCGCCGGTGCCGGCACGATCACCACGGTGCCGCGCAACGAGCTTACGAACGCCGACTTCTCCGGCGCGATCATGCGCAGTGCGAACTTCTCGCAAGCCAAGCTCAGTTACGTCCGGTTCGTACATGCCGACCTCAAGGGCGCGAAGCTGCGCAACACCGATCTGACAGGCGCGGACTTCACGGGAGCCGACTTGGCTGGGGCGGATTTGACCGGCGCGGACCTGACGCGAGCCAAGCTGAAGGCGGCCAAAGGTCTCGACACCGTCATCGGTCTGGGCCGGTCGCACAATCTCGACCAGGCCATCCGCTAGTGTTGCGTCACTAACGCTTGGTCCCCGCTTGCTGCAAGCTGGCCTGCCAAGCGTTGACCAAGTGTCGGAGACGGAACACTAGTGTTGCGTCACGAACGCTTGGTCCCCGTTTGCTGCAAGCTGG
>JAGRKS010000189.1 GCA_020442185.1 Hyphomicrobiaceae bacterium
AGAAGCCCATGAAGCCGAGCTTCACGCCGAAGCGCTTCTCGAACAGGTCCTTGTACTGCGAACGCATCGCCATGACCGCGCTCATGTCGACATCGTTGAACGTCGTCAACATCGCCGCCGAGTTCTGCGCATCCTTGAGACGCCGCGCGATCGTCTGGCGCAGGCGCGTCATCTTCACGCGTTCCTCGCGCGCCGCATCGCTGGTCACCGACGGGGCGCGCATCTGCTGCAATGGCACTGGAGCAGGCGCGGCGGCATATGCGACGGCTTGCGACGCCGTGGACTGCGCGGAGGGAGCGGCGGACGCATGCGACTGCTGCCCCTTCTCGACGGCGGCGGCGACATCTTCCTTCAGGATCTGGCCGCGCTTGCCCGAACCCTGCACATCGCCAGCGTCAACGCCCGCTTCGTCCATCGCCTTCCTCGCGGCGGGGGACGGCGGCATGCCGCCACCGGCTGGCTCGGGCTTTGCGTTACCGGCGCTTTCCGCCTTGACCGCCTTCGGTGCCTCGGTTGCGTCTTCGGTCTGCTTCAGCGGAGCTTCCTTGGCGGGAGCTGCCGCAGCCGGGGCGGTGGACGCCGCACCTGCCGCGCCGTCGCGCACATGGCCGAGGATCGCGCCGACCGCGACCGTCTCGCCAGCGGCTACGGCGATTTCGCCGAGCACGCCACCGGCCGGTGCCGGCACTTCGACCGTCACCTTGTCCGTCTCGAGCTCGACGAGCGGCTCGTCGGCCTTGACGGCATCGCCGGGCTTCTTGAACCATTGACCGACCGTCGCCTCGGAGACGGATTCGCCCAGCGCCGGAACGCGTATCTCGATCGCCATTTTTTCAACTAGTCCTTTTGCCCAGTCAGATGATGAACGTCCGTCGCGGAACGTTCGTTGTCGTCAATGCGGCCGGCGCCACTAGCATTCAGCCGAGCGCTTCTTCAACCAATGATTTCTGTTCGGCGGCATGCTTCTTCGCGAGGCCCGTCGCCGTCGAGGCGGATGCCGGACGGCCGGCATACCGCGCGCGCTTCACCGCACTACCGACGTGGTCGAGCACCCATTCGAGATTGGGCTCGATGAACGTCCACGCGCCCATGTTCTTCGGCTCTTCCTGGCACCAGACCACATCCTGGACATTCGGGAACCGGCCAAGCTCCTGGATGAGCGTGCGCGCAGGGAACGGATAGAGCTGCTCGATGCGAAGCAGATAGGTGTCGGTGACGCCCGCCGCCTCGCGCCCGTCGAGCAGGTCGTAGTAGACCTTGCCCGAGCACATCACGACGCGCTTGATCTCGTTGTCCGGCACGAGAACGATCTTCTCCTCGCTGCCGGGCTGCATCGTACGGTCCGCGTGATCCCACAAGGTGCGATGGAACGTCGTGCCTTCGCCCATCTCGTCGAGATTGGAAATGACCCGCTTGTGGCGGAGCAACGACTTCGGCGTCATCAGAATCAGCGGCTTGCGGAATTTGCGGTGCAGCTGGCGACGCAGGATGTGGAAGTAATTCGCAGGCGTCGTGCAGTTGGCGACCTGCCAGTTGTCCTCGGCGGACAGTTGCAGATAGCGCTCGAGACGCGCCGACGAGTGCTCCGGCCCCTGGCCTTCGTAGCCGTGCGGCAAGAGACAGACGAGGCCCGACATGCGCAGCCACTTGCGTTCACCCGACGA
>JAGRKS010000190.1 GCA_020442185.1 Hyphomicrobiaceae bacterium
ACCATCTGGAAGAACCAGTCGGAGGCCGCTGCATAATTGCCCGGATCATTATCGGTCGGCGGAATGACCTTCGGCAGGAACGAGCCGAAATAGCCGCCGGCGACGCCGTCGTACATCAGGTTGTAGCCGACCAGCCAGAACATGATGCCGCCGATCGCGTAGAGCACGATGTTTTTCGTGCACTGCATCGACACGTTCTTCGTACGCACGAGGCCGGCCTCGAGCATGGCGAAACCCGCCGCCATGAACATCACGAGGAAGCCCGCGACAAGGAAGAGTAGTGTGTTGAAGACATACTTGCTGCTTGCTGACGCCTCAGCGATGGCGGCAGCGGCCGCTGGTGCCTCCTGCGCGAGCGCACCGCCGACGTCGAATGACGCGACCACCGCGACCGTCGCGGCCGCCAGCAGAAGGCGTCTGGTGAGTGATGTCTGCATCGATCATGATCCCCGGTTGACTTTTACGAATGCTGGAAACGGAACGTGTGAAGCCTCAGAGCGCGTCTGAATCGGTCTCGCCTGTCCGGATGCGAACTGTGTTGTCGATCGTCGACACGAAAATCTTGCCGTCGCCGATCTGCCCTGTACGCGCAGCGGCCTGGATAGCGGCCAGCGCCTTGGCGACCTGGTCGGAACCCACAACGACTTCGATCTTGACCTTTGGAAGAAAGCTGACGGCGTATTCGGCGCCGCGATAGATTTCGGTATGTCCCTTCTGGCGGCCATACCCCTTGACCTCGGTAACCGTCATGCCCTGCAGGCCGAGATCGGTCAGAGCCGAGCGGACCTCCTCGAGTTTGAAGGGTTTGATGATCGCAGTGATGAGCTTCATTCGATGATCCCCACTAGGTCGCTCGTGACGCCCCTTCGGCGCCCATTTGAATTGCCACCGTCTGAGGGCCCGGAGGTCGGGCCGAACAGGCGGTTACGCGCTGTTAAGGATCAAGAGGCGTGCCAACTACGGAGAAGCGCTGTAAACTCTTGTAATACATATACTTTTTCTGGATCACCGAGGGTGCGCCCGACGATCTGCCTTGAAAAGTTGCATATTTTTTGTGCATTGGCTGGGCTATGACTAGCGTTTGTGCGGCGGTTTTCGACGGTGCGGCACGGGGGCCATTGGCGTCCTGGCACCCAATCGGCGGAACCGGCGCAAAACGAATCGCAATTGCGGTCCTATCTGCTCCGGTCGCACTGCGACAATGAATTGATATAGCTATATATTTTTGAGGCTTGCGGAATTCGCACGTCCTGCGTCCGAAACCATGTTTCACATGAAAAAGGGCGCCAGCAGTGATCTGCCAGCGCCCCGATCGCCCCCGGGTAAAGCCTACCGATTGCGGCTGGAACCCTCCAATCGGCCCACCCAGGACTATTGTTTCAGGTCTCGGGCCTCCACGTCACAGGGCCTCACCATCCATTTCGCCGGTGCGGATGCGGATCGTACTGTCGATCGTGGACACGAAAATCTTGCCGTCGCCGATCTGGCCGGTCTTGGCGGCCGTCTGTATGGCCGCCAGGGTTTTCGGCACTTGGTCACTCGCGACTGCAACCTCGATCTTAACCTTCGGCAGGAAACTGACGGCATATTCCGCGCCGCGGTAAATCTCCGTGTGTCCCTTTTGCCGGCCATAGCCCTTGACCTCGGTGACGGTCATCCCCTGGATGCCGAGGTCGGTAAGAGCGGTGCGGACTTCCTCCAGTTTGAAAGGCTTGATGATCGCGGTAATCAACTTCATGACAATCTACCCCTTGGGTACGAGTAAGCGGCCGATGCCCTTCATCGGCGCGCAGCGCGGCGGTCCATATTGTGACCGGCGTTCGCCATGGTTAATCAAGAGCTGTGCCACACGCGACGGCTGCAACCACATCGCTGATATTAAACACAAAATAATCGCGGACCGTCGTCTTTCCGGGTTCCGCGACGATAGAACCCGCCTGCAAAATGTGCACTCACGATCTGGGCTGCGGATTCTGCATCGGATTTAGGCTGAGCGCTGACGCATCAAACCTTCCTGGACGGTCGAGGCGATCAAGTGCCCGTCGCGCGAATAGATCGACCCGCGACAGAAGCCGCGCGCACCCGAAGCGTTGGGGCTGTCCTGGGAATACAGCACCCAGTCGTCGAACCGAAACGGCCGGTGGAACCACAGCGCGTGATCCAGGCTGGCGAGTTGCATGTCCGCGTCGAACAGCAGCTTGCCATGACCGATCAGGGCCGTATCGAGCAGCGTGAAATCGGAGGCATAGGCGAGAAGTCCCTGGTGAACGAGGGGATCGTCCGGCAGAGTTCCATTCGGCTTCATCCAGATCTGCTGCCTCGGCTCGCGCGGCTCCCGCGACATGTACCGCGACAGATCCACCGGGCGCATATCGATGGGCCGTTCCTGGCTCCAGTAGGCGCGCATCGCCTTCGGAAGCTTATCGATCAGCTTAGCGAAAAGTTCGGTGGCCGATGCGAGGTCTTCCGGCGGCGGCACGTCGGGCATCGCGGTGGCGTGGTCGAGGCCGGCCTCCGCCTCTTGGAACGAAATGCCCATGACGAACATGATGCGGCCGTGCTGAATGGCCTTGACCCGGCGGGTCGAGAAACTGCCGCCATCGCGCGTCGGCTCGACCTCGTAGATGATCGGGTGCTTAGGATCGCCGCCGAGCAGGAAATAGGCATGCAGCGAATGCGCGATGCGGGACGGATCGACGGTCCGGGCGCCGGCCATCAGCGCTTGTCCCAGCACCTGGCCGCCATAGACCCGCTGCCAGCCGTCGGCCGGGCTGCGACCGCGGAACAGGTTCTGCTCGAGCTGTTCGAGATCGAGTATTGAAAGCACTGAGGCGAGCGCGCTCACGGATTACTCCTGGCCACGGCCGCTGGCGTATCCACAGCCTGCGGCAACGCTTATACTTTGAAATCGAGGCCGCAAAGGACGAGAACGTTCGACGGCTGTCAAGCCCGGCCACGACCACCGGCAACGATCGAACAACGCCAAGGCATCGGACCCCAGTCGAGACATGCAGCAGCCCAACGCCAGCCAACCCTTCGACGTCGTCATCTCCGGCGCCAGCTATGCCGGACTATCGCTTGCGACGGCGCTTGCGCAATCCTTGCCCGGCATCCGCATTGCGCTGCTCGACCAGAAGCCGCTCGTGGCACGATCCACGAACGCGACCGCGGGCAACGCCGCCACCGAACGATCCGGCGATCCGCGATCGTTCGCCATATCGGCCGCTTCGCGCCATCTTCTCGAAGCGATCGGGGTCTGGCACCACATCGAGGCCTCGTCGCAGCCGATCAGCGCTATCGAGATCACCGATTCCGAACTCGATGCCGGGGTCCGGCCAACCATCCTGAGCTACGCCAACGCAACGTCCGACGGCGAAGCCGCCTCCCATATCGTACCGGGCCAGGTCCTCGCGAACGCACTTGCCGAAGCCACATTCGCGCTTCGGGATATCACGCCCATCGCGCCAGCGGCCGCCCTCCGCCACGATGGCGGCGCGGCGCTCGCGAACGTTCGCCTCGCCGATGGCCGCGATGTCGAAGGCCGCCTCGTCGTCGCGGCGGAGGGCCGCCGCTCCGCGTTGCGCGAATCAGCCGGCATCAAGCTCGTCGGCTGGTCTTACGAGCAAACCGGGATCGTCGTCACCGTAGCGCACGAACTTGCTCACGATGGCCGCGCCGTTCAGCACTTCCTGCCGTCGGGGCCATTCGCCATCCTGCCGCTGCCGGGCAACCGCTCGTGCATCACATGGTCCGAGGCAACGCCCGAGGCACGCCGCATTCTGGCACTTGACGACGTGGCCTTTCTCGCTGAACTCGATCGCCGGTTTGGCGGACGGCTCGGCCGCATAACTCTCGATGGGCCGCGCGCGTCCTGGCCGCTCGAGATGCACTTGGCACGCAGTTACGTCGCACCACGGCTCGCCTTGATCGGCGACACGGCACACGGCGTCCACCCGATCGCCGGCCAGGGTCTGAACCTGGCGTTTCGTGACGTCGCGGCGCTGGCCGAGGTGATCATCGATACGCTGCGGGTCGGCGGCGATCCAGGCGGCATGGACACGTTGAAGCGTTACGAGCGCTGGCGCCGCTTCGATGCCACTGTCTCCACATTCGCTTTCGACAGCTTGAACCGGTTGTTCTCGAACGACTGGACACTCGTGCGCGCCGCGCGCGACGTCGGCCTCGGGATCGTCGACCGGCTCCCCTTCGTAAAGACCATGCTGGTCGCAGAGGCTGCCGGTCTGACCGGTGATCTGCCGCGGCTGCTCAAGGGGCAAGCTCTCTAACGGTCGCGCCTCGCGCTTCCGGTAACGCAGCAGCGTCACCCGGCGCAGCCAGGGTCACGCCCCCTCGTCGTCCACCGAGGACATGAGGTCGGAAGGTTCTGCATCGGGTGCAATTCCGCCGGGCGGCTCGCCAGCGACGATGTCCGGCAACACGATCGTCACCCGCCCGGCCGCCACGTCGACGACCGGCACGCAGGCTTTCGTGAACGGGATGAGTTCACTCTTTCGCGTCGCGCTGATGCGCACTTCAAGGAGATCACCGGCCCCATAGTTGGCGACCGTGACGACCTCACCGATCCGCTTGCCTGCTGGATCGACGGCCACGAGCCCGATCAGGTCGGCGTGGTAGAAGTCGTCCTCGCCGTCGGTGTCAGGCAGCGCTTCACGCAGCACGTAGAGCTTGCGGCCCTTCAAGGCCTCCGCGCGGTTGCGGTCGCCGACGCCAGAGACGCGCGCGATCACGCCCTTTGGCGTCTCCCTGACGATCTTGAGTTCGAGCGGCGCGTTGCCCGCCGCGTCTGTCAGCGTGCCGTAGTCGGCGATGGCTGCGGGCTCGCTCGTGAACGTCCGCACCAGCACATCGCCGCGGATTCCGTGCGCTCCGGCAATTTCGCCAAGCAGAATTCGTCTTGTCGTGTCCGGAGGCGTCGTCACACAAATCCCGTCGATGTTGGGCTCGGCATCCCGTGGGGTTCGAGAACACTCACACCGGCCCACCTTGGATCAACTGAACCGGCATAACACTGCGAGCCGGCGCAGTGAATGGCCTCGTGTTCCGTCTCCGACACTTGG
>JAGRKS010000001.1 GCA_020442185.1 Hyphomicrobiaceae bacterium
CGGCCATCAGCACCAGCATGATCGATGGCGGAATGAGGATGCCGAGGGTGCCAGAGGCCGCAACGACACCGGACGAAAGTGACTTCGAATAGCGGTTTTCCAGCATGATCGGCATCGACAGCACGGCCAGCAGCACGACCGAGGCGCCGACGATGCCCGTCGAAGCGGCGAGCAGAATTCCAATGACGACGACAGTGAGGGCCAAGCCGCCGCGGAGGTGTCCGAACACCTTCACAAAGTTGCGCATCATCTGGTCGGCAACGCCCGAGTTGTCGAGCATCAACCCCATGTAGATGAACATGGGCAGCGACACGAGAACCCAGTTCGACATGATGCCGTCGAGCCGATCGATTACGGCGCCGAACTTCGCCCAACTCGTGAGGAGGTATGTGTCGTAACCCAAACCAGCCAGTAGAATTCCTAGCGCCGCGAAGGCAAGCGATATGCCCGATAGCGTCCAGGCAACAGGATAACCGGCAAATAGCGAGAGGATGAACGACACCATCAGTGCGATGGCAAGATACTCGTAAAGCGGCATGATGAATCCTCCCGAGCCTAGCTGCGCAACGCGGCGATGACGCGACTGAGCCGCGAGAGGCCAGCCAATCCCAAAAGGACGAAAGCAGTGATGATGAAGGATTTCAGCGCCCAGCGGTAAGGAAGGCCGTCGGGTGCCGCCGAAACTTCATGAAGCTGATATGAGCTCTGGACGAAGGGCCAAGCGAACCACAGCATCACGGCAACGAATGTCAGCAGCAGGACGGCGATGCCGAAGAGCTCGATCCAAATGCGGACCCGCTGCGGCATCATCTCGGCGAGCACGTCGATTCTCACGTGGCGCTCGCGGATCTCGGTGACCGCCATGCCGAGAAGGAAGCCAACTGCATAGAGATGCCATTGCATTTCTTCCAGCATGATGGAGCCCTTGCCGAAGGCGTAGCGTTGCACCACCTGATAGACGATGAGCAGCATCAGCAGCGTCCAGAGCCAACTTGCGAACTCACCGAAAAACTCAATGATGCGATCGAGGGCCGTGGAAAGCACCGTTTTGGGAAGATGCAGACCTGACGGCCCCGTCTCGGGAATATCGTCGGTCGTCGCCTGAACTTTCATGAGTGGCACCTCGCATGTTCGGCGCGGGCCAGAACGCATCAAAGCGTTTGAGCCGACGCGAGAGAGTATTCATGCAGGAACGCTGCGTGCCTGACGCAGCCGGCCGGTGCGGCGGAATTCAATCAACCGCACCGGATCGTCAGCGTCTCACTTGAAATCGCGCGGCAGATAGCCGAACTCGTGCCACTTCTGGTTCTTGGTCTGGAATGCCTTCTGGCTCTCGTAGACCTTCTTGAAGGGCGCGTCCTTGGCCGATTCCTCGGCCATCACCTCGTCAGCGGCCTTCTTCATGGCGCCGAGCATGGCGTTGTCGAACTTGACCGCCTTGACGCCTTCCTTCTCGAACTTGGCGAGCACATCGCCCTGCAGCGCCTCGGCCTTGGCGATGGACATCGTTACGGCAGCGGTGCAAGTCGTCTCGATCAAGGCCTTGGTCAGAGGCTTCAGCTTGGACCACTGGTCGAGATTGACGTAGAGAAACTGGTTGGTCGAGGGCTGATGCCAGCCCGGCAGGTAATAGAACTTTGCCACCTTGTAGAAGCCGAGCTGTTCGTCGACGGTCGGCAGCGAGAATTCGGTGGCATCGAGCACGCCCTTCTCCAGCGCCTGGAACAACTCTCCGCCGGGTAGCAGCGTCACCGAGGCGCCGAGCTTCTGATAGATCTTGCCGCCGAGGCCCGCTGCGCGGATCTTGAGGCCCTTCAGGTCTTCCGGCTTCGATATTTCCTTGCGAAACCAGCCGGCCGCCTCAGGGCTGATGGTGCCACAGAAGATCGGATGCACCTTGTGCGGCGCGTAGACCTCCTCGAGCAGCTCCTTACCGCCACCGTAATACATCCAAGCCGCAAACATCGGGCTTTCCATGCCGAACGGCGTGGCGCCGAAGAGGGCAGAGGCCGGAACCTTGCCGATCTCGTACCCCATGAATGAATAGCCGGCTTCGACTTTGCCCTGGCTGACCGAATCGAACACGGCAAGTGCCGGCACCAGCTTGCCCGGCTCGAACACTTTCAAATTGATCTTGCCGCCCGAGTTTTCGGCCAACTGCTTGGAAACCCAAGGCATGGTGTCGCCGAGCGCCGTCAGGTTGGAGCCGAACGCCATGGGAATACCCCAACGGACCGTGTCGATGTCCTGAGCCGACGCGGTTGCCGGCATAGCCGCCACCGCCAATGCTGCGAAGGCTGCGGCAGCGCCGCACTTGAAATGGGTCGTCATGGGGATCTCCCTTTGGTGACGTTTCCTGGATATCGCGCGCCTGCTTGGTGCAGATCTTCGAGTTCGTGGGCGGCCCGCAGTTGGGCGGAAGCGCCGGGGCCTTGTTGCGAGGCAGGTGAGAGGCCAGATCGAATTAGGTCATTCTGTTTGCCGGCGCGCTCTGGTTATTTCATTTTACCATGCGAGTCAACAGGTGTTGTATCTAGACCATTAGTCGGGGCTGGAGTTTTGTCTTGATCGTTCGCTGCAGATCGCAGAGACTCGGTGCGCGATGGCGGTCGACCGCGGCTGCGCTTGTTGGCGAGGTGGTGGACGTTTGAAAGGGGACACATGCAACCCATTGAATTGCCGAAGGTTGCTGACGCAGTCGCCGATCACATCGAGCGTCTGATCCTGGAAGGGGTGCTGCGACCCGGCGAGAAGCTGGCCTCAGAGCGCGACCTTGCCGAGAAACTGGACGTCTCGCGCCCGACCTTGCGCGACGCGATTTCCAAGCTCGCCGAGCGTGGCCTCCTGCGCACATCCCGCGCCGGCACCTTTGTCGCGCCGTTCCTGACACCGCTGATTGCGCCGCTGGCATCGCTGATGGCCGACAAGGCACGTGTCACCGACGACTACTTCGAATTCCGTCGCTGTCTGGAGGGGGAGGCATCGCGTCTTGCAGCCCTGCGTGCGACCGAAATCGACCGAGATGCGATTCGCCGGTGCGTGGAGCGGATGAAGGAAGCCCACGAGCTCGACGATCCGACCGAGGAAGCAACAGCTGACGTCGAGTTGCATCTGCTTGTCTACGAAGCGAGCCATAATGTTGTGCTGCTGCACGTCATGCGCGCGTTGGCAGAGCTCCTGCGCGACAACGTCTTTTATAATCGCCAGCAACTCTATGTGCGGGCCGGCGTGCGTGAAAAGCTCCTGAAGCAGCACTTGGCGATAGCGGAAACAGTTCTGTCCGACGACCCAATCGCCGCACGCAACGCAGGAGCCGAGCACATCCGCTTCACATTCGAGACCGTCTCGGAAATTCGCCGCGATAAGGAGCGCGTCGAGGCCTCGCTACAGCGCGTCAACCGCACCGACCTGCTCGCAAGGCGCGAATAGTTGATGTTCGGTGGTGGCAGCTTGCAAGACGTGTCCCTCATGCCCCAGCCGTGAACACCCACGTCTCCTGGCGGTATCGTCCAGTGCGGGCCCCCGCAACCAATTTTCTCAAACAAAATCAGATGTTTAAAGCTCCGCATCGCCGGAGCTTTTTTGCGTTGTCGGCCTTAGCGAGTACATGGCGAGTACATGGACCGCGAGCGCGTGCCAGGCGCCTTGAGAGCGGGAGGCGGGAGCGCATGTAAGCGTCCCCCGCGCAGCATCACGCGACAAGAACTCCGGTGCGCGACGGAGTTCGCTTGCGATGATCTTTGATCGTCAGTCTTGCTTGGGCTGCTTGCCGTCGAACAATTCGACCGATCGATTAGCGGAGGCAGCGGTTGTCCAAGACGCGCAATGGGCAAGGCCACGGTCACGTCCAAAACCAACGTGTCGCGGCCAACCTGCATAACCCATCTCGACTTGCAGCGCTTGCGGGAACAGATTGCACTACTCGTCGATTTCAGGCTCCACCAGCTTCGTGAGTTTGCGTAACGACTGCTGCCAGCCGAGATAGCATGCCTCGCGAGGGATTACGTCGGGGATGCCCTCCTGCTCGATATTGATCTCGGTGCCCACTGATACTGCTTTCAGCGTGACCGTGACTTTCATTTGGCCTGGCAGGCCTGGATCATCGAACGTGTCGGTGTAGACCAGCCGTTCACCAGGCACGAGTTCGAGATACTCGCCGCCGAAGGAATGGCTCTGGCCCGTGGTGAAGTTGCGGAATGACATTCGGTGCTTGCCGCCGGTCTTGGCGTCCAGCTCATGGACGGTACATACGAAGCCAAAAGGCGGCAACCAGCTGGCGATTGCATCGGGCTCCACGAATGCCCGAAAGACTTTTGCAGGCTTGGCGACGATGACACGGTGGAGGCGCACTGTGCTTGGCATGACGATGTTACCTTTCGGACAAGAGTATCTTCGATCGTGTGGCTATTCTTGGAATGCGATTATCGCCGCCAAACCCATCGAGATACCAATGGCCGGGCCGCAACCTTTCGATCGTATGCTCGACGTGCTGTTCTCCAATCCAGCCTTCAACAGAACCCGACCGTGACAGCCAGTCCGTGTCACATTCCTCCCGTTAGGCAAGCCGTACTGGCGTCGCGTGGAGCAGGAACACCGCTTCTCCATCGATGCGATTGCCCGAGTTCGTGCTGTGAAGACGGCAGCGGTCGCATCCCGGCCCATCCAGCCGTCGCCAGTGCATCGTCGTGTCCGTCATCTGGGGCAGACCCTTCGCCCGAAGCACGGCCTTGCATGTGCTTCATGCCGGTTCTCTCTGTCGAGGACATCTGTCATGCCGCGGCCTTTCCTTCAAAGGCCGCTTTCAACCGACCGATATCGAGCTTGACCATTTGCATCATGGCCTCCATCGCGCGCTTCGACTTCTCGGTGTTCTTGTCCATCATCATGTCGATCATGATCTCGGGCACGATCTGCCATCTGAGCCCATATCTGTCCTTAAGCCAGCCGCACATAATGGGCTCGCCGCCGTCACTCGTCAGTGCCGCCCAATAGCGGTCAACCTCCGCCTGGTCCTTGCAGGTGACAGCCAGCGACACCGATTGATTGAACTTGCCGCTCTCATTCGCGCCACCATTGAGCGCCTGATAGCTCTGCCCCAACAACGTGAAATCGACGAGGATTGTCTCCCCCGCCTTGCCGGCCGGCCAGTCGACGCTGCTCTTGTGCACGTGGTCGATGCGCGAATCTGGAAAGAGGCCGGCATAAAAGCGCGCGGCCTCCTCCGCATTCTTGTCGAACCACAGGCATGGAGCAATCTTCGCTTTGGTCGTCATGTCGTGTCCTTTCCCTTGTTCTCTGGCCATGACCTCAACCAGGCGCGGCCTCGTTTGCTGTGGCTGACATGGACGTGCTCCATTTGTGACACCAGGATCAACTCAGGCGACCTCTGCCGGAACCGCGGAGGGATCCATCCAGAATGCTTCCCATATATGGCCATCGGGATCGGCAAAGGCACGGTTGTACATGAAGCCGAGATCCTGCGTTTTGTTGACATCGGCCGTCCCGCCTTTGGCGGACGCTGTGGCATTCATGGCATCCACTGCCGCGCGATCATCGAGCGAAAGCGCCAGCATCACCTCGCTGGCGGATTTCGGCGGAATGGTGCGGCTCGTGAACTGACGCCACTTATCGTGGGTCAGCAGCATGACGTAGATTGACTTGCTCCACACCATGCAGGCCGCGGTTTCATCGGAGAATCGCGGATTGTTGGTGAAGCCCACAGCTTCGTAGAAGGCCTTCGCGGCCTTGAGATCGGTGACGGGCAGATTCACAAATATCTTGCGTTCCATGATCCAACTCCCTGCTCAATTGATTCTAACTGCACGAGATCCTCGCTAGAGGAGCTATCCATACCCACTCTCCCGCGCGATCATCCGAAATCCTTCTGCGACGGGCAGAAAGCCCAGCGCCATTGCGGCGATCACGCCTGTGCGGACCAATCCTTCCAATTTCATTGCTGCCTCCGCCATAGCCATCGCGCTCGGTTCCATGACGCCGACAACCAGGAGGGTCGCCATCATGTGGAGCGGCGAGCAAATGCGCTCAATCTTGAAGGACATGCGCTCGAAGTGCGGCGCTTCCTTCGTACCATTGAGCGACAGCGCGATGCGGAGGACATCGGCGGGCATTGCCATGGTTCAGCTCCCGTGAAGCCTCGCCAGGGGTAAGCTGGCTTCGACATCGGCGATCTTCTCGAGCATGACTATTGCGCTCCTTCGCAGCTCTCGAGCCGGCTCAATCGGCCAGGCTGATGGCCCAAGGACGTACTTGCTCGGATGTCTCCGACAATGATCGCAAAAATTAGTTCACGCTGCACTGCGCGATGGCATCCCGCCTAGCTCAGCAGTCTGCGCGTTCTGACACCAGGTTTCAGGACGTTTCAGGAAATCCTGCAGCGACTTTCCGTGCTCGTTGCGGAAGCTGTCGGCGGTAACTTCGTAGGACTCGATGCGATCGAGGCGAAACGTGCGGAAATCCTCGCGCAGCTCGCACCATGCCGCCAGAATCCAGACTGATCCGAAGAAAGCAAGCGACAGCGGCCGCGCAGTACGCTCCGTCGATTGCTGTAGAACATCCTTGTAGCGGAAGTGGATCTTGAGCCTCGTGCGCACAGCGCGTCGCAACTCGGCAAGATCGATTGCCAGCGGCACCATGCAATGGTTGTCCGGAGCAAACAGCGCCGTGTTGGACATGTAGGTGCGCAAAGCCTCCGGGATGATTGCCTCGATCTTGGCGATCGCATCGGTCGCGGCCTCGGCCAGCTCTTTGTCGGCCCACGTCTCGACCATGCGCGCACCAAGAACGAGCGCCTCGATCTCTTGCTCTTTGAACATCAGCGGCGGCATCATCTGGCAAACATGCAACGGCCAGCAAGTGCTTCCCGGCGTGAAGGCGAGGATTGGACGCTGAGCGCTCTTGCAGCACATGACATGTGCAAAGCGACAACGTTCCGCAACATCTTGCACTCGCCACAGGCTCGACACCGGTCCGCGCCTCTACGACCTTGATGAGCGCTAGGTTCGGCGTGTCAGGAGCCTGTCAGGAAAAGTGAACTGATCGCCTCAATCCTGACAACAGGCTGTCAGTTGCCCCGGCCTATGTATCCGTCGGCAATCGTCAACCCCATGGCGCAGTCCATGGTCCGCGAGATAAGCTGGAGCTTGATCATGTTGCGACACGACACCTGCCTGATCGCCTCGTCCCCACCCAGGCCGACGGAACTATCGCCGCTTGCCCAAGCTATTGCAGGGTATTGGCGGCTTTCCCAAGCGTGGCGCCTGCGCCGTGAAACGATGCGCACATTGGAGCGTCTGAGTGACCGCACATTGAAGGACATCGGCATCGATCGAAGCCAGATCGAGTCGGTCGCCAGAGAACAAGGCAGTTGCCGCAGATAATAGCGGTGCCAACCCAACTGCACTTCTTCGGTGATCCCGCATTGCCGGCTGCGATGTTGGAATGCGTTCCCGTCGATCGCCCTTGTCGACACGAGACGCGCTAGCGGCCCGCATCGCAATTGCCGACGAGGACATTTCCGCAATTGTTGGTCGGCAACTGTGCCACGCGAGTGCGAGGCCACCCAGCGATCGCTGGGGCCGCTCAGCGGTCGTGTGTCAAACAGATCAATACCCTGATCTCAAGAATGGGCATCGGCGTGCCAATCTACAATGTTGCGCGAGAATGTTGGGCGAGGTCCGCGACCCAGGATTTCCCGCGGCTCTGGCATGTCCGGACGCGCCGACGCAATGGAAGCCTTCGACCGCGTGGCAGGCCTCGGCAGCCAACGCGCAATCTGCGGCCCAATGTGCTTTCCTGGTTCTTGCGGCCGTGTCACTATGGACTACTCACGAGCTTCTGACGGGAGCCAGCTTGCCCGGATTCAACACCGTTGCTTGCTGCTAGAACCATGGAGGTCAGATCGTGTACTATGCTGTAGGAATGCGACTTCCCAATGCGAGCGGCCACGTGGTCGTGGACGCAGACGACGCACTCGCCGCCGCCTTGAAGGCCAAGGCCGATTGTCCCGAAGCCATGATTACGTACGTACGTCGTCAAAACCGTCGCGGGGACAAAAGGCACCCGGCGAAGCGCCTGACAGCGCATTCTCGCCTGGCGACGAACTGAAATCGCCTAGTGCCCGAAGCGGAAGCAGGCCAACATTGCGCGCTCCATGCCATTGATCATGAGAGATCTCATTCATGAGTAATGGTGCGGAACGAATTCAACGATTTTGACGTGGCTCTCGACGGAAGCGACGCCCTCTACCTCTTGTAGCGCACGCACGGCGCGCACGATCAGATCCGAATCCGTCGTCGCACCATCAAGCGTGATGTGTCCTGCTGCTACCTTGACGCTCAGGTCGTGCTGGTTGGTCAAGTTGCCGAACTCCTGTTCAAGTCTGGCGTTGACGCGAGTCAGAATGAGCGCGTCGCGCAATACGCTACGGGAT
Source organism: Hyphomicrobiaceae bacterium (assembly GCA_020442185.1). Classification (GTDB taxonomy): domain Bacteria; phylum Pseudomonadota; class Alphaproteobacteria; order Rhizobiales; family Hyphomicrobiaceae; genus JAEUMD01. Next base: position 8,450 of record JAGRKS010000001.1, read on the forward strand.
TTCTCCGTCTCCTGGAACGCCGCGCTGTTGGCGAGATGAACGATCTGCTCGACACATTCCTCGACCGAAACGCGCGCGGTGTTCAACGTGACTGCATACTGGTCCGCGTCCCGCCAATCTACGCCGAACAACCGCTGCACCACACCGCTGTGGCAAGCGTCACTGCGATGGATCTCCTGCCGCGCAATGCTGGCGTCGTCAATTCCAAGGCGTTTCATGAGGACTTGCACCCTGTAGTCCATCGGGGCGCACGTGCGCACGGTCAAAATATGCGGGATCGATTGGAGCAATGCGGCGGCACCCCAGCCTCGAATGACGGCGCGGCCATCTGCAGCAATCTCGAGGATCTCCAGAGCGGTGTAACGCGACAATCGCTTGGGGTCGATCGCCCAACGCTGCCACAGCGTTGCCTCGCCCTCCAGGAACTTGTGCACTTCGCTTTCGGACAAATGAGCCCGGTCGGCGATGTCGTGCTCGACGACCTCGTGATGGATGATCTCGAGCCCGAGCCGTTCGGCAACTCCCGCGGCGACCTCGCTGCCGCGTGTTGCCATTTCACGTGCCATGGCGATGACAGTCATCCTATCCTCCGCTGCGTTGCAAGATGACGCGGCGAGCCGAACAGGGCGGCATACGGCCCGTCGTACCGGCGTTCGCCGCTACTCGAGTGTCGGAACCAGTTGGGGCATAAGCCCCGCCGAGGGCAGCAGCCCCGCCACCTACTCGTCCGGTAGCGTGACTAACCAATCCTGGATGGAATGGGCACCCGACCTATTGCGAACTGATGAGCACGTGTGGCATGTCGCGACATAGATGATCGAACTCGCGCCCACCCATGTGCACCAGCGTGCAGTGGTCGCCTGCCTCGAAGTAGACGTCACTGCGACCGTTGAGGCGCGTATCGACGATGGCATCGAGCCCATAGGCCGCCGCTAGGGGCGGAGCGCATCCAGATTCGCAATCGCTGAACACTTCGGAAAGATCGACTTCGGAAGCCAGGCTGACCGGCTGACCAAGCCAGCCGCCAAGGCGGTCGAGGTCCAGCTGATGCGACGCCGGAACGACAGCCATAATGTAGCCATCCCGGCAGCGCGTCAGCACGCCCTTCGCAAGGTCCTGCGATCCGATGGCGCTGGCACGCACCGTCTCGAGAGATGATTTCGTCGGCCTATGGCTTTCGAGCGCGTATGAAACTTGGTGATCGTCGAGGTACTGCTTCAGTGTCAATGCGATACCCATGTGGAACCTCCTTCGCGCCGGCGTGTCGACCGGGCGTATTGATCGGTTCGGGAGTCCAGGGCGTCGCGCGCACCAACCACCAGCGTTCGGTCACACGACAGCGGTGATAAACGCCAAAGAGGTGCATGAGATGCGAAGGACACACGGCACACCGGCCGATCCGAACCTTCGAACCTGATAAGCAATTGTAAACCCAACGCGACCTAGCGACAAGCCAGGGCAGCTTGCTCGGCATGATGTCCGCGGTCTTCAGCACGGTGGCCTGCTCCGCAAAACGGGACTGCGGGCAACCATCGCAACGCACGATAAGAAATGCGGTCCCGCCCTCGGCGGCGCACGCTTGATGTTATATCCGAATGTCGCCGCCGCACTCGACGACGCATTGCGACGGTCACGCGTCATGACCGCACCGACAAGAGCGCGCTCTTGGGCGTGCCCAGCGACGGTTGCAAGGGAGTAATCACCGGCAATCCGCGCGTGCAAAAGAATGTCGAGCCGGCCCGCGCGCACCCATCAAATGTGGGGTACGAAGGCCGGGCGCTCTGTCACCGGCAAGAACATCTGCGCCAAACCACGGCAGGCCTGCAATTACGACCTATCGGTTGCGCCGCGGCGAGAGCGCGACAATGCGACCGCGACTAGGCGACATATTCGTCGCTGCGGCGCAGCGGCGGGTGAGTGCCATGCAATGCTCTTGCCGATTGATGATATGGCGCGCTTGAACCGCCTGACTGCACCACCAATCTAAGCATTATGCAGCTTTGCAGCCAACGCGAACCGCACCGTGTCGTGCGGCGGGCCTTCGGCTCCATGTGCGGATTTGATGACGCCGATCGTCTGCACGACGGACCCAAATGCGGCTGACTTGCGAGGCGGCGCTTCGGGTCGCACAAGACGCGACTTGACTGAAAGTTGAAACGCTGAGTTCGCGCGAAAGCCATTCGGGGATCAGAACCAAAGGGAGGGGGCCACGGCGGAGCGATGCGCCTTTCCGTGCCTCCCGACCAAGTTGGTGGCTCAGGCAGGCGGACCCGCCAGGACGCAGGAGCGTTGCCGATGTCGGGAGTTGCCAAATTCGTCCTGTCGAACTGGCCGGTGGTTGCACGGTTCGAAATCATCCGCCGCGCCTACCTGTCGGTGGAAGGCCAACCAGTTGTGGCTCTACCCGAATTCGCGCTCAACCGCCGGGAACTTGTCACACTCTACCGGGGGATGCAGCTGATCCGTGCGCTGGACCGCAAGGCCGTTGCCCTGCAGAGGACCGGCGGGCTTGGCACATATGCAGTGGCCTTGGGCCAGGAAGCGGTTCAGGTCGGCGTCGCAAGCGCCATGCGGCGCGATGACGTCCTGTTCCCCACCTATCGCGACAACGGCGCGCTGCTGTGGCGGGGCGTATCACCTGAGGACATTCTCACCTACTGGGGCGGTGATGAGCGAGGCAGCCTCTTTCACGGCTCGCCGGTAGATTTTCCCATCTCTATCCCGGTTGGCTCGCATGCGCCCCACGCCGCCTCGGCCATGTTCCAGATGCGTTCGAAAGGACGTCGTGCCGCGTTCCAGATTGCCTCGCCCTAGGCTCGACCGACGCCTCGCCTTCCCGCTTATTCGCTGAACATGGCGGCCGCAACTGCCGCCTGACCGAGCGCGAGCCCACCGTCGTTGGCGGGAACATAACGGTGCCGCAATACGCGGAACCCACATCGCTCCAGCCGGGCGCCGACACCGTCGAGCACAATGCGGTTCTGGAAGACGCCACCCGACAGTGCAACCGTCTCGATCCGATAGCCTTCCGCCAGTTGTTGGGTGGTCAGCAAAAGCGCCTCGACCAAAGTTTGATGAAAGCGCGCTGCAATGAACCCTCGGTCCACGCACTTCTGCAAGTCGTGCAGTAGCGGGGGCCACATTGGCGCGAAGCTAACGACGGCAGGCGTGGCGTCGCCGATTCGCAGCGGATAGGCCTCGGCGTTGGACATGTAGGGCTCCGCCATGGCCTCGAGCAGCATGGCAGCTTGTCCTTCAAAGTCTTGTCGATCGCGACAGACGCCGAGCGCACCGGCAACCGCATCGAACAATCGTCCGGCCGAGGACGCCAGCGGCACGTTCACCCCTCGGTCCAGCATCTGGTTGATCATCGCGACAGGCTTTTCGCAAAGCCACTCCAGGGCTAGGCGAGCCCCGCCAGATACGCCTGCATCAGGGATTCCCGCGGCCCGCAAATGCACAAGGGTATTGCGCCACGGCTCGCGAACCGCTGCGGCACCGCCGGCGAGCGCGACCGGCTCCAGGTGCCCGACGCGTTCGAATGATCGGTAGCCTCCGAGCAAGAACTCTCCGCCCCATATGGTGCCGTCGTCTCCAAGACCCGTTCCATCGAGAATGATGCCCAAGACGTTCTCCGCATCAGGCTCGTATTGATTCTCGGCCAGAACGGCCGCCAGATGCGCATGATGGTGCTGCACACGCACGATGGGGACGCACAGGTTTGCCGCAAGGGCGGTCCCCCAGGCGCTCGAAGCGTAGTCGGGATGCTTGTCGATGGCGACGAGACGCGGCTCCAGTGCGTATAAGCGGCGATAGAGCGCCAGCGTCTTACGGTAGTCGTCGCATGTTGCCGGCTCTTCCAAGTCCCCGAGATGCTGTGACAACGTCGCCAGGCCGTCCCGCGTGAAGCAAAATGTCGACTTCAGCTCGCCCCCGAACGCCAGTGCTTCGGGTGCCGACGCATACCCAGAGGCCAAGGCAATGGGTGCAGGTGCGAGGCCACGCGCACGACGCAATATGGTCGGTCCATGGCCATCGACGCGAACGACTGAATCATCGATGCGGTTTGCGATTTCCCGATCGTGGAGCAGCCAGGCATCGGCAATCGGCGCCAATCGCATGCGAGCTTCGTCGTTGGCAATGCACGGCGGCTCGTTTGACAGGTTGCCGGACGTCATTACCAGGGGGTGCTGCACCTGTGCCATGAGCAGATGGTGCAGGGGCGTATACGGCAGCATGAGGCCGACGCGGGCCTGTCCCGGCGCGATCTCCCGGGGCAGGGCGGCGCCGTCACGCCACCGCGATAGAACGATGGGACCCGCGGCAGACGAGAGCATCTCCTCCTCGTCGGTGGACAGATCGGCCAGGGACCTCGCCATAGCCAGATCGCGAACCATCACGGCAAGCGGCTTATGATCGCGCGCCTTGCGCCGCCGCAGCTCGACAACGACGTCGCGCTGCATGGCATCGCAGGCAAGATGGAAGCCACCAAGCCCCTTGATGGCAACGATCCTGCCCTCACGCAGCAGCTGTGCCGCGGCTGCGAGCGTATCGTGCTCGCAACGCCGGCCCTCTCCATCCTCGAGCCATAGCCGTGGGCCACAACGCGGGCAGGCATTGGGCTGGGCGTGAAACCGGCGGTCGGCCGGATCGTCATATTCGCTTTGACAAGCAGGACACATCGAGAATCTCGACATCGTCGTCGTCTGCCGGTCATAGGGAATGCCTTCGACAATCGACAGCCTCGGCCCGCAATGCGTGCAATTGGTGAAGGCATAGCCGTGCCTGCGATCACCGGAGGTGGAACATTCCGCAACGCACGCGGGACATGTCGCGGCATCGGGTACGATGCCCGTCGCGATGCTTCCATCGCTGCTGGAGTGGATGACGAACGCCTCGGATGAACGCATCGGTCGTTCGTGCTGCAATGTCTCGATGCGATCTATACGTGCAAGTGGTGGCGCTTCGGCACGAATGCGTTGGCAGAAGAGATCGATCGCGACGCGCGGCCCCGTGACCTCGATGGCAACGCCACGGCCGTCGTTGAGTACAAAGCCCGTCAACCCCTCGTCGCGCGCAAGTCGCCAAACCATGGGGCGAAAGCCGACGCCTTGCACAAGCCCTGTGACGCGGATGCTGCGGGATTCTATTTCGGAAGCACCCGACGACATGGTGTCTCCTAGTGCACGGTGCAGACGAGGCACGGATCGAATGAGCGCACGATGTGCTGTACTGAAACCGGCTCCGTCTCTCCGACCCTGACAGGAGCGCCGACCAGAGCCTGCTCGAGTGGCCCAGGCCTGCCAGACCCATCGCGTGGCGAGAAATTCCACGTCGTCGGGGCGACGATCTGGTAGTTCTCGATCTTGCCACCGCGCACGCGCAACCAGTGCCCGAGCGATCCCCGCGCTGCCTCTGTCAGTCCGATACCATCGGCATCGGCCGGCATTGGGCCATGCGCACAAAATGTCTCGCCGGGATTGATCTGACGCACCCATCGCTCCATCGCGATCACCACACGGGCGATTTCAACGAGCCTTGCGACGACACGGCTGTGGACGTTGCCACCCGACCGGGCGACGAGATCGCGGATGAGGGGCTGGCCAGCCATGACCTGCCGGGCGATGGCGCCGACCTCCATCACCTCTCCGGCCAGACGCGGCGCCTTGCACCACGAATAGGCCTCGGCACGCGAGATATCGGCAATAGTCGTTCCCGAAAATGGCGGCTCCACCATCTCCAACGAATCGTACCACGCATGCGTGAGATCCTCGCTGATACCCGCGACTCCAAGCGGCGCGATTTCCCCTTGAACGAAGGTACCGCCTGGAAACAACGCACCCGATGCCGAAGCATAGGCCTCATAGCTCATGAAACGGTCATAGCCGCGGCCGAGCGCCTCGAGATCCAACGCGCGCGACACGTGAAGGAAGATGCGGAAATCGGATGACTCCGGCCGCCGCTCATCGGCCCACGCCTCCAGTTCGCCGTGGCTCGACAGGGAGGCAATGCGTTCCAGGTTGTCGCCGAACAGCCGCGTCTGCAGAAATCTCCGGAAGCCCGCAAGAATTGCTGATAGGCGCGCAAGTTCATTGGCAGCGACCGAGCGCGTGGTGCCGCCCGGCTGGACGGCCAACGTATGCGGCCACTTGCCGGCGAGCAGACCCAGAATGTGCATGAACTGCGCTCGGGCCGGCAACATGTCCTGTGTGGCCGAACCGGTGACGGCCTTGAAGCGTTCGACGGCCGCGGCATGCCAGGGCTCGTCGGCGTAGATGGCGCGAGCGAAGTCGGGCATGAAAAACAGGTAGAAGTGCGTCAGGTGATCGGCAACATTCTCGGTGGCATGGATGATGTTGACTGCTATCGCACCGTTATCTGGCGGTCGCAGACCCGCGGCTTCGGCGAGCGCCTTGGCCGCCGCCACCGATTGCGATACCGAGCAGATGCCGCAGATTCGCGGCGCATAGACCAGGGCGTCATCCGGCACTTTGCCGATCAACATGCGCTCGAAGCCCCGGTACAGCGTCGAGACGACGCGCGCTTCGCGCACCCGACCATCGGTCACCTCGAGCTTCACCTCGAGATCGCCTTCGACACGATTGAACGGTCCAACGACCAGGCGTGTCATGACCCCTTCTTCTGCCGGTTGCTCGGCGGCACCTTCAACAGCTCGGCCGTCGCATTGTCACGCAGACGAGAGGGCGTGGCGGCCTTCGAAAGTGCCGCAAGCGCCACGAACCAGGCCTTCGGCATATCGGTCGGCAGGCCGATCGGGATCCCGGAGATCTTCGGCGTTGTCGCAAATGGATGACCCGGTTCCTCGAAACCGGGAGCGGTGCAGTTGATGCACGGATAGCCGCCGTCGATACACGACCCCGAGCCGTTCCAGGCGCGGATATTGCAGTCCGCACGCGCCTGCGTGCCTTTGCAACCGAGGTTCTCCATCATGCAGCCCCGTTCGCACAATTTCTCTGCGCTTGCCTTGAACTCGTAGAACTCGTTGCGGGCACAGCCGTGGTGCACGAGATGTGTCGTGTAGGCGAGCGGGCGCTCCCACTCGTCGAGATCGGCAGCGGAGAACCGACCGGCTCCGATCAGATGCAGGACCTCGACAAGCCATCCCGGATGAATCGGGCAGCCCGCGATGTTGATGACCGGCAGCCCGGCTCCGGACCTGAAGTCGGATCCGAGAAGGCCACCCGGCGACTTGCCGTCATAGGCGAGGCCGCAGGCTTCCGCGTGATTGTCGCCCGCCGCCGTGATGCCGCCGAATGCGGCGCAGCTTCCAACGGCAACGACGAACGACGCGCGGCGCGCCAGATCCTCGATCCAACTCATGACCGGCCGGTCTGTTCCTGCCATCATGTGGAACCGGCCCGTCCCACCCGGACCGCACATCACCGATCCCTCAAGACACAGAATATCGAAGGCCTCCTCGCCGGAAGCCAACCGCTCCATCAGTCCGACACAATCGCGCCCCGACATCTCGCTCAACGACGGATGCCAGAGGATCTCGATGCCGGCCGCCTCGAGACTGGTCACCAGATCGGGACCTTCCGCGCCCAGCAACGACAGCGTGCAGCCTCCGCAACCGCCTGATTGCAGCCAGATCATGCGCAAGGCGCGTTTGAAGGAAGGCGGGCTATTTGTGGATGCGTTCATCGACCGGTACCGTCAGTGTGAAGGTTGCGCCGCCGTGCAGATTGTTGGCCGCAGTCAGATTGCCACCCTGCTTCAGCGCCATCCCGTAGCTCACGTAGAGCCCCAACCCGGTGCCCTGCCCGATAGCCTTGGTCGTGAAGAAGGGCTCGAAGATCTTGTCGAAGTGCTCTTCGCCAATTCCTGTCCCATTGTCGGCAACTTCGATGACGAGCGCGTGCGCCTCCACGCGCGCGGCAATCCAAATCTTGCCATCCACCTTGCCGGCGAGAACGTCGACCGCGTTCTGCACGAGATTGACGATGATCTGGTGGATAACGCCACGCCGTCCGACGATCTCGAGCTTTTCTGGAACATCGAGCTCTATCGCCGGCTTCAACCGCTCCGCCTTGACGACCCAGTCAGCTGCGGTCCGCACCAGTCGGCCGACGTCGAATGGCTCAAGCGGCTCTTCCTGGTTGGATGAGAAACGGCGCAGGTCCTGGACGATATCGCTGACGCGCTCGGCGCCCTCCAGCGTTCCCTCGACCAGCGGCGTGATATCACGCATAACGTGATCGATGCGGAGCTTCTCTCGCAGCTCCTTCAATTCGGCAACTTCGACGTGCCGATCGCATGCCGAAAGATATTCGGTGATCGCCGCGCCGTAGCGCTTCAGCGCGTGCATGTTGCCGAAGACGAAGCTGATCGGATTGTTGAGTTCGTGCGCCACGCCCGCGACCAGACGGCCAAGGGCTGCCATCTTCTCTGAAACAATCAGCTGCTGCTGGGTCTGCGTCAGACGCCTGTGGGCTTCATCAAGTTCCTGGTAGGCTCGTCGCAACTCTCCGACAGGCCGACCAACGAGGACGATCCCGACGAGACGGCCCTTGTGGTCGTAGCGCGGCGTGCAGTTCATGGCGAGCGGTGCGCCGGGTCCGCCCACGCACTTCAAATCGACTTCGCAGTCGGCAAGGTGCTGCTTCAGCTTGACCTTCTTGCGGAACTTCTCGATGGGATCAAATGTCGTGCTCTCGAACAGATCGCTCAACAGGCAGCCCATGAGGCTGTCGTTGGACTTTCCCGTCGTCGTCTCCAGCGCCTTGTTGACACGCTGAATGCGCCCATCGACGTCGCAAACAATCAGCACGTCGGTCATTGCCGACAGAACCGAATCGATGAAGGCCTGCGCCTCCTCGAGCATCGCGTTCTTCGTCTCGAGCTGTGTTTGCGAATGAACCAGATCAGCGTAGACCTGATCCATTTTCTGGATCACGTCGATCCAGGCGTCCTCAGGGTGGGCCGGCAGCTCGACCAGGGCCGTCGACACCGAATTCGCCGAATGCTTCTGTGCAACATCGCGCAGCATTTGATACTCCATCCGCATCAGCCCGCTGCGCGCCGTTTGGGCATCGCGCTCACATTCTCCAGGCCAAACCGCTCGAGTTTGCCTCTCAACCCCACCCTTGACAAGCCCAGCTCCTTGGCGGCCTTCGACTTGTTCCAACGATGGCGGATCAGTGTTTCGCGAATGATGCGGACCTCGAGTGCCGACATTCGATCCTTCAGCGTCCCCTCCATGGCGACAATGCCGCTGTCGGGCCCGTCCTCTTCCATGGGCGACGCCAGCAGGATGTGGCGTGACAGGAGGTCCGCTCCGAGTTCCGAGTTGGTTTCAGCGATAACGACCATGTGCTGGATCTCGTTCTGCAACTCGCGGATATTGCCGGGCCACGAATACCTCTGCAGGCAGTCGATCGCCTCGGCCGAAATCCCCTTGACCGGTTTGCCAAGCCGCGCGCTCGTCTTCTCCACGAGCGTGCGTGCCAGCAACGGCACGTCACATGCCCGAGAGCGCAGCGGCGGCAATTCGATCACCATTCCTGCCAGACGGTAGAACAGATCGGCGCGGAAACGCCCGGCCCGCACTTCGTCCTCGAGGTTTCGGTTTGTAGCGGCGATAACGCGTACGTCGACCTTTCGCGACTTGCCGCTGCCGACTGGCCGGATCTCGCCCTCCTGCAGAACGCGAAGCAGCTTGACCTGGAACGCCGGCGTCACCTCGCCGATCTCGTCGAGGAATACCGTGCCGCCGTCGGCGCGTTCGAACAGGCCGACGTGATCCTCCACAGCACCGGTGAAAGCGCCGCGCTTGTGGCCGAACAACTCGCTCTCCAGGAGCTGATCTGGAAGCGCGCCGCAGTTCTCCACCACGAACGGCTTGTTCCACCTCAAACTCCGGTAGTGAAGCGCGCGCGCCCCGAGTTCCTTGCCCGTGCCGGAAGCCCCGCTGAGGATGATCGGAATGTCGAAGGGCGCAACCTGGTGCAATACATTGCAAACCGCGCTCATCGGGCTGCCCGTCGTCCGCACGATGCCGTCGTCGGACTCGTAGGCACGTTTAAGCGCCGTGCGTCGCTCTCCAACCACCTTGCTTGCAGCCGCCGGCGCCATTTTCAGCTCGATGGCGAGCAGCTCGTTCTCGCGCTGAAGGGCGTAGAGCCGGCAGGCGTTCTTCAAGGTCATCAGAAGCGTATCAGGATGCCATGGCTTGGTGATGTACTGATAAATTCCTGCCTCGTTGATGCCGTCGATGATGTCGTGAGAGTCCGTGTAGCCTGACACGATCATGCGGATGATCTCAGGCCAGCGAACGCGCACCGTCTTCAAGAACTCGACGCCGGACTGGTCGGGCATCCGCTGATCGCACAGGATTACTTGTATCCACTCCTTTTCCAGAATCCGACTGGCCTCTGCGACCGTGCTCGCGGTGTGGACCTCGAAATCGCTTCCGAGTATCCGCGCCAGGGATTCGAGCGAGCGCACCTCGTCATCGACAACGAGAATGGTTGGGAGCTCGGTCATTGCGCGGCCTCCTCGACGACTGCCGTCGTGCGCCAGGACCTGTCCCGATGACGCGCGATCGTCAGGGGCGTTCGCGACTTCGGGATCTTGTGGACGAAGTTGTATCGGGCAACGTGATAGCTGGGATCGAAGCCATAGAAATTACGACGCATCCGCTGGAGTTCCTCGGTGCGATAGGCCGACAGCGGTTTTGCAGCCTCGTCCGCTTCGCGCTGCCGACGCTTGCCGGCCAATAGCTCCGGAAGGTCCGGGGCCGATGCGATCTCGCGCGCCAACACCGCGACAGTTCGCGCAAATTCGCTGCGATCGACGTCGACGATCTTGTTTGCAAGACCCAGGCGCACCGCCTCGCGCGCACCCATCGGCAGCCGCCGCTGCATGATCGCCCGCGCCCGTTCCTCGCCGACGTGCTTCGGCAGCAGATAGGTCCACAGCTCCGATCCGTAGAGATTGCCCATATCCTTGTAGTGCGGATTGAGAACGACGCCGCGACGCAGCCATACCTCGTCGGCACAGCGTGCCAGGAAGACGCCACCTGCACCCGCGTTCCCGCACATGGCAGAAACGACGAGCTGATCGGTGGCCCTCACGATACGCGTTGCCAGATCGTCGATGGCGTTGATGTTGGCCCAGGACTGATCCGCCGGACTGGCCGCTGCTTCGATCTCGTTCAGGTCGAGACCGTTCGACCAGAAGTCCGCCCCCCCCATGAGGACGATCACTCTTGCCGAACTCTGGCTTGCCGCTTCGAAGGCAGCCAATAGTTGCTCGCATGCCTTGACGCCCATAGCGCCGTTATGGAGAGGGAAGTGCAGATAGCCGACGCCGTCGCTTTCCTCGTACCAGATGTCACAAGGCCCTTGAATGAGCGGCACGTGCGCTATGGAATCTGCAAGAAGGCGCGCCGCCGGCAGCTTGATCGCCTTGGCCTCGGCAAACCGCGCATGACCGATCCACACCGCACCATCACGCGTTGCACGCAGTATCATACGATCGGAACGGCCGATCACCTCCCCTGGCGCTGCTCCGACGCTTTCGAGATCCGCGCGGCTTGCATTGAACAGAAATAGGTCGCGGCCGCCGATCCGGTCACGCACCCCCGGCGTGCCATCCGCCGAGGCGATCTTGCGCAACACCGCGTCGGTATCATCGCGCTGCCAGTCGATCTCCCTGTCCTTCCGCGAAACCGGTCCTCTCCATTGAGGTTCGATATCCGCAAGTACGCTCCGGTCCGGCGGCTGACACACGCCATTCTCGAAGCAGGCCACGGCCTCGGCCACAGCCTGCGCGGCGCCCTCCGTCACCTCGTTGCGATAGAGGCTCGACTTCGTTGCCTGGCGCATCGCGAACGACCTCCACGCCCAGACCGGACCGGCGTCCATCTCGCCGGTTGCCTGGAGAACGGTAACGCCCCATTCGCGCCGACCATCGAGGATCGCCCAGTCGAGCGAGGCCGGACCACGATCACCCGGAGGTCCGGGGTGTACGATCAGGCAGGGCAGCTTGCTCCAGACCTCCGCGGGAATGGCGCGTTTCAGAAAGGGAGCGACAACAAGATCCGGCGTGAAGATCTGGACCGCCTCGATGGTTATCGCATCGTTGATGTCGAATTCCACCGCAACGTTGTGACCGGCCTCGACCAGCTCCACGAACAGGCGCTGCGTCAGTGAGTTGAAACTGTGGCTCAACAGAAGGATGCGCATGGGCTTGTCCGTCCTAAATCAGCAGATCCGCGGCAATTGCTCTCCGGCGAGATAGTCGACCACGCGCGCTCCACCGAAATTGGTTCGCATCTGCACCATCGCGTGAGTGTCTTCGACAACCGTTCCGATGATGGCGGCATCGCGTCCCAAGGCGTGCGTACGCATCACCGTCAGAACATGCTGGGCATCGGCCGCATCACAGATGGCCAGCAGTTTGCCCTCATTGGCCACATACAGCGGATCGAGCCCCAGCAGTTCGCAGGCGGCTGCAACGTCGCGTTTCATCGGTATGGCCCGCTCTTCGAGTACCATCCCGACCTGTGATTGCTTGGCGATCTCATTAAGCGTTGCCGCGAGCCCACCTCGCGTTGGATCGCGCAACACCTTGATGCCAGGAACAGCCGCCAACATGACATCGACCAGCCCATTGAGTGCGGCTGTGTCAGAGCTTATCGCCGTCTCGAATTCCAGATTCTCCCGCTTGGAAAGTATGGCAACGCCATGGTCGCCGATCGTACCCGATACGATGATGGCATTCCCGGGCCTCGCCCGATCGCCCGACAGCCTGACACCTTCGGGAACCACTCCGATGCCGGTTGTGGTGATGAAGATGCCATCGCCTTTGCCCTGCTCGACGACCTTGGTATCGCCGGTCACGATCTCCACACCCGCATCTCGCGCGGCGGCCGCCATCGACATTACGATCCGCTCCAGATCGGCGAGTGGAAATCCCTCCTCGATGATAAAGCCCGCCGACATGTAGAGCGGCCGCGCACCCATCATGGCGACATCATTGACTGTGCCGTGGACAGCAAGACAGCCGATATCGCCACCAGGAAAGAACAATGGCGAGATGACATGTCCGTCGGTCGACATGACGACGCGGCCTGGCGGCAGATCGACGACAGCGCCGTCATTGCCCTCGGCAAGATGCGCGTTCCCGAGATGCCGATGAAACAGATCGCGGATCAAATCGGTCATCGCGCGGCCGCCGCCGCCATGCGTCATGTCGATGGAGCCGTGTCGATGCGGGGGAAGGGCGGGGGGAATCGCGTTCATGCCACCACGTCCTCCTGATAGGCGTCTGCGGTAGTCTGGTTGCGGAAGCGACCATAGGTCCAGTAGGCTGCACATGCGCCTTCCGATGAGACCATGCAGGAGCCCATCGGGTTGTCCGGCGTACATACGGTGCCGAACAGCTTGCAATCGGTCGGCTTCTTGACCCCCCGCAGGATTGCCGGGCACTCACACGACTTGACCTCGCGCGATGCCTTCTCGCTCAGCTGAAACCGCTTCTCGGCATCGAACTCGGCAAAATCGGCACGGATCCTGAGCGCGCTGTAGGGCACGCTGCCGAGCCCGCGCCATTCGAAACTCTCTCGCAGCTCGAAGACATCACCGACGAGCGCCTGCGCCTTCGTATTGCCCTCACGGCTGACGACGCGCGTGTATTCGTTCTCGACCTCGTGACGCCCTTCGTTGACCTGACGGATCAGCATCAACGTCGACTGCATCACGTCGAGCGGCTCGAATCCGGCTATTACGACAGGCTTCTGGAACTCTTCGGCGAAGAATTCATATGGCTCCGATCCTATGACCGATGAAACGTGGGACGGCCCGAGGAAGCCGTCGATCCTGACGGTACCGAGATCGCGGACTTCGGGTGATTGCAGGATGTTCTGAATCGCCGCCGGGGTCAGCACGTGGTTGCAGAAGACCGAAAAGTTCGACAATCCCTCTCGGCGAGCCTGCACCAGGGCCACCGCTGTCGGCGGTGTCGTCGTCTCGAAACCAATGGCGAAGAAGACAACCTGACGATCCGGATTCTGGCGCGCGATCCGCAGGGCATCCTGAGTGGAATAGACCATTCGGATGTCGGCACCGTCCGCCTTGGCCCGGATCAGGCTGCGCTGCTTGGTTCCGGGAACACGCATCATGTCGCCGTAGGTGCACAAGATGACCTGATATCGCTCCGCCAGTTCCACCGCATCGTCGAGACGGCGCACCGGCAGGACGCAAACCGGACAGCCCGGCCCATGTACGAAGTGCACATTCGCGGGCATCAGATCCTGAACGCCATAGCGAAAAATCGCGTGCGTATGCCCGCCGCAGAACTCCATCAGATGATAGTCGCGACCCGTCTGCGCCTCGCGCGCAATCGCTCCGGCTACCATTTCCGCAAGGTCGCGCTGGCGGAACTCATCAATGTACTTCATGCTTCCGCACCCTTGATCTCTGCAAGTTCCTCAGCAAGTACGCCGGCCTCGGCCATCATGGACAGCGTGCGTTCGGCTTCCTCCTCGCTGACCTTGTGCAGCGCGTAGCCGACATGAACCAGAACGTAGTCGCCAACAGCCACGTCATCGACGAGCGCCAGCGAAATCTTCTTCCTGACGCCTTCCAACGCAACGGTCGCCAAATCGTCGGCTTCGAGCGAAACCACACGGGCTGGCAGAGCAAGGCACATGGTTCTCCTCCTCAGATCGCCGGGGTTACGGTGGTCTCGTTGCTGACCTTCTCTAGTGCGAGGGCGGCCTCGATCCAAGCAATCCAGCGCTCGAGTCCCGCACCGCTTCGCGCCGAAACCTCGAGCACTTTCACCGCCGGGTTGACCTTGCGCATGTTGCCTACCGCCTGGGCGATGTCGAAATCGAGATGCGGCAACAGGTCGATCTTGTTGACGAGTATGAGGTCTGCGGCTGCGAACATGTCGGGATATTTGAGCGGCTTGTCCTCGCCCTCCGTCACCGAAAGGATCACGACCTTGTAGGCCTCGCCCAGATCGAAGGCCGCCGGACAAACGAGATTTCCCACGTTCTCGATAAACAGGATCGAGCCGGGCGCTGGCGACAAATCCTCCAGCGCATGACCGACCATGTGACCGTCGAGATGGCAGCCCTTGCCCGTGTTGATCTGGATGGCCGGAACACCGGTCTCGCGAATGCGGGCGGCATCTGCGCTGGTTTGCTGGTCACCCTCGATGACGGCAATCGCGAACCGGTCCTTCAATCGCTTGATCGTTTCGACGAGAAGCGCGGTCTTGCCCGAGCCCGGGCTCGACAGCAAATTCAACGCCAGCATTCCGCGTTCGGCGAAGACAGCGCGGTTGGCTGCCGCATAGGCGTTGTTCTTGGCCAGGATATCCTGCTCGATCTGAATGAGCCTGGTTTGGCTCACGCCGGCAACACTGACACCGGCTGCGCCGGCACCGTAGTGGTGATGATCGACGCCGGCCCCGTGATCATGGCCACCTCCGTGATCATGGTGATGGCCATGACCATGATGATTGTGGTGGTGATGGCTGTGGTCGTGGTGGTGATGGCTGTGGCCCGGACCATGCCCTCCTTGTTGGGGCGCACCCGCATCGATATCTGCACCCTTAGCCTCACCGGCTCGGCCTTCGATCTTGACGTTTCCATCGCTGCATCCGCAAACCGTGCACATCACTCGACCTCCAGCTCCTTGATCCTCAACTCCTCGCCCGCGGTCACCTGAAGCTGATACGAGCCACAAACTCCGCAGGCATCGAACCTTGCCGCGATAGCCACGATCTGGGCGCACTGCAGGCACCACGCCTCGGCGGGACATTCGATGATCTCCAACTTGGCACCATCGGCAACAGAGCCCCGCATCACGACGTCGAACCCGAATCGCAAAGCCTCCACCTCCACGCCCGATAACGGGCCGACTTCGAGGCTGACCCTCGCGACTCGCGAAAAGTTTTGCAGCCTCGACTGCTCCTCCAGGGTGCAGCGGATGCTCTCGCATAGCGACATCTCGTGCATCAGTGAATCCTCACGCTGTAGGCGACGCACGGATCGATCGCGTCGACCATCAACTCGGCGAGAATTTGCGCGTCCTCACCGTATTCGCTGGCGATTCTTTCAACTGCGCGTCCAGCCACGCCGTCCACATCGAAATTCCACCGGGTCGGCGCCAGCACGCGATAGCGCGAGATGCGACCATCCTCCATGGAAGCCACGTGCATCAGCGTACCGCGCGCAGCAGCGACTTCACCCATTCCAACTGCCTCAGCCAGCCTCCGACCCGCATAGGGCGCAACCCGCCCGCGGATGAGTTCACGCATGCGAGACGGCAACCCGGCCAGTTCGATCAGGCGTGCTGTCAGGCGATCCATGAGCCCGTGCACCGCCTTGTCGTTGGCGTTGCACCCATTGGCGTTGGTGGCCCCGGCGAGTCGCCGATCGGTCGCATGCCGCGCCAACATTGTAGTTTCAGGAGCCATCGATCCACGATCCAACGGCAACGCGTGCATTCCTCCGGCCTCGAACCAGTTCAGAACGCTATGTCCATCGAGCGGTGCGAGCCTGTGCAGCTGGACGGAGCCGGCTTCCGCCATCCCCTGGGAATAAATGCGGTGCAGAAGCCGGGCAGCCGGCGTACGCCCGGCCGCGGCCCAATTGCGCACATCGTTAGCATCCTCGCGCTCTTGCCACCGCTCGATCGGTTCGCCGAAGACGAGATCGGCAACGAGTGTCTCAGCCGCATCCACGACACGCAGTGCACGATCGCCGGCAAGGCTCCGAGCCAGGCCTGCGTCAAGCGGCCCACCACGCGATTGCAATGCCGACTCCAACTCCGGCACCAGGCGCATAAGCGGCGGCAAACGACCGCGATCGGCCCTCTCGCCCAGCAGTCTTGGCCAATCGAGCGCTATTCTCAGAGTGTTCTCCCGAAGACTCTCCATTTCGGTGAGGCATTGCATGGCCGCACGAATTTCACTCGCACACTTTCGTCCTTGCGCAGCATCGAGTGCCAGATGAGCGGCATGCGACTGCGCCTTACCGCAGAGAGAGAAGAGCGCTGGAACAATCGCCCGAACTTCGCCAGGGGTCTTGCCTGCAAGGACACGCGCGACATCGCCAGCCTGCGTGAAGGATATCCGCACGACAGGTGCCGCGCCGAGCGTGACATCGATCAGGACCCGACCTTCAACGCTCACTTGGCCCCTCCGTTCGAATGCGTCCGAGAAGCAGACGACGGCGGCTGAGTGCGGTCGCCGGTTCGCCCGTGTCGAAGCGCCCGTCTTTTTCGGCAGCAACGGGCGCTGTATCCGTCGTTGCAGGATCGGATGCGTCGTCGCCCCGCGGGTCCATAGGCCGTTCACCGCGCCAGATCATCTCCATCCCGGCATCGGCGTCGTCATCGCTATCTCTATCGAACAATGCAGCGAGCGCCGCCTCGGCTGCCTGCACAGCGCTCTCGTGATCGGCGAATTCGAGAACAGGCGAGAACAGCGAACACATGCGATAGTGGCCGAGACCCGCCTCGAACCCCTGGATCATTTCGAAGCGGCCCGCCGGGAGCACTACAGTGGACTTGCTGCCGACCGCCGCGGGAGAGGCAGCATCCTGCGCCGGCCCCGCGGCGACCGCATCGGGGAGAAGCATGACATTCATGAACCACGGTGTCAGCAAGATGCAGAGCCATTCGGCACCGAAGCGCCGGATCCCAACGACCTCGACCCGTAGCGCGCGGTTGAGGATCGGGATGCCCGACATGCGCTCGGTCTCGATCTGTCGAAAGCACAGCTCGATGCGCGTCCTGACCGCATCAGCCACTTGGCTCTCTATGGCGCCGCTGGCATTCATGCTTTGCGTCACCCTTCTTCCACCACCATGAAGCCGCTCATCTTGCCGTCGCAGTTGGGGCAGCTCCAATGCTCGGGCAGGTCCGTGAAGGAGGTGCCGGGCGGTATCTGCCAGTATGCATCACCCTCGGTTGGATCGTAGATGTGCCAGCATATCTGGCATTCGAGCTTGGCGTGAGCGCTGATCCGCGCCGCATCGCCACCATACGAACCCTCGAAGGTCTTTGCCATCATTCGTAGACCTCCAGGATTTCGCGCAGGCGTTCGGCGGAGTCCGATAGGTCCTCAGGCGCCGCGCAGACAACCTCCGGCAAGCGCGTGATCTCGATCGAGTTGAGGATCAAGGTGTCTTGGGAATTGTAGTACTGGACCCACCAGACGTTGCTCGTGCGCGTGCTCGTCACACGGCAGTTGCCATAGCCTCGCGACAGTATGGCCATATCACCCTTGCCGAGCAGCTGATCGAGCAGCGCCAAATCCTCGAGCGTGTGCGGAAGCAGCGACAGGTTGATGACGTGGGGAGCAGCATCGGAATACGCCTTGGCGATATGCTCGTTGATCTCCGGCAGCAAGGCCGGCGCATTGAAGACATTCGCAACGAAACTTTGCGGAATAGCCACCTCTTGGCGTGCGCCGGAAAAAGCGATATCGAGCATCGCCCGCGGGAAGCCGCCGACCTCGATGAGATCGGAGACGATCCGCCCCTCGTCATCGGTAACATGGACACGCCACACACCGGCCAGCACAGACTCTTGTGCCTGATGCGTGGCACCCGCGACAATCGAAACCTCGCCCTCACCGAGCACCTGGTCGACGAACGTGCGATTGGATTCATCGAGGTGCGTGATATCGATGACGCACGCCGCCTCGCTCTGCATCGCACCTTCGAGTGCACGCAGAGCGTCGTGCAGCGCCGCCATTCCGACCTCCCGCCCTGCCGCTTCTTCCGGCTCGGGCAGGCCCGGCACCGAGAACACGGTCATCCCCGACGGCATCGGCAGATAGTTCAGGGTGCCATCCTGTTCTTCCGGCTGGCTGCCGGGGCCGATAGGAAAACTTGAGGTTCCAGACATTTCTTTCTCCATCGCCAGCTTCAATAGACGACCGCGGCGCTCAATTTAAATCCGACAGCGGGTGACGCCTCCGTTAACCCGAACAGCATGGCGGCTTCGATGCCGAAGGCATGACCAACCGCACCCTCTGGCGGTATCGTTAGGTACATTGCTGGACCAAGGCGATGATCCTGCTCGTCCAACGGACTGGGATGCGCAACATCTTCGAGTTTGCCGAAAGCCTCGATGCCAACGGCCACATCTCCACCGATGTCGACGCGCGCCTGGCCGCCATATTGAAAGGCGAGGCCGTCGGAACGATTGCGACCAAACGTGTCACCGAAGTAGGTGTTCAGGGTGAACGTCGCGGGACCGAGCTGCACAGACGCGATCGGCCCGAAGACGAGCGTGTTCGTGGTATCCTTGTGCGTGGAGACTTCGATGCTCGTAAACCACGCCAGGCTGACGCCGCCCTTAGCACTCGCCTCCACCACCTTCACCTGGAATTCCAGGGCGGCATGATCGGCTTGCCACGCGCCATCGGCGACGTTCTCCAGATCCAGATGAACGGCAAGTTTGAGCCAGTCGAGCGGTGCGTAAGCGGCGTTCACTTCGTGCGAGCTGCGCGGCGCTCCATGTCGTGAGACGTTGACGACATTCACGCTCTTGACTTCACGCTCGCCGGCTTCGAAGCCTGGGCCCGCGATGTCGAGAGCCTGTCCGGCCGCCAGACGAGGGACCAACGTGGCCGCCAGCGTCATCGCCACACACCATATGAGTTCAATCCGCGAGCGCATCGACGTATTACCTCCCTAATTTCCAAGGTGATCATGCTCGACCGAAGCAGACCGCCCCGGAAGCTTGAAGGGTGGCGGTTCGCTTGGCGCGCGCGCCAGGATTTCAGGAATCTCGCGCATGTATTCAGCCCAGTCCCGAACGCGCGAGATGGCACCCAGGTATTCGCCACGCCGAAGGAAGACGAGTGCGGGAAAAGCTGAGAACCGATACTTGCGTTGCAGCATGCGCTCGGCGTCGCGACTGACGATGATGGGCGCGAGCACGCCCGCGCTCGCCTTGATCAGCTCGGGAAGGATCACGGCAAGATCGTTGCTTTCCATCAGGCGGTCGGCATCGCCCGCGAAGAACAGCACGCAATGATCGCGGGCATTCGCGAACGCCGCCAGATCCGCTTCGCCGATGACGGGATAGCCATGCTGCTCGATCAGCGATGACAGAAGGGGTGAGAACATGATCGGTCGTCTCCTGCTCAAGCGTCTTTGTGTTCGGGCTTCAAGTGATCGGGAAGTGTCGGCTCGCGCCCAATCAGATCGGCAAACAGATGATCGACATTGGCCTCGCCGCGCATGGCCAGTTCGAGCGCTTCGAGCGCGTCGAGCGTCACGCGCGCCGCCTCCGCGCTGATCACCTCGCGCGCGGAACCGAGGAATGCCATCACCCATTCACCGGGCTGGACCCCGCTGGTGAGGCCGACGTCGATCACCTGCGCACCGTCACGGCCCGCGCATACCGCCGTGAAGCCTTCGACCGAAATCACTTGCATGGGCACGCCGATGCACATCACGCGCCCCTTCCCGACGTCGCGAGTATGCGTTCGATCTCGGCCTCGAAGTCGCCCGGACCACTCCACCGTCCATCAGTCAGAAGTCGCGCATCCCCAATGCGAAGCGCCACCTCTTCATCCGGGCGCCCGTCCTCGTAGTGACCCATGGTCGTTTCAGATGTCGAGATGGTCGCTTCCACGGGCAGCGGCGCAGCACGCGACTGACCACGAATGCCAAACCCATCGAGGAACTGCAGCGCCGCAGCGAGAGCCGGCGCGATCTGCGCTTTGACCTGCGGCCGCAAGCTGCCGCCGTAGTCATCGAGTTCGACCGGCTGCACGCCGATCAGCAGGAGGTGGCGCGGATAGTCGCCGAGCATCTCGGCCATCGCCAGCACTTCCTGGAACCCGGTTTGGTGCAGCGAGATCTTCTTCACACCGAGGAACTTGGGAACCTCGTCACCCTCGACCAGCTTCAGCGTGCCCGGCGGCAGGCCATAGTCGACAGCGTCGAAGACGACAAGGATATCGGCCTCGCGGATGTACTGGACGAGATAGATGCCTTGCGTGCCGCCATCGAGCAGGCGAACGCCGTCGGGGAATTCGAAATGGCGGTGCAGCTCCTCGACGGCGCGCACGCCAAAACCCTCGTCGGCCCACATAACGTTGCCGATGCCCAAGATGAGCACCCTCGGCGGCGCCTCTGGCATGAGCTGCCTCCACGAATGAGCGTTTCCATCGCCACGCGTTGTTGCGCGGTCATTGATTGGTTAACGAGCGACTTAGTAGCAATGCGCGTGCCACACGACAGGCGCGGCTAAGTAATTGATGTAACGCAGTTTTATATGAGGTGGCGACATTGGAGTGTAATATTCCTTATCGTTTTGATCAATAACTGGAAACTATTCTTCCATCCGATGCCGGGCTGGAGTGGCCTGATGATGAATGATCAGTTGAGAGCCGGAGATCGGCAGGTTTGCAGGCCGCCCGACCAGCAACATACCAACTCCGCGGGCGCGACCACGGCGACCTCGCCTGACTGGAACCAATCCGAGCTCGCTCAAACAAAAATGCGGGGCCAAACCGGGCCCCGCAGTTCAGCGGTCATGCAAGAGTGGGGAGAGTTACTTCTTGTCGATCGGCGGCGCGCCATCGCGGAATGTCCGCCAGCCCGAGAACATGGACGACATGATCGACTGCCTTGACATGATGTCCTCGCGGACCGCCGCATAGATGTGAACGATCACGAAGCAGATGAACACCCACATGCCGAGATGGTGCCACGTGTGGACGTCCTGGCTCTGGCCGAACAGGGGGATAACCCAACTCGAGAAGTAGGTATGCTGCCAGCTGCCCATGCCGGTGCCTTCGCCATAGAGCGCCAGTCCCGTGACGATCATGAAGACGATGCCCCAGACGAACATCACGTGCATGACGAGCGTCGCCAGCGGGTTGTGTCCGGAGTATTTCAGCGGCTCCTTGGCAACCATCCCATACCACTTCACTTCGTGCAGAAGCTCGTTCCAGAAGCTGCGCTTCCATAGCGGGGGAAGAAAGATCTGCTTTGCATGCTCGTTTCCGGCGAACGCCCAGTAGATGCGGAAAAGGAATCCGATCACCAGGATGTAGCCGGCTGCGAAGTGCAGATAGCGTATCCAACCGAACAGGAAACTGGCCGATGCCTCACCGCCAACGGACGGAGGCGGTGACCCGATCAGATAGCCTGTCGCAGCGAGCGTGAATATCGAGAAGGCATTGACCCAGTGCCAGAGGCGCAGCGGCGCCTCGTAGACATAGACCGCTTCCTCGCGATGTGAGGGGTGTGCGCTATCAGTGCTCATCGCCGCCCCCTTATGCCCCAGCCAACGCAACGCCCGCCGCCATCAGCGCGAGCCCTGTCGCCGGCACACCGTAACGGATCAATGCGACCGACCTGCCGAACGCGAATCCGGCCACATGCAGCAGCGCACTAGCGGCGATGAAGCCCGCCATGTAGCTCGTAACCGTGCCGACCGCTTCGGTTCCGTGCGCATGCCCATGCAGCAAAGCGAAGCCACCGATCATGGCAAGTCCTGCGCCAGCCGGAAGATGACGGCCAGCGACGATCATCACGCCGAACAGGACGACCGAGGCGAGAATGCCCGGCTCGACGAGCGGCACGGCAATTCCGGCAAGTCCGAGACCGGCGCCCACCGCAAGCAGTACAACGAACACTGCCGGGCCGGCCCAAGCCCGCGATGTCGGCTGTTGTGCGGCCCACACACCAACCGCGAGCATGGCGAGTAGATGATCGAGGCCGACCATCGGATGCGTAAGGCCGGCGACAAGACCCGACGTGGCGTGACCTGTGTGCGCGAAAGCCGCGTCCGTCATGATCAGAAGCGACAGCACGGTCGCAGTGACGAGCTTAGTCCTATTCATCGTATCCATCTCCCTCAGCGCACCTTGACCACGGCCAGTTCTTCGCCATCCGGCCCCATCACATGGGTCGAGCAGGCGAGACACGGATCGAAGCTGTGGATTGTCCGCAATATCTCGACAGGTTCTTCAGCGCGCTCCACCTTGGTGTTCATCAGCGATGCCTCGAACGCCCCGATGTTGCCTTCATTGTCACGCGGGCTGCCATTCCACGTCGTCGGCACCACGCACTGGTAGTTGTCGATCCTGGTGTCCTTGATGCGGATCCAATGCGCCAGCGCTCCGCGCGGGGCCTCGGTGAAGCCGACGCCCTTGACCTCCTTGGGCCACGTCCTGGGATCGAACTTTTCCGTATTGGCCGTAGAGCTGTCGCCCGCCTTGATGTTGGCGATGAGCTTCTTGAAGAAGTACTTCTGCTTGTGCGCGGACCACTGGGCCTCGAGCGCGCGGGCCGCCGTGCGTCCCAATGTCGAAAACAGTGCCTCCAGAGGCACGCCCAATGCGGCCAGCGTCTTGTCGACCTGATCCTTGATCTCCGGATGGCCCTGGGCGTAGCCGACGACGTAGCGCGCGAGCGGCCCCACCTCCATCGCATGGCCGCGCCAGCGCGGCGCCTTGATCCAGGAATACTTGGCGCTCTCGTCGAGCTGCTGGATGTTGGTGCTGGTCCCTATGGTCTTCGCACCCAGCTTGTAGTTGGGTTCGGTTATTCCGTCCCAGGGATGCAACCCCTTCTTCTCGTCGGGATAGGAATACCATGAATGCGGCACGAACTCTTGCACCTGGTCAGGATCGCGCAGGTCGACGGGAAGCACTTCCTTCAAGTTGCCGTTGATGATGGCACCAGACGGCATCATGAGGTTCTTGGGCGAATAGTCGTTGGCGCGATCGGGAATGTCGCCATAAGCAAGAACACTCTTGCCCGACAGGCCGCCTCCGTAGAGCCAGCCCTTGTAGAACGAGCCGATGGCGATGATGTCGGGAATGTAGACGTTCTCGACAAAGTCGATCGTGCGATCGATGACACCGGCCACATAGTTCAAGCGCTCCATGTTGATCGGAGCACCCGCCGCCAGCTCACCGTCCATATTGATGGCGCACGGAACACCACCGACGAGCCAATTGGGATGGGTATCCTTGCCACCGAATATGGTGCGCGTCGTCATGATCTCCTTCTGGAAATCCAGCGCCTCCAGGTAATGCGTGACCGCCATCAGGTCGGCTTCGGGCGGCAGCAGGTAGGCTGGATTGGTCCAGTAGCCGTTCTTGAAGGGACCGAGCTGCCCCGACTCGACGAACTTCTTCAGCCGGTTCTGAACATCGCGGAAATAGCCGGGCGAGGACTTGGGATGGTTGGGCCCCGTCGCGATCTGCAGGGCGCTCGTCGCCTTGGGATCGGCCTTCAACGCATTGACCGGATTGACCCAGTCGAGAGCATGCAGATGGTAGAAGTGGACCAGGTGATCATGGATCTGCAGCGAGAGCTGCATGATGTTGCGAATCGAGTTCGCATTGTCGGGAATGCTGATCTTCAGCGCATCCTCGACAGCTCGCACGGAGGTCAACGCGTGTGTGCCCGTGCAGACGCCGCAGATTCTTTGCACGAAGGCCCAGGCATCGCGCGGATCGCGCCCCTTGAGGATCACTTCGAGGCCACGCCACATCGTGCCCGTCGAGACCGCATTGCGGATGATGTTGTCGGCGTCGACGTTGACCTCGCAGCGCATGTGGCCCTCGATCCGCGTCACCGGATCGACCACGACGCGCTGCCCGCGGTTGTCGAGGCTATAGCCGTTTGGAGTCTGAATGACGGACATTATTCTTTACCTCCATTGGAGCGGGCGCGCTTCACCGCGCTAACAGCTGCATGTGCTGCTGCGGCGGCGCCGACGACGAGCGCCGCTTTGCCACCAAGTTCGTCTGCATTGGCTTCGACACCAAACCCGTGAATGTCGGTGAGGCGGTCATAGAACCCGCCCTTGTCCCAGAAGCCATCTTCCGAACACCCGATGCATGGGTGTCCCGCCTGGATCGGGAACGACAAGCCGCCGTTCCATCGCACCGTCGAGCAGGCGTTGTAGGTGGTCGGCCCCTTGCACCCGACTTTGTAGAGGCAATAGCCTTTTCGCGCGCCCTCGTCGTCGAAGGCCTCGACGAACTGCCCAGCATCGAAATGCGGACGCCGGTAGCACTTGTCGTGGATGCGCTGCGAGTAGAACATCTTCGGTCGACCTTGTCGGTCGAGCTCAGGGAACTTTTCGAAGGTGAGGATGTAGGTGATCACCGCCGTCATGACCTCGGCGATCGGCGGGCAGCCCGGCACCTTGATGATCGGCTTGGCAGCCAATCCCGGCACCATATGTATCGGCGTTGCCTGGGTCGGGTTCGGACGAGCGGCCTGGACGCAGCCCCATGACGCACAGCTGCCCCAGGAGATGATTGCCTTGCAGTGGTTGGCCGCGTGCTTCAATTGCTCCAGATAGGGCTTGCCGGCGATGATGCAGCTCATGCCCTCCTGATTGAGCGGCGGGTTGCCCTCGCAGGCGAGAATGTAGTTGCCATCGTACTTCTGGATGGTCTCCTCGATGATCGCCTCGGCCTGCTGGCCGGCGGCCGCCATGATGGTGTCATCGTAGTCGAGCGAGATCATCGACAAGATGACGTCCTTGGCGAGTGGATGCGCGGAGCGGATGAAACTTTCCGAACAGCACGTGCATTCCAAACCATGCAGCCAAAGCACCGGGATGCGCGGCTTGGTTTCCATCGCATGCGCGATCTGGGGAGCGAAACTCGGGCCCAAGCCAAGCGAAGCCGCCGTCAGGCTGCAGTACTTCAGGAAGCTGCGGCGGGTGATCCCCTGCCGCCGCATTACCTCATAGAATGTCTCGGTCATCGCCAAGCGTTGCCTCCCTTGTTTCCGGCTTCATGCGCACGGTTTTCCGGCGCGGGTTGGTTAACCAAAAGCAAGGGGCATGCCACTCAGTCTTTTCTATTCAATGCCAATAGGTTGGCACAAAACTACAGGCATCGCTGCGCTGCAAAATATGTAAGCTCCAGCGCACCTGGCGCAACGCCAGTGGAAACATCGCTTCCAGCCGCCGGTGCCACAAGGGGCGGGTTTGCAGCAAGGCCCACGACGCCGACGTTCGGCACGCCGCCAGCTGTCGACACTCGTGTGGCAGCCGGCTCAAAGACCATTGCGGCGAGCAGCAAGCATTTGCGCAACCTGACACCGGAGACGCCCGGAAAGCTGCTCCGCTAACCGCTCGTCCCGGCCGTATGTGTCGTCCGGCTTGATATTTGCGAACACCACCGCGGCAAAGGATGATCGGAGCACGAGCCAGCGGTCACTCCATCTCGCACGTCATACCGACGTAGAAAGCGGTGCTGGCCGAACCGGGGCAACCACCGACGATCCAAGCGTGCTCGATCGCCAAGAAGGTGAGCCTTGGCACCTGAACCATTCCGATGCGCATTAGGAATTCTGCCTAAGAACCGGACACACCCCATCGAGAATGGTGACCTAGGCTCCCACGGGCAGGCCCTCCGCCTGCCATTCGGGCCAGCCATCCTCCAAACGGAGCGCCTTGAAGCCCTTCTTGCGCAATAGCGCGACAGCTTCGAACGACAAGACACAATAGGGTCCGCGACAGTAGGCGATGATCTCCGTGTCGCGATCGAGAGCTCTCAGACGGCGAGCCAGCTTCTCGAAAGGTATGTTGATCGCGCCGCGAACATGCCCCATCGCGAACTCGTCTTCCGGCCGCACGTCGAGGATCTGCGCCTCCCCCCGCTTCATCCGCGCCAGTAGATCGGTTCGCGACACAGCCTCCATGGAATCGCGATCCGCAAAATAGTCACGCACGATCCTGCCAACTTCGGCGACGTGACGCTCGCCGATAAGTGCGAGTGTTCCAACAAGATCGAGGACGGCTGCGTCCGACAACCGATAGTGGACGAATTTGCCGGTGCGGCGTGCGTCGATGAGACCGGCCCGGCGCATCTGCTGCAGATGCTGGGAAGCGTTCGCAACCGAGAGACCTGTCCGTTGGGCAAGAACCTCGACGCTGCGCTCGCCTTGAGCCATTGCCTCCAGGAGCTCCAAGCGGTGCTCGTGTGCCACCGCCTTCGCCACGGCAGCGAATTGACGGAACAACAGCCGCTTCGGACTCTCTATTGACGACATGGGCCACCCCGGATATATTATTCAATAGATTACTTGAACAATGGACAGCCGTCAATCTGCGGCACTTGCAGAGAAACCAGAACATCAGGGGGCCCATTGGGCGCGTTCATATTGCAAAACGAGCCTTATGTCCGGCTTGTCGCCTTCGCATCGGTGTTCATCGTGATGGCGACATGGGAATCGTTTGCTCCACGTCGCAAACAACTCGTCGGACGCTCCAGGCGCTGGCCAAGCAACATCGGCGTCGTCGTCCTCGACACGGCTGTGGTGCGCATCCTGTTCCCAACCACGGCCGTCGGGCTCGCGCTGTTCGCAGAGGCAAAGGGATTTGGCTTGCTGAATGTCTGGCCGGTGCCATTCGCGCTGGCCGTCGTGGTGTCGGTCGTAATCCTCGACTTCGCCATCTACTTGCAGCACGTTCTCTTCCATGCCGTGCCCGCGCTTTGGCGTTTGCATCGCATGCACCACGCCGACCTCGACTTCGACCTGACAACGGGCGCACGCTTTCACCCCATCGAGATCATTTTGTCGATGCTGATCAAACTCGCCGTTATCGGCGCGATCGGCGCGCCCGCCTTGGCTGTGCTGATTTTCGAAGTCCTGCTCAATGCAACCGCCATGTTCAATCATTCGAACGTACATTTGCCGAGCCGGATCGACCGTGTACTTCGCTGGTTCGTCGTGACACCCGACATGCACCGCGTGCATCATTCGGTTGTCGTACGCGAGACCAATTCCAATTTCGGTTTCAACCTACCGTGGTGGGACCGGTTGTTCGGTACATACCGTTTGGCGCCTGAGGCTGGGCACGAACAGATGACCATCGGCGTCAATGAGATTCGCGATCAGGCCGAGCAACGTCTCGACCGCATGCTGACGCAGCCATTCCGAAAAGGCGACAGCGTATATGCTCTGGGACGCAGGGAGCGGGCAGAATGAAGACCTGCGCGAAGACCAGCGCATTGCTGATGTCCCTCGTCGCCACGTTGGCGTTCTGGCCGGCCATGGTGTCCGGACAAGAGCCTGCGGAGCCCGTTCGAATTGATCGCGACGGCCTGAAGCTCGAGATGGCTCCGCTCGGTGCCGATCCGGCTCGCGCGTTCTTTCTGGCGCGCGGCTTCCCCTCAGCCGACGCTCAGCACGCTGTCGAGTCGGCTTGTCTATTCCGCTCGGCGATCGGCAGCGCCCACACCGCCGAGGGGTCGCCGGAGGTCGCGGTTATGCTCACCGAGTGGCGTGCGGCGCCGGAGGGCGGCAATCCGGCTTCTCCCAAGGTGCGTGAGGACTGGACGCGGGTCTGGCAGGAACGCGCCGCGCCCGAGGATGCCGTGACCGCCTTCTACTGGGCGCTGTTTCCGACCGAACAGACATTCCATCCGAACGACTACAATTGGGGTTTCCTGACCTTTGGCTTCCCACCGGGAACTGTCTTCGACCTGACGCTTTCCTGGCGGAATGGCGACACCTCTCACAAAACCACGATCAAGGGTCTGCAATGCGCACACTGAAGCCTCATCGCGCTGTAACGCGCCGAACGGTGATTGCCGGAGCCGCTTGCGGATTGACCGTGTCCGCATTGCCAACGCTTGCGCGTGCAGCACGCCCCATGCTCTTGCAGACCGTCCCTGGAAAGCCCGAAGGCCCGGACTTCACACTGCCAGACATCGACGGCAACGACGTGCGCTTTTCCAACCTCAAGGGCAAGGTCGTGCTCGTCAATTTCTGGGCGACGTGGTGTCCGCCCTGCCGCGACGAGATTCCGTCCATGGAGCGGGCATGGGCGCAACTCAAGGATCGCAACGTCGTCATGCTTGCCGTCCATGTCGGAGGCCAAGCGGACAAGATCTGGGAGTTCCTCGCCGAGTTCAATGTCACGTTTCCGGTGCTGATCGACAAGTCGTCGGCGGTCTCGAAAGCCTGGCAGACGATCGGACTCCCCACAACCTATGTAGCCGATCCCGAAGGTCGAAAGGCGCTGCGCGCGATCGGCGGTCGCGAATGGGACAACTCCGATCTCATCGCGAGCATCGTCGCCCTGCACGGCTGAACCGCCTGTCGCGCTGTTCCGTTGTACCGCCAGTCGAAGCACCAACCGCCTCAATGCAAGGAGCCCACTCTCATGCGCACGCTCTTCATCTTGAACGATCCGCCCTACGGAACGGAGCAAGTCTACAATGGTCTGCGGCTTGCCCATGCGCTCGCAAAGAACGATGCAGACGCAGCGATCTCGGTGTTCCTGATGGCCGATGCCGTGCTCGCTGCCAAGTCAGGCCAAAAGACTCCGGACGGCTACTACAATCTCGAACGCATGTTGAAACGCGTCATCGCAGGAAAAGGCCGGGTTCTGTTGTGCGGAACATGCCTCGACGCACGCGGCATTTCTGAAGCCGAGATCATGGCTGGCACACAACGCAGCACCATGGATGAGCTTGCCGCCGAGACCATCGCCGCAGACAAGGTTTTGGTGTTCTGAAAATGGACGGCGATTGACCTGCCGATCATGCCGGCCGACTTGTGCATCTGGATCATCGCTACCTTGTCAGGTCCGCGCGGCATGCCGGAGATGTCGAGCCCGACACCCAGCATCCCGATGACACCGACCGCCGCCAGCCAGTGAAGTTTGACCGTGGCGCGACTAAGTGCAGCTTTCTGCACAGCGGCCAAATTCAATTCTCAGGCAATGAATCGATATAGGTGCGGATCGCCCACAGCGGAACCGCGCCGCCATATCCACAGCTATTCGCTTCCCTGCTTCGGTGGCCGTTGTCACTTCGCGCCTCGGTCGATCGCATGTCTCATTAATTGCGAGCGTGCAGTCTGGCGTGATCACTAACTATTGCCATTTGGTGCAACATCGGCGGACGGCGCCATAAACAATCTGAAGGCGGGAACTATTCACCCTTCATCCATGGAGGGTCCGCCGCGCCCGACAAAAAAGTCTCCGGTGTCGCCACCGGAGACCAGCCATAGAGGTTGTTGGCGCAAGCGAATCCGATCGATCAATCGGTCACGATCAACTTGAGCTTGAAGTCCTTCGAGATGCGGAAGTCGTACTGGCCGCCATCCTTGCACTTGGCATCATCCACCTCGAACACGCCGCCGGCTTCCGATTCCTTTTCGATACGTCCACCTTCGCAGCCCCACGCCGACAGGATCGCTTTGACCTTGGCTGCCTCTTCGTCGGTCGCCTTTT
This sequence comes from Hyphomicrobiaceae bacterium, assembly GCA_020442185.1. GTDB lineage: Bacteria > Pseudomonadota > Alphaproteobacteria > Rhizobiales > Hyphomicrobiaceae > JAEUMD01. The sequence goes on from JAGRKS010000001.1 coordinate 38,680, forward strand.
CGTCGGCCATGACGGGCGTCGCGGCAAGGATCGCCGCCCCGAGAACCATCGCAATTCGCTTCATGATCTGCCTCCAAATCTTGCTGTTTGCTCAAGGCCCATTCCCACAAGCCACAATGCGCCCATGCGGATCGGCTTTGTGTATTGGAACAGGCGACACGTTGCTCGTCGAGCAAGCTCACACCGACTGCCGCGAGCCGGCACACCTCGCGACGGACAAGGAGTGTCGGATGGCAAACTGCATGGGATTTTTTCCCGACGTCAATGGCAATATTCGGAAGTGGCATGCTGTCGAGTGGCTTATGCTAACCGATGTCGACGCGGCGGTTATGAAGGCTCGCTGCCGACGCCGGCACAAAACTATACTGGGTGCACAGCATCGGTCGGAGAACGATGTGCGATGTCCGTTGGGCATTGCACATCACCATCGCGGATCTCACGCACGTAGCCACTCCGCGTGACGCCCACCCCCAGGGCTTGTGCCGTCCGACACCCGAGTCCCTCGCAGACACCGAAGCTGCGCGATTCCTGAGGGGATAATCGCAACAGCAGAAGGGCGCGGTCACCGCTCTCACCATTGCCATCGGCGGCGACCGTTCTTCGCGCGATCGCGCACCGCGAGTTGAAGACACGCGACGGACGCCCGGTCACGCTGGAGAGAGATATTCGGGAGAACTTTTCGGGTGTGGAGCATTGGACACGCGAGCGTCAGTCCATCATGCGCGTGCGCAATCTTCTGACCATGACGTCGAACCTGCCGAACGTCACCCGTTGCCCGCCTGCACTTATCGACCCGTCGGGCTCGGCAGGGGCGGAACGCCTGTTGCGCGCGATGAAGCAGGACCGGCCGCACGGTTGACCTGACACGTTAGAGTACAACAACACGGGCTACTTCCTGTTGACCGAGATCTTGGAGCACGGCGTCGAATGCAGTTGCGCCGCCACCTTGGGGGGCAAGGTGACGGCGCTGGCAGAATCCGCAGATTGGGAGTGCGCGGACGTCTCTTCAGTCGAACTTGAGCGTAAAGCCGCCCATGATCGTGCGTCCCTGGCCGGGCTTCGCACCGTCCGACAGGTCGCTGACGTACAGCTTGTCGGTGAGGTTCGAACCGGACACGAACAGCGACAGCTGATCGGTAACCTTGAAGTTCGCCCGGGCCGACAGCAGCCACACGCTATCCACCTTGCCGCCGATCAGCTCGTCGAGGCCCGCGCCGTTGCCGTCGCCACATCCGATGTCGATGTCCTCGTTCTCGTCCAAGCAGACGAAATCGTTCGAGTTGAGAGCATTGGTGAAGAAGTCGCCGCGATACGTCCAGGTTACGCTCGCGTCCCAGCGATCCTTATAGCCTATGCCGGCGGTGAGATTGGCGAAGTGACGGATCGAGAACGGCAGCCGATTGCCGGAAACGTCCTGCGGCGGCTCCTCGAACAGCGAATCCTGTCCTCTTTCGATCTCCGCGTTCGTGAAGGTGTACGCGACTTGTCCGAAGAGGTTCCAATCTCCGCCGGTGAGCGGCCGGGTATCCAGGCGCGCTGCCAACTCGAAGCCATTGATCTCCACCTTGTCGAGTGTGCCGAAGATGTTGTCGAAGTTGGCGACCGTGAAGGCTTCCTTGATCTGGTAGTCGTCAATGAAGCTGTGGAAATAGGCCATGTCGATGGTGAAACCCTTGATCGCTTTCGATCTCAAGCCGATCTGGAAATTGTCTCCGACTTCTTCATCCAGCGGGAAATCCTCGACATCGCGAGCGATGTGCGGCGCGAAGCCTCGATGATAGCCGCCATAGACTGTCGTGAACGGCATTGCTTCCCAAGCGAACGAAACGCCTGGGAGGACATGGTCGTGCTCGGATTTTTGAACCGGATCATTCGATGGGCCGCCATCGAAGACGGTCGCAAACTCCACGTCGTAGCTCTCGAACCGGACGCCCGGCGTGACGCTCAGGTTCTTGCGCAGATGGATCGTCGACTGAATGAATGCCGCGAACGAATCAGACTCGTATTTGAAGATCTGGCCATCGTCGTTGAACCCGTTGCCGGCAAGATATGCCACGCCATCGCCAACGGCGCGACAATTGCCGGTATTGTCGTCGTTCAGGATCTGATTGCGCAGCCCGAAGGACGTACAATTCCGTAGGCTCTGATGCTCGTAACGGACACCTGCGAGGATATCCTGGGTCATGCCGAACAGGAACGGGCGGTTTGCAAACTCCACACGACTGTCCGCGCCCCATACGGCATAGAGACGGTTGCGCCCACGCATGTGACCGACGTCGTCGGGGTCTCCGCCGGGACCAATGCCGACCCCCTCGAGCGGTCCGCCGTCGCGCGCCGAGAACCGATTGCGTTCATGGTCGCGCGTGTAGAGGCGCGTCGAAATTGTCGTGTTGTCATCGACGTAGTAGTTGTGCGCGATCGTCAGCGAGCGATGATCGGCGTTATAGGTGTTGAAGCCGGTATTGTCGCCGAAGGTCGCAAGCTTATTGTGCCCGTTGGCCTGGAATTCCGCGCGGGTGCCGACAAAGTTGTCTTCATCGTAGTTGTCGCGCTGCCGGAAATAGACGGCCGAGATCGTCAAATCCTGGTCGACGCCCTTCCAACCCAAGGCGCCATAGAAATCGTTGAAGCGCAGACGCTCGTTGTCCCACGCGCCTGAGGCATCGCCACCTGTATAAGCGACAACTGCACCGAAGTTTCCGAGGTTTTGCCGCGTATGGACATGGCGATAATTGCCCCACTCCTGATCGACGTCGGTCGTGTGGATCAGCGCACCTTTGATGACCGTCTCCGACTTTCCAAACGGCGAAAGGTTCTGAAAATTGACGATGCCATGGTTGTTCAAGGGACCGTGCGCGAACACGGTGCCGCGTATCACCTCGACGTTCTCGATGCGGTCCATAGGCGGCGTGTAGTGCGTCGATGGATCGATGTAGCTCGAGAAATTGATCGAAACGCCATCCTCCATGACGAGAACCTTGCGCGAGCGCCGGAAGTTCGACCCGCGGATGCCGATGCCCGAGTGGCGGGAGAGACCGTCGTCCGTAACCGTCACGACACCTGGGACGCTGGCGAGCGCCTCGTGCGTCGTAAGCGGACGCTGCTCGGCGAGCTTGGCCGGATCGATCCTGGTTGCGGCACCGGAATAGTTCTGGAGGTTCTGCGGCAGAATGCTGTCGGCGTTGACAGGCGTTGCGCCCTGCGAGGCATTGGTGCTGAGCCGTCCTTGCTCATTGGACCGCGCCTGTCCGGTTGGCTCGGGCGGACCATCGAACACGAAGTCTTGTGGCGGCGGCTGCGGCGCGGGTGATGTCTGCTGCTGGGGCGCGGGCTTTGGCTTCGGCTTGGCAACCTTTTTCGGCGCGGCCTTTTTCACCGCCGGCTTTTTCACGACCTGGGGCTGCTGCTGGATGACCGTGACGGGGGGCAGCGTGTCGGCCGCTGCGGGAGCCGTGGCCGCCGGTGGAGCGGTCTGTCCCGTCGGCGCGGGTGCATTCTGCGGCGGGGTTTGCGCCAACACCGCTGAACCGCCTGCCAATGTGCATCCGACGCCTATTGCTACCGCCGAAATGAGTCCCCGATAGACCATGCAAGTCCCCCAATCCCGTTTGTCGTGCCGTTTCTCGTGACGGTGTCCCCTGGGGATTCGACGCACACGCCGGGAACCCCATGCAATCAGGGCTAACCAGCTGACACTCGGGATTGAATTCCAATGAGAGCAGCGAATTCCGGAACTAATTCCCGAAATGCCACATGAGTTCTGCGGGCAGACCCGCCAAATCGAAATGTTTTTCTACTTAAAATCAGCTCTTTGCGCTGTCGCCGCTGCTGCGCGCCGCTGTCGACGCACCACTGATGCCAGCAAGCAACACGCTCAGCAATACGCCGCCCGTCGGGATAGTATTCACCCGCCACGTGCCACCCAACGCCACCACGCGCTGGCGCATCGCGCTGAGACCAAACCCGTTCGCGTAGCCGTCCGGCAGGCCCCGGCCATTGTCGCGCACTTCGATCTCGAGGGTCGTCTGTTCAGTCGTTGCACCATCCGGCAGCATGGCATGTTGGGGAAGGCAACGCAGTTGAACTTCGATCCGCGACGCAGCGGCATGGCGATAGGCGTTGGTCAGGCCCTCCTGCACGACGCGATAGATTGTCAGCGCGTGCGTCGCATCGAGCGCCGGCATCTGCCGAGGCAGGGTGAGCTCCAGTTCGACCGACGCCTGCTCCTGGCGCCAGCGGTCCACCATGTCTTCCAAAGCCGCAGCGAGACCAAGTTCTTTCAGTCCGGCCGGCTCCAGCCTTTGCAACACCCGTCGGTTCGTCGTTTGAATGTCGTTGATTTCTTCGGCCAGACGATCACTTGCGGCGTGCGCGGCCGCGACGTCCGGCGGCTCACGTCCCAGCGCCGATTTCAGCAGAGCCAAACGGGCTCGTGCTGCAAAGAGGTGCGGCCCGAATTCATCATGCAACTCACGGGCAATCTCCTGGCGCTCCTGGTCTTGCAACCGCACCAGCATGCTCGAAAGCCGCGCGTTCTCCGACCGTGCGTCACCCAGCGCCGTCGCAAGTGAACTTATGCCGCTGGCCAATGTCCGCAGCTCCGGTGGCCCGGAATGCGTCAACGATATCGAATACCGCCCATCCTCGAGCTCCAAGAGTGCACGGCGCAGTTCCTCGATCGGCTTAAAGGACCGCGTGACGACATTGGTTGTGACGGCGAACAGAACGAAACAGATCAAGCCGCCAGCCAGGGAAATCTGCAGGATCTCATCCAGCAACTCCGACAGCTCGTCTCCGGGATTGGGCGCGATGACAAGTGTTCCGGCAGGGCCGAGGCGCGTCGCGATGGGCAGCCTGATGGGCTCGGGCTGAAGGCTGGATGGGAGTTGTCTTAGAACCCAGCCCACGGCACCAGGATGGCGAAAGTCGACTGCACGCGTTTCTCCCTCCGGCTCAATTCGAATTGTGACATGGCGCAATCCGTACAGCTCGGCGAGCAGACTTTGTAACTCGGCCTTGCCCATCGGAGATCGCGCAATGTTTTCGAGGCTCCGCCGAGAAAGCGCTTCGGCAAATCGCATCATGCTGTGCGTCTCGGCGACGATGCGTGGAGTCGACTGAACGAGCAGAACGACGATCAGCGCGGACAGCGAAATCAGTAGCAGCCCTGCGATCACCGAATTCAATCTTGCTTGCAGCGACATGGGAAAAATTCCCGGCGATCAGGGTGCATTTTCCCGAGGCATGAGAACGGGTTGCGCGTGCCCATGTTTCGAGGATAGGAGTGCTTGTCACAATGCTTATGTCGTGTCGAGCCTCCACAATGATCGCGTCGCTCTAAGCGAAAACAGGGCGGCTGTTCATTTGGCCGGTTCATCAACACGTCGTCGCTGGCGATCAACTGGAATGAGATGCCGTGAACGTCCTCGTCGTCGAAGACCATCCCATCGTCGTATCAGGCTTTCGAGCTTTGCTTGCCGACCAAGCCGACATCACCATCTCCGATGCCGGGACATGCAGCAGCGGATTGCAAAGCTATAAGGTCGAGCGACCGGACGTCGCCGTCATCGACGTCAATCTGCCCGATGGATCAGGCTTCGATTTGGCCCGCGGCATTCTGAATGACGACCCGGACGCCCGCATCCTGATCTTCACGATGACCGATGCGCCCATCTTGGCGGCGCGCGCCATGGAGGCCGGAGCCAAGGGCTTCTTCAGCAAGAATGACGACCCGTCGGGACTGAAGGATGCCCTACGCCGGATCGTCAGCGGCGGACTATGGCTGCCCGACGCGCTTGCCCAGCGCCTGGCCCTGGTTCGGGTCGGTTGCGAAGAGCTGCTCGACCTTTCCGAACGCGAGCTGGAAGTGTTGCGCCGTCTGGCGCGGGGGCGCAGCCTCGCGGAGATCGCCGACGACCTCGGCGTTTCCTACAAGACGATCAGCAACGAGACGATCGCGCCTCGTACCAAGCTCAACGCCCGCACCCCCATGGAACTGGTCCGCATCGCTGTCGAACAGAAGATCATCTGACCGCTCATGATCTCGCGGATTCCTTATCATTTCGCAGAAATATAAGGGCTGGAAACCGGGAGCCCCCCAGGATAGAAGTGTGATGTTATATACTTTCATCATGGGATGGCTGTCCATGTCCCTGCGGCGCAAGCTGATCTTGTCTGTTGCAGCAGGCGTCGCGTTGACGTTCCTGCTCGGCGCCGTGCTCATCTACTTCCACGCCATCGACAAGATCGATACCGAAATGCAAGCGGCCATCGCGGTAGGCGCACGAATAGCCGCCAACGCTGTCGACGATGCCGAAGAGGTCACGAATGCGGCGAAGCGGCTGGAACTGCTCGTCAAGGATTTCGATGGGGACCGCCACTTGCAGGCAATCGTCGTCGGCAGCAATGGGAAAGTTCGCCTCACATCGCAACTTGCGCAGCCTGACGAGAAAATGCCCGAGTGGTTCTACCAGCTCTTTTCATCTCATCACCGAAGATCTGTCGTGGTGCTGCCGGAACAGTTCAACAGCTTTGGTCGCTTCGAGCTGGAAGCCAACCCGAGAAACGAGATCGGCGAAGTTTGGGAGGATATGGTCAACACGCTGCGGATCGTTTCCATCCTCACGATCTTCATATCTGGTGCGGTCTATTGGATCCTGGGCAGCGCACTAAAGCCACTCGAGCAGCTTGCTGCGGCCTTCCGTCAAATCGGCATAGCGACAGAACCGAACCTCGTTCCCGAAAGCGGGCCCGACGAATTCCAGCGCGTGTATCAGGCCTTCAACAATATGGTGGACCGCCAGCAGCGCATCGAGGCAACCAACCGCAAGCTCCACCAACAGCTCCTCAACGTCCAGGAAGAAGAGCGCGCCGACATCGCGCGGGACCTGCACGACGATATCGGACCGTTCCTCTTCAGCGTCGACGTGGAATCCGCATCGATCCTCAAGCTGCACGACGAAAATGGCTATGAGGCACTCCCTGCCCACGTCAAGAGCATCCGGGATTCGGTCAGTCACATGCAGCGGCACGTGCGCGGTATCCTGTCGCGATTGCGTCCTGCGGCCTTGCTCGATCTTGGCCTGCAGGACGCTCTCGAGCATCTCGTCGAATCCTGGCGCTCGCGCCATTCGGCAATTTCGATCACACTCGACTTCGATCTGGCTCCACTCGACGAGCAACAGGAAGATGCGATCTTCCGCATTGTCCAGGAGGCCATCAGCAACGCCGTTCGACACGGAGAGCCGAGCACAATCCTCGTTACGGCACGTGAAGATGATGGCCTTGTAAATCTCGAGATCAGCGATGACGGCACGGGGCTTACGGACGTCGATACGCGCGGCTTCGGCATTCTAGGCATGCGTGAGCGCGTCGAGACGCACAATGGAATGCTGGAAGTCGTCAATCACCCGTCCGGAAGGGGCGTTACGGTCAAAGCGCGATTTCCGTCGACACGGGTTGAGACCTGAACCCAGCGCCGAGGTCGGAAAGGGAGAAAAGAAAAATGAGAAACCAGAAAATACTCCTTGTCGACGATCACGTCGTGGTCCGCGAAGGCGTGCGCCGGCTCTTGCTCGACCTACCCGGCACCGTTGTGCTTGAAGCAGGCAATGGCCAGGATGCGCTCGCGCTATTCCGCAAGGAAGCCATCGACATCGTGCTGCTCGATCTCAACCTCACCGGGATTGGCGGCCTCGAACTTCTGCGCCGCATGCTGAAGGAGAACGCAAAGGCGCGGATCATCGTCTTCTCGATGCACTCGGAGCCGCTCTATGCGGCACGGGCCCTGCGCCTGGGCGCGAAAGGCTATGTCAGCAAGAGCGCCGCATCCGATGAATTGCTCATCGCCATCCGCCGCGTCGGCGATGGCGGTCACTACATCGAGAGGGAGCTTGCGAGCCAACTTGCCGTCAGTATGTACGGCGGCGAAGATCCCCTGCAGCAGCTGTCAACGCGCGAGATCGAGATTCTCCGTCTTCTGGGTGAAGGGCGGAGCATGACGCAAATTGCCGAATCCCTCGGTGTTTCCTACAAAACCATCGCCAACACCTGCTCGATCATGAAAACCAAACTGGGTCTCGATCGGACGGCGGATCTCATCCGCACGTCGATCGAGCTCTTCAAGGGTTGATGTCGGCCGGACTGCTGCCGGATCGTTCGCCGCCCAGCTTCGAACCATTCATCACGTTTCACCCTTGGAGACGATCCTCGTCACTCGATCGGCGCACAACTTCGGCCCGCTCGGTCAAGCGGCCAGAATGTCTATTTCGCATCGCGATCAACTGCCGACGCAGAGATGCGCGCAGGCAGCGACGCCGGCGAGGGCCGCAGTCCATACCGGCACGCGCAGACGTCCGGCCGCGACGCGTCAACCAGCATCCGACGCGGCGTCGCTCTCTTCGACGAAAAGATACATCGCGTTCCATCGCCATTTTCGCACCCACGCCTCGGTTTCGAGTTGGCGCGCGAAGCCGCGGACGATCTCGCTATCGAGCGCGCTAATGGCGCCTGCGGCTGGCAGATCCGCCACGAGTGTCGCTGGATGCTCGATGAAGACGAAACGATGAGGACCGAGCGGTTGGGCGAATGGAATCCATTTGTCGCCTGCCGGAATCCGCTCTGGTGACGTTTTGACCAGCCCGCCATGCAAGTTTCCGGGCGATAGCACGCTCCAGCCTCGAATATCCTCGTACAGCACGGTGAGCTTGCTTCCGATCCTGGCCTCGACCAGGAACGCGATTTTCTCATGTGCGTCGATGTACTCGGCATCCTCGGGGACATCGATACAATCTGGTACCATTTCCAGACGCTCGGAATCGAACGGCACGAACTTCAAGGGAAGCCGCTGCTCGTGTCGCGCCAGAACGGCGAGAAGTTCGACATCGCTGTCAGGATCAATGACCCTTTCGAATGCTCGCTCGCTCCCGAGCCAGAGCCGACGCGCGGCACGCACATCGCCAACGTGCGGGAAAATTTTCACCAATATCCGCGAAAGCGCCTCGAGTGCTGCTTCCGGCACGCGGCCATCCACACCACCGCGGTCCGTTCGCCCATTGACCCACTCGCCCAAGGTTCCATTCGCGTATCCGATCGCGTCCGCAAGTTCCTTTCGATTCTTGACGACGACGTTGTTAGTGAAAATAATTGCGAACTTCCGACCAAGCATCGGCAGATCGTGCACCGCCTTCGCGCTCTTTCTTGCCATCGTGCACCCCCGGGCGATCTAGAGCCGCATGCCGAATTCGTTCGGCAAGCACCGGTCGTCGCCAACGCCTTCCACTGGCAGAACCTTCCTCAAGCCGGCGACGAAATCAACCGCGTGGCTGTCGAGAGAGGCAAGAGGAAAGGTGAAAATATCATGCACAATATCGACGTTGTGATGGCGACGCAGGCCGACCTTCCGGCATTCAAGGCGCTGCTGCGCTGCTTTGCCGAAGAGCGCGGCGAATTGCACCAGATGGACGAGGCGCACGCGTCCGCTCACCTTTCGGAACGCCTGGCCTACGGCATGAGCTTTCTCGCCCGCAAGGCCGGAGAGCCGATCGGCACCATCATGTGTCGGCCCTTGGACCTCGGGTTCCGGATGGGGAGCGATATCGAGACTGACTACACCTACGTGATCGAAAGCGAGCGCAAGCTGCCGGTCATCACCGCCCTGCTCAATGCCGCCGAGAGCTTCGCAGATAGCCGGGGCGCCACGCTGATCATGCATCAGCTCGACTACCTCGCGGCCGTCGCGGGCTCGAAGTCCAACGGCGACCGCGTCGAGAAGCTCTACAGGCGGCGCCGCTATGTCGCTGGCAATGTCGTCTATGCGCGCCAGCCCTATGTTCGCGTCGGCCTGACCTACCTCTACACCGGCGCAACATCGCAGGCGGTACAGGGCATGAAGCTTCCTGGCGTACGCTTGATCCGGGAAAAGGCCATCCAGTCCTGACGCGGCGGCTGGCATCCGGCACCGAGGGCACGACGTGGCGGGCGCGGGCGGTACAAATTGCCAGCGCCCGTCGCGCTTCACACGTCACACGTCACACGTCACACGTCACACGCTCAAAGTGCTGGATCGATGGTGACCGTCAAGATGCCCGTGTAGCTGCCGGCGATGATCGGATTACCGGATATCAGATTGACGCCAACGGATATGAAGCCGTTGCTGGTCGCCCCGCTCGCCGTGTTCTTTTGCGCGGAATCCACGGAGTGTTCCGCAACCGTTGTCGAAAGCGTCGCCGCCGCGGAGCCGAACGAGCCGTCGGCGCGGTAGTTGATGAAGTTGTCGAAGCCCGCACGCGCCGGTATCGGCGAAGTCGGTTGCAGTGCGGCTCCGGTCAGTCGCAGCCGTGCCGGCGCCGTGCACGCGACGTTCGAGAACGTCGTCGTCTGCACGACACCGCTATTCGGCCGGCCGTTGGCGATGGCCGCGCTGAAGTTCAGGTTTGGCGTCGAGGGCGACGGCATGATGCATTTCGCAACGACCGTTGCCTGCGGCACGAAGGCGACCGCTTTTACGAGCCGTATTGGGTTCGTGCCAGCGTTGTTGAGTCCGATCACCTGCATCGAAACGAGGCCATCGATGTAGTCGCCGGCGGCCACCACTTGTCCCGCCGGAATGCGGACTTGAAGCGTGCGGGACGCGCTCGATCCCGATGTCACGTTGCCGAAGGCGACGCGATTGGCGGCGGCCGGAGAACTTCCGGAAATGAATCCCGCCGTCGTCACCAGCGAGGAGCCACCGGTCGACTCCTCGATAACGTAATTGAGCCCGTTGCCACCCGACGTCATCGCGGGCGAGGCGCTGCCGGACCGCTGGAAGGAGATGGCGGCATCGCATCGCCGGTTGGTGTTGTTCGTGATGGTCACCGTAATGGTGCGCACCAGATCGCCGGCGGCGAATGGGTCGTAGCCCGGCAACACGGGAGACGGCGTGACCGTCACGACGATGTTGTTGGCGTTGCCGGCGCATGCAGCCAGCGCGCTGCCACCACTGCCGATCAGCAAGGCAAGCATCAGCACCAGGCCAGCGGCCCAACGTCGAGCGTAGCGGTCCATCATCCATTCCTCGCCGGCTTGAGGTCGCCCGCCTTGAACAGGCCATCCGTTCCTTCCGGCACGTCGAGTTCGTAGACGGTCGGCGCATCTTCCGTCGCCATCGTGATCGTCCACCTCCCCGGCGCCAGCCCCTCGGCACCGAACTTTCCGGAAGCGTTGGTGAAGATGACGACTTCCTTGCTCGGGTTGTCCGCAGGTCTTGCGATGCCGGTGAGCAGCGCCACGGGTTGTCCGTCCGCCTTGAGCAGCTTGCCGTATGTCGAAACGGAATAGGCAGAACCAACCTCGAGCTTGTAGCCCGCCTTGTAGGGCGCATAGGTATCGAAGGCGCCAGAGCCGAGGCTGTAGCCGATCGGAAGATCGGCGACATCGACAGGAATGGTGCTCTTCGTATAGGCCGGCACGTCGGGCACGACGGCGGCTCCGAGCCAATCAGTACGTGCCCGCACATCGCCCGACCCACCGACGCTGACGGTCTTGTCTGAGATGCTCTCGTGCGGCTTGACGATGGCAAACCCGTTGCCGCGGATCGGCTGGCCGACGCCGAACGCGCCATCCGCGAACACGAGCGACGACCCGACGCGAACCGTCGAGCGCTGGTCGGCCGGCCGCGCATTGAAATTGTCCCACGTCACGCCGTTGAAGCCCGAACTGTGCGCTGCACGGATCTCGCCGCGGTTTCCGTAGTAGGCAACCGATCCGCTCGCCGTCGCGCGATCATCGTTGCCGTTCTTCTGCAGATCCGCTGTTTCCTCGAAGCGATCTATCCCTCGGCCATGACCGCGATAGGCGGAGACATAGGCCTCCTGGTTCAAGCTGTCGTAGGTCGCGGCGATCCGCGTCGTGTCGTCGGGCCGGACGAACAGACGCGCCATGACGCGGAAATCCGCCTGGTCGTTGCCGTTGCGGGTGTCCGCCAGGAGATACGATTCGTTCGAGTATCCGACCGTGAGGCTGCCTGTCGCCCAGTCCGTCAGCGGGCTCGTCAAGGTAAGGTCGATGCCGTACCGGTCACCTTTCAAGGTCAGCGGCGTCCGGCCAATCGCATCGTCGTCGGCGAACTGGTAGCGCGCACCGATGGTCATCGAAACGCTGTTCCACAGCGGCGTCGAATATTGAGCGGTGAGGCGCAACCAGTAATCGAATTGCGGAAGCAGGATGCCGCCCGCTGTGTCGAGGAATTCGCCGGGCGCCCTGAAATCGGGACTGCGGTACTCGGCCCCGAGCCGCAGCGATTCGCGCGCACCCGTATAGTAGGCGAGCGGGCCGGCAAAATTGACGAGATCGTAGTTGATCTCCGCAGCCCAGCCGAGTCCGCTTGGCGCATTGCTCATGGCGCCCTGCACTCCGAGGAACCCCCAGGGCGTCGCGGCAAACACGCCGAGGCCGCCCATCACGACGTCCTTGTCGCCCTGCACGTGCGCTTCGCCGGTGATCATGTCGGTCAGGCCGTAGCGCAAGAAGCCCGAGCCGAAATATTCGTCGTCGCGATAGATGCGGCGGTTGTCCTCGAAGTAGGACGGCACGCCGCCGGAGACGGACCACTCGCTCCTGCCAGCGCCCAGCAGATTGCCATCGAAGAACGTCGTGAACGCCAGCGCCCGTCGCTCGCCCGTATCGTCGGTGATCACGAGCTGGATCTCGTTGGCGCCGGTGCCGAGCGGCAGGTCGGACAGGTTGTAGTTGCCGGCACGCAGGCGCAGCCGCTGGATCACCGCGCCGTTGACCATCACGTCGATATCCGACGGGCGCTCGATGCGGAACGACGACTTGCCGGTCGGCCGGATGTTCTCGCCCGGCTTCAGCTTGCGTGGCGACTTCTCGACCGTCACGCCGAGCACGTCTGGCGCCCTCTGGAAACTTGTGCCGTAGACATCGGCGTCACCCGCCTGAACGCGCAACTGGCTGTCCGGCATGTCGTAGACGACGCGCGACCTGCGGCGCTTGAACCCGCCGGCATGATCGAACAGGCAGCGCGCGGAGACCGGGCAGACGAACGTCGAGGCGCCGGTCTCGAAGGTCGCCTCGTTCTCGACGACGACGTTCCAGAAGCGGAAGACCGATTCGAAATCGAGAGTCGTCGCCGTATCCTCGTTGCCCGTCGCATCGCCCCACAGGTAATCGAACCCGGCGTTGACGTTGAGATAGCCCGAGACCTTCGCGGGCAGGACGACATTGGCGCTGGCGTCCGGCCCACGCCTGCGGGCGAGGCTCAGATCGCCGACGGGGCGCTGGTCGGGATCGGCATGGAGCACCAGTTGCATCTGCGCCGGATCGAACCGCACGTCGAAGCCCGCCGCCCTGAGATCCTGGATCGTCACCTGCCCGTCGGCATCGCGCACGCCATGCAGGCGCTCGAGAGCTGCCTTGTCGAAGACCGGCGTCAACGCATTGACGAGCGCCGCCTTCGGCACCAGCACGCTGTCATCCGGATTGATGACGATAACGAGCTCGCCGAGCATGGCGGTCTCGTCCTTGAAGGGTACCGGCATGTGGATGCGCCGGCCGGTCGTGTTCAACTTCGTCGAGACAGGCTTGGCGAAGGCATATTCCGTCGCGCCACCATCGCGCGCGGCGAGCGCCACGGGCGCCGCCGCAAGCGGCGCGACCGCGCCAGCAAGCGTCGCAACCGCGGTGATGCGCGCCAGCCGCCATGTGGTCACGACCCGTTTCATTTCAATTCTTCCCCCCTCGTCGTCCGCACGTCACGGCTGCCCCCGCCAGATCGAGGACCCGGCTTACCGTTTCGGCTTGAAGTCGAGCCCCGCCGTGACGCTCGCGACGTTGGCCGGCAGCTCGACCGGCACGACGAAGCGCCGCTTCTTGCCGGGCTGCACGAGGCCGACGCCGATCTTCTCGGCAAGCTCCGTCGACGACATGCTCTTCGACCAGCCGCCGCCCGAGAGCTTCAGCGTCGATTGCGGAAGCAGCGCGTGGACGTTGCTGGAATTCTGGACCGTCAGCGTCGGGTAGCGCTTGCCGGTGCGCTTGTCCTTCTCGACGCCGGTGCCGACGACGGCGAGCGTCGGCTTGCCCTGCGGCGGCGCGACGTTGATGATGACGCCGAAGCTCATGACGATCTGCACGGCGCTCTTGCCTTTCGGCAGTTTCACCGGAACCTGATTGACGCTCATGAGGTAGGATTCACTCGCCGGCATCATCGGCTCGCCGACCCATTGCAGGCGGAACACCTGCGAGGAGCCCGGCGCGATCAACGCCTGCGGCGGGAAGATGAGGAAGTCCTCGCCGGCCTTGGAGAGCTTGCGGTTGCCCTTTTCGTCGAGCGAGAGTTTCTGCAGCACGATCTCGACGGGCAGCGGCTCGTTCGCGTCGTTGTTGACGGTGACCTGCGCGCGACCCGAGGACCCCGCCGAGGTCATCTCGACCTGGATCGGCGTAACGGACATCGCCTTCGCGGTATCAGCGATAGGCGCGAGTGCGAACAGCACCAAAGCGAGCGGCGCAAGGATGGCGCGAGGCAACGTCATGAGACCCCCGAAATGACAGTGGAAACGTCGAGCACCCGTTGGGCACGGGCGAGAATGCGGAGCGGCGGCAGACAGGCCGCCGCTCCCTGCAGCATCAGACCGTCGGCTCAATCGTGACCGTCAGCGTGTCGGTGTACCCGCTGCCAGCCATCAACGGCGACGTGTTCGCGGTTGGAGTAATCGTCACTGCCACATTCGCGCTCGACGTCGCTCCAGATGTTGTCGCCGTCGTTCCAGTAATCGGCGCTACGGTGGCGCCGTTGGCGGCAACCGATGCCGCTGCTGGCGCGGTGACGCTGGCCTCATAGTTGATACGATGCTGGAAGCCGGCGTCTGCCGATCCGATTGCAGGATCGAAGAGCCCGCCATTGGCAGACTTGAGCGTTACGTTGGCGGCCTTGTTGCAAACGACATCGCCGATCGAGACCGAAATCGGGGTAGTGTCGACAACGCCGACGTTATTGACCGTGAGCGCCTGTGTCTTGGCGGCTGGCGCCAGCGAGCCATCGATTGTGCAGAACGGAGCGACCGTCGCGTTGATCGTGATGTCCTGGTCCGTTGCGTTCGCCACACCGGCCGTGAGGCCCAAGAAGGCCGCCGTCAAAAGAAGCTTCTTCATGATGTAATTCTCCTTGCCCTGTTGCAATCGACCCCTCCTCTGCGGGAGGCGCCACTTACTTTGTCCGCTTCGTCGGGATCGTCTTCCCCCCGCTTGAAGTCGGACAAAATTCCTCCGTTACGTTCAGCGGTGTCCGCTGCCCGTCTCGATACGCTTACGAAAGTGATGAGTTCGCGTGCCCCTGGCTCAGTCCGGCATCACTGCGGCACCAGACTGATCTTCAGCGTGTCGGTGTAGTCCCCCGCCGCGAGCGGCGCTGTGGTGTTCGCGATCGTGCTGACGATCACCTGCAGCGGTCCGCTGTGCGCGTGTGGTGCGGCCTGGGGTGGCGACGTTTGGCCAGCCACGCCTGTGGTCGCCAGGATTCCGACACCCGCGCCATTCCACAGTGACGTGACGTTGTAATCGATGCGCCTCAGAAACGTGCCACTCGAGATTGGTTCGGGCGAGGCATCGGTCAGGCCACCGTTGAGCGTTGTCAGCGTCACCTGGCTCGGGAAGTTGCACGTCGCCTGGATCTGGAAATTGAAGCCAGCCGTGTTCATGATCCCGGTAGGCCCGGTCGCCGTCGTCACGTCGAGAACACTCGCCGACGTACTCGACGACACCACCGTCATGTTGTTCAGAGACCCGATCGTCGGGTCCGCGTCGAACTTGCAGAACTTGGCGACGTTGGCCGTCAGTTCGATGCTCTGGTCGGTCGCCGAAACAGCGACTGGCAACGCCAAGCCCGCTATCAGCGCGAAGATCACTCGCCTTACCATCCCCATCGTCTCCCCATGTCATCGCCGCCCTGCAACGGCGTGTGCAAAACCAAAGTCAATGTCGCGGCGTCAGCGAGACCGTCAGGCGGTCCCCCATCCGCACGCGTCCGGAGCGCGCCATGGCTCGCTCCACGAGTGCGATCTCGTCACGGTCTGCGGCAGCGCGGGCTGCCGCATCGTCACGTCCTGTTCCGGCCCCCGCCGGGGCGGCATCCTCGGAGCCGCCGGTGCTTGCCAAATCGATGCTGCCGAAGGCGGATTGCCCGGCCGTCGGCTCTTCCCGACGGCTCACGCCCGCTTCCGCGACCGAGCCCGTGAGGATCATATCGACCTGCCCGCGCAGCAGCGGCAGGCGTGGATCGTCTGGGCCGGACAGAGCGTTGCAGACGAAGCCGACATCCGCGTCCTCGTGCATGACGCAGATGGATTCGAACTGGCCTTCGAGGCTCGCCGTCCGCACGACGACCTCGATATCCCGCACGGCGTCCGGCCTGACATCGGCAACGGACCCGCCCCCGCTAGCGGCCGGGATGTATCCGTTCGACGCGCCGGCATCGATACCGGCACCGCCGGAATTTGGCGCCGCAGCCACCCTTCTTGCTCTGCCGATCACGTGGGCAGGCGCGCCAACTGCGCCGGAACGCACGGGGAAGGATCCGGCGGCGCTGTAGAAGGTGCTGCGACGCAAATCGACTGCAAAGGGGGTGTTGCAGTCGACGGTAAACCCGCCTCGCCCCGACAGGGTCGATTCGACTTTTTCGCCCGCATCCGTCACGCCCGAGAGCACGATATGGACGGCGGCATCGGTGATGCGGCAGCTCGGCGCGACGCGCGCGCGCATCACGATCTCGTGGCTCGCCTCGCCGCCGCTGCCCTGCCCCGCGAGCACAGCCTGAGCGGTCGCGGCAGATGAAAAGCAGATACTGTGAATCATCATCGCCGCAACCATTCCGACCCCGCTGCTTGACCACGCTCCGTTTCCGGAAGCGATCCCGAACTGCATGTCCTGCCCCCCACTCGCGAAACCGTGGCAAGCCCCCTCGCCAATGTCACGCGCAACGACGGAAGCCGAAGCGGCCTCCCATCACATGGGTAACAAGTCATTTACGATTCTCCCCCAACCTGATGATGGGGTCGGATTAACTTCCCGACACATTGTCCACATCAGCCTGCCGGTTTTGCATTCGCGCAACAGGCGCATTCCGCAAAATCATGCGACGGCTTTTGACCCGCGCCCATTCCGCGACCTCCGTTGAATGCACGACCCCGCTCCTAAAGCCGCGACGAAACTTCAAAGACGAAAATTCTTTCGCTTTCGCGGCCCATCCAGCGGTCGAGCACCGACCGCCCGCGCGAAGCGGCATAGAGGGGACGGCCGGACACGAAACTGATGCCCATGCTCTGCTCCGGACGATGCCAGGCATCGGACGCGACAGGCGCCGGGAACGGCTGCGGCAACTGAGCCATGGCAACACGAACCGCACCGATCGGTCCCGGACCCGCAGCCGAACCCGCCGTCTCCATTTCGCGGCGTAGGTGCCTGGTGTCGCGACGCTTGTACCGGCGGATCGCGACAGCATATGTCGAATTGCAGATGACGCGCACGCGGCCGAGACCGCGAAGCAGATGCGTTGTTCCGTCCGATGCGGCCCGCATGTCGATCAGGCCGCTCGCGCGCGCCAAGAAGCACTTCGACGGAACGTGCATCGTCATATGAAGCGAATAGTCGCGAGCGACAGCGCCGGTGGCAATGGCCTGAAGCATCGCAACAGCGAGGCCGAGAACGGCCTGCGGAACCAGCTTGGAGTGACCAAAGTTACGCAACAACGATTCTACTCCACACAAACAACTGAAATTAAACTAGCGATGTCCGAGAGGGCTTTTCGCCATGGTTTTGGAGGGTCCATTGCGAAAACTTTTAAGGCGCGCGATGTTTCTTTTCAGGCGTTGCCGAG
Source organism: Hyphomicrobiaceae bacterium (assembly GCA_020442185.1). Taxonomy (GTDB): domain Bacteria; phylum Pseudomonadota; class Alphaproteobacteria; order Rhizobiales; family Hyphomicrobiaceae; genus JAEUMD01. Next base: position 56,552 of record JAGRKS010000001.1, read on the forward strand.
ATGCGACAACGTACACCGCGGTATTCGATCAGAGAGTAATGACCGACATCAGCAATTTGATGAGATCGCGCTGTCCAGCGCATTCCGCCTTGCTCAAAATGTTGCGCAAATGCCAGCGCACGGTGGACGTCTTGACACCCGTGGCGGCGGCGAAGCCCTTGACGGTATGTCCCTCGAGAAGCGCAAGGGAAAGTCGCGCTTCCGTCGGCGTGAAGCGGTAGGCCGACACAAGCATGTCGCAAACCGACTGGTTCGGCCGCCAGGTGCCGTCGCTCCAGGTGACGAGGATGTGGGCCGGGCCCGTCTCGCACGCCTCGTCGGTAGCTTGATGCCCGCCGCCACCGATCCGGGCGATCATGAGGACAGCGCGCCCGCCGGCAGTGGTCGTGACGCATTCGGCGTACCGCATGTCGACTGGGGCGGTCGCCGCAGCGACGGCCTTGACGCGGTCGTGGAATTCAGAGGTGGATGACGCCCAAGAGCAGCGCAGCTCACCGGCGGGGCCGATCAGCCAGTCCGTGCGCTGCTGAAGCATGGCGCGCGCCGCGCCATTCGCCGCGACCAAACGCGCTTCCTCGGTCACGATCATGGTCGGCCATACGCGGAGATCGAGCAGACCGTCGACGAGATCATGGCTCGAAGCAGGCGCGGTGGGCTCTGGGCATGCCAAGCTCTCGAGCCGCCCAGGCCATTTGCTGTCGAACACGCCCATGCTCTCCCCGCCTCGCCTTGTCCAAGCACTGCCGATCGCAGTTGCGATCGCCGATACTGGGATTATCTCGCGAGTTGGGTCGTCTCGTCGATTGGGGGAAATTCCCCAGTCAGGGCACGATGAGATTGAATATCAGCGCCTTCGCCACTGCGTGGTCGCGGGTCGATGCCCTCAACTTCACCTTGGCACCCTGGATGTATTTATCGACACTCTTGTTGCTGATCCTCAGCCGATCGGCAATCTGGTCTGGACGAAGTCCAACTGCCAACCAGGTCAGGCATTCCTGCTCGCGCGGCGACAAGCCGACGAGGCTTCCCATGTGTTGCTCTCGCATGCCGGTATCCAGTATTCCGCAGATGGCCAGAATTTGCCGGCCGTGTCGGCGCCAGTACTTCGGAAACTCATCGCGCGGGATGTCCGGCGTCGCGATTCCGACGCCTCCAAGTTGCCGGCGTACATAGTAGCTCGAGGGCACCGTGACGCCGATGCCGAGACCGAGATCGCGCTCGATTGCCCATTGACGCCGCTGCTGGGGCGTCGCGGTCGCCCACACCTGGTCATCATGCCAGAAAATGAGATCACTGCTCACGACGCAATGCTGGGCGCTGAGATCGTTGTCGAGGAATTCGTCTCCACCGCCGAGTGCTTCGATGTACTCCGCCGGATGCGTACTTCTCCAGATCAGCGACCTGGTCAAGCGGCCGAGCTCCACCTCCCGGCGCGACGCCATCGCGGCGAACTGTACGCTGCGAACGCCGAAGGACTGGAGTTCCGCGTGAATGCGGGACCAGAACGCATCGACGTTATCGAGCGCGCGCAACTCCTCTGACAGCTCCTGTAGTTCCCGCCGCACGTCGTACCTCATGCTCGTTCGCAGTCACACAACCCGCGAGAGTCTCTCCGGCATCGGGCGCCGGTTGCGTTCCTCGACTTGCGCGACGATGCCGGGCCGCGCGCTTCCGGCACGGACAACGTCGATGATGCGCGATACTGCATTAGGCTGCGGACTCATAAACCCTG
>JAGRKS010000218.1 GCA_020442185.1 Hyphomicrobiaceae bacterium
GTGGAGACACCGCTCGATCTCGATGTCACGCGCACGACGCTGGAGGCCGCCCGCCGGGACGGGATCGATGCCGTCGCCATCGTCTTCATGCACGCCTATGCCTATCCCGCGCATGAGCATGCCGCCGCAGCCCTCGCCCGGGAGCTGGGCTTCAACCAGATCTCCGTCAGCCACGAAGTCAGCCCCTTGGTGAAGTTCGTCGGCCGGGGCGATACGACCGTGGTGGACGCGTATCTCTCACCGTTACTGCGCCGTTACGTGGACAGCGTGGCGAGCGCGTTGTCGGCACAAGAGAATCGGGATGGGCAAGCGGACGCAACGCGGCTTCTCTTCATGCAATCGTCCGGCGGTCTCACATCGGCCAATCTCTTTCGCGGCAAGGACGCGATCCTTTCCGGTCCGGCGGGCGGCGTCGTCGGCGCCGTGGAGACGGCACGGAGCGCGGGCTTCCCGAAGGTCATCGGCTTCGACATGGGCGGCACGTCCACGGATGTGTGCCACTACGACGGCGTCTTGGAACGCACCTTCGAAAGCGTCGTCGCGGGCGCGCGCGTCCGGGCACCGATGATGCTGATCCATACGGTCGCCGCCGGGGGCGGATCGATCCTGCATTCCGACGAATCGCGGTTCCGCGTGGGTCCCGATTCCGCCGGCGCAGATCCCGGCCCACTTGCTTATCGCCGGGGCGGCCCGCTAACCGTCACCGACGCGAACGTCATGACCGGCAAGCTTCAGCCGGATCTTTTTCCGCATATTTTCGGACCGGGCCAAGACGAACCGCTCGACCGGCGCGCCGTGGTCAAGGCGTTCCACGCACTTGCACGCCAGTTCGGCGACGGGCGCATGCCCGAGGAGATCGCCGACGGGTTCATCAAGATCGCGGTCGCCAATATGGCGAACGCCATCAAGACGATCTCCGTGCAGCGCGGCTACGACGTCGCCGGTTACGTCCTCAACTGTTTTGGCGGCGCGGGCGGGCAGCACGCCTGCCTCGTCGCCGATGCGCTCGGCATCGAAAATGTGTTGCTGCATCCGTTGTCCGGCGTGCTCTCCGCCTACGGCATGGGGCTCGCCAGTATCCGCGCGACACGCTCGCACGCTGTGCTCGCGCCGCTCGACGATAATGGTTTGGCCAAGCTCGGCGAAATCTGCGCGCCTTTGGAAGGCGAAGCACGCGGCAACCTCGCCATGCAGGGCATTGCGGCGGAAGACGTCACCGTCGCCGTCCAGGCCCATTTGCGCTACGAGGGGACGGACAGCGCGCTGCCGATCCCTGCCGGGTCCCTGGCGAACATGCGCACCGCGTTCGAGGCAGCCCACCAGAGCCGGTTCGGCTTCACGAGTCCCGAGAAGGCCATCGAGATCGAAGCCGTCGACGTGGAGGCTGTCGGCGGCGGATCCTTGATCGAGGAATGCAACGTGCCGCCCGGCAGGCAACGGCCGCAGCCTCACACGCGGGCCGACATCTTTACCCACGGCGCCTGGCACGAGGCAACGGTCTACCTTCGTGCGGACCTGTCTCCGGGCGCCGAAATCGCCGGACCGGCACTCGTCATCGAGGACCATCAAACGGTCGTGGTGGAGCCGGACTGGCTGGCGGCGGTCACGGCGAAGAACGATCTTCTTCTAACGCGTGCGGGCGCGATCCGGACCAAGGAAACTCTCGGAACCGAGGCGGACCCGGTGATGCTCGAAGTATTCAACAATCTCTTCGTCTCAATCGCCGAGCAAATGGGCTATGCGCTGCAAAACACGGCACACTCGGTGAACATCAAGGAGCGGCTCGACTTCT
>JAGRKS010000191.1 GCA_020442185.1 Hyphomicrobiaceae bacterium
AGGTCGTAGGAGATGAGGAACGTGCGCATCTGAATAGCTCTCTCTAAGCGGGGGGCGGGAGAGAGACGCGAATACAAGCTCTCGGTTCTGGCTCTTGGTGGTGGGCGGCTTTCCCTGTGGATTGCCGCTCGGAACGTAAGAAGAACATGCCACGAATCATGCGGCTTGTCTAGCATCAGTTCCAACTTTGTTCTTTTGAAGTTCCAGGTGCGGCGGAATGCTGGCAGGGAGCACAACGGGGCCGCAATGTTGCCGCGCGGGCCGGTGGGTCGAACCAGTTGTCCGGCTATTCGAACAGACCCATCTGGTCTTCGCCGTCGACACGAGAACGGGGAATGCGGCGGTAGCCGTAGCTCGTGCGGTCGCTGAGACCGGGGTAGCGCCGGCGATATTCGACTTCGGCGCGTGCGCGGCTGGCCGGGAACCGCTCGCCCCACCAGACCTCGTAGAGGCGGCGCGAATCGCAAGCGTATCGCGTCGTCAGCACCTTCAAGGGTACGCGCAACCAGCGCGCGATCCAGATTTCGACGGCATCCTCTGGCGACAGGCGTCCCAAAGGAAGTTTGACACCCGCAGCGTCGTGAGCGGCGTCGCGGGCGACGCCTTCGCCACGCTGCGACGTGTCGCCTTCGCAAAGCGACGACATGAAGCCGGTGTGGACATTTCCAGAGCGGACGGGCATGAGCAAAACTCTATACGGGTACTGCGGTGACGTCGCGGCACTTGACGGCGCGCGTGAATGACGATTTGTCGCCCGCAAACCGAGCGAACACAAGGCGGCGGTGCGACAAAGTTCGATGCGTCGTCGACCTCCCGCCAATAACCAAGCAGATTTGAACGGAGCGACGATGATCCTGTTTCCGGCGATCGACCTCAAGGACGGCCAATGCGTTCGCCTGAAACTCGGCGAGATGGATCAAGCGACGGTGTTCAACGATGACCCGGCGGCGCAGGCGCGACTGTTCGAGGCGCAAGGGTTCGAGTATCTGCACATCGTCGATCTCAATGGCGCATTCGAGGGCCGGCCCGTCAATGCCACAGCCGTCGAGGCGATCCTTGCGGCGATAACCATCCCGGCGCAGCTCGGCGGCGGAATCCGCGATCTCCGCACCATCGAGTCCTGGCTCGGCAAGGGTATCCGCCGCGTCATTCTCGGCACCATCGCCGTACGTGATCCGGGTCTGGTGCGCGAGGCGTGCGCGGCGTTTCCGGGCCGTGTTGCCGTCGGCATCGATGCCAAGGGCGGCAAGGTCGCCGTCGAGGGGTGGGCCGAGACGAGTGAGTTGACCGCCGTCGCGCTGGCGCGCAGGTTCGAGGACGCGGGCGTCGCCGCGATCATCTATACCGACATCGAGCGCGACGGCATCTTGAAGGGCTTGAATCTGCCGGCGACCGCCGAGCTTGCGCGCGCGGTCTCGATACCGGTCATCGCTTCGGGCGGACTGGCCTCGATGGACGACATCAAGGCGCTGACCGCGCCCGAATATGCGATGCTCGAAGGCGCGATTTCGGGACGCGCGCTCTATGATGGCCGCATCGACACGAAAGAGGCATTGGCCTTGTTGAAGGGAGGGGCCCTGTTGAAGGGCGGGGCGTGATCGCGTCCCAATCGCGTGCGGTGTCAAGCGAAGCTGTGGGCCTGAACGCAGGGCCATATTGCAATGAACGAGCGAATGCCGTGACGAGAAAATCGAAAGTCGAGTTCGTTCAGAATCGAGCGCAGGCTCGGACACTGACGACATCAGCGGGCAAGTCGCCGGCGAAGAATACGCCGGTTGGAAAAGGGCCGGCAGCCAAAGCCAAGTCCGCAAAAAAGCCGGTTCGCAAGGCCGCCGCGCGCAAAGCCCCCGCCCCGATCGTCTCGACGGGCTACTGGCTCCTAAAATCGGAACCGGATGCGTTCTCGTGGGAGCAGCTCAAGGCGAAGGGGAAGGCCGGCGAGGAATGGACCGGTGTGCGCAACTACCTCGCGCGCAACAACATGCGGGCGATGGCGCTCGGCGACCTCGGCTTTTTCTATCACTCGAACATCGGTCTCGAGATCGTCGGCATCTGCGAGGTCGCCGCGCTGGCGCATCCCGATAGCTCGACCGACGACGCGCGCTGGGAATGCGTGGACGTCCGGGCCGTCTGCGATATGCCAAAGCCCGTTCGGCTCGCCGACGTCAAGGCCAACCCGAAGCTCGATCAGATGAGTTTGGTCACCTCGATGCGGCTTTCGGTGCAGCCGGTGACAAAAGCCGAATGGCACGAGGTCTGCCGCATGGGTGGTCTCGATCCGAAGAAAATCGCACGCTAGCCAGACTTGGCGCCCACGGGAGATCGGTTGGCCGGAGGGGCGATGCGTCTCGTCGTGGCGAGGTTTACGCATGCCGCAGCCCTCGCCGCTCGAACGAGCGCCGCTTCGAGATGCGGCAATCGAGAATTGTGTTGTCTGTCCGTCGCGGCAGTGCGCAGGGTATGGTCCCGATCCCGGATATCTTGGCAAATGCGAATGAAAAACCCTCCTGGTGGCGCGAGCTGGGCCGCGTTCATTCGCGCCAACACGGAGCTGTTGCCGCCGCCGTTGGCACCGGAGATCCGGCTCCACCTCGCGGCCGAATCTCTGCCGATCTGGCAAAAGACCGAAGATGAACTCGGAGAGATCAACGTACCGCCGCCCTACTGGGCTTTCGCCTGGGCAGGTGGTCAGGCTTTGGCGCGCTACATACTCGATACGCCGTCGCTGGTCGTCGGCAAGACCGTTCTGGATCTCGGCGCAGGCTCGGGTTTGCAGGCGATCGCGGCGGTCAAGGCAGGGGCCGCGCGCGTTCTCGCGGCTGACATAGATCAGATTGCCTTGGTGGCGTGCGGCCTCAATGCAGCGGCCAACGGCACAGCCTTCGAGGTGACCGCAAAAGACCTCCTGGCCGGCAATATGGCCGACGGCTTCGATGTCGTTCTCGTCGGCGATCTGTTCTACGAGCGCCAACTTGCCGAGCGTGTGCTCGCGCTCGTCGACCGCGCTGTCGATGCGGGGAGCGACGTCCTCATCGGCGATCCGCAGCGCAATTACTTTCCGAAGGATCGCTTCACCGAGGTTGCCCGATACGAAGTTCCGGTGACGCGCGAACTGGAGGACGCCCTGATCAAGCGCACGGCTGTCTGGCGCGCCGGGCGGGCTTCCGGCTGATCGCAGTGCAGCGTGAAGTCCGCCTTCGTTCAGTGTAGACTTCGCCCGGTCGCGGAATGGGGTGGGCCAGAGCAAGGAGCGTCCGGATGGATTTTGCCGGGTTCAACACCATCGCGATCCTGCTGGCCGCCGCCGCCAGCTTCATGTTCGGAGGCGTCTGGTATGGCGCCTTTTCGAGCCAGTGGATGGCGGCTGCGGGTGTCGACTTCGACGAGTTGCGCACGCGCGGCGGTCCCGTGTTCATGCCTTACGCCGTTGCCTTTCTCGCGCAACTCGTCATGGCGTTCGTTCTTGCCGGAACGATCGGCCATCTCGGACTGGGGCAGGTCACCCTCAAGAACGGCATTATCGCCGGCGCCATGGTTTGGGCTGGGTTCGTGATGACGTCGTTGATCGTCAATCATGCCTTCCAGGGAGCTCCGCGCACGTTGACGCTGATCGACGGCGGTCATTGGCTCGGCGTACTCGTTATCCAAGGAGCGATCATCGGCTGGATGGGGGTCGCCTGACGTCTGGACTTTCAGCCAGCGATCGTCGCGGTCAAACGAAGGCCGGATGGTCGCCTCGAGTCGACTGGAGGAGCACGCGGGGCTGGCCCACCGGGTGGCGCGCGCGCCTCGCCAGCCGTGGCACACCATCAACCAAGCGATCGAAACAGCCGATCGACAACGGCTCCCCATCGGGGCCGTTGAATTCGCTACGACGAACGGGCGGGTTGTGACAGGTTCGGCGGACCATATAATGCCGCAAAATTCTCAAGCCAAGTGGGAGGAAAGATAATGTCGGACAAGGTTTACCCGGTACCGGCGGAATGGAAGTCGCGGGCGTTTGTCGACAACGACAAGTATCTCGAGATGTACGACCGCTCGATCAAGGACCCCGTCGGATTCTGGGGCGAGATGGGCAAGCGGCTCGACTGGATCAAGCCCTATACGAAGGTGAAGAACACCTCGTTCGACTCGCACAACGTTTCGATCAAGTGGTACGAGGACGGCGTCCTCAATGTGTGCGCCAACTGCGTCGATCGCCATCTCGCGACCCGCGCCGATCAGGTTGCGATCATCTGGGAAGGTGATGACCCGACCCAGGACGACACGATCACCTATCGCCAGCTTCACGAGCGTGTCTCGAAGTTCGCCAACGTCATGAAGGCGCACGGCGTCAAGAAGGGCGATCGCGTCACGATCTACCTGCCGATGATCCCCGAGGCCGCCTATGCCATGCTTGCCTGCGCGCGCCTCGGCGCCGTCCACTCGATCGTGTTCGCCGGCTTTTCTCCGGACAGCCTTTTGAACCGTATCGAGGATGCGGATTCGAAATTCATCATCACGTCTGACGAAGGCCTGCGTGGCTCGAAGACGGTGCCGCTCAAGAAGAACACCGATGAGGCCCTGAAAGGGGCCAAGGGCGGCGAGAAGGTTCTCGTCGTGCGCCGGACGGGCAACCCGGTGCCGTGGAACCCGGGCCGCGATCTCTGGCTGCACGAAGAACTCGTCAAGGTTTCCGCCGATTGTCCGCCCGAGCCGATGAACGCGGAAGATCCGCTGTTCATCCTTTACACATCGGGATCCACCGGCAAGCCGAAGGGTGTCGTTCACACCACGGGCGGCTACCTGCTGTTCGCCGCGCTGACGCATCAGTACATCTTCGACTACCACGACGGTGACATCTACTGGTGCACAGCCGACGTCGGCTGGGTCACGGGCCACAGCTACATCGTGTACGGTCCGCTGGCGAACGGTGCGACGACACTGATGTTCGAAGGTGTGCCGAACTACCCGACACCGTCGCGGTTCTGGCATGTCGTCGACAAGTGGAACGTCAACATCTTCTACACCGCTCCGACCGCGATCCGCGCCCTGATGGGTGCCGGCGAAGATTTCGTCAAGCGCGCTGATCGTTCGTCACTTCGCCTGCTCGGCTCGGTCGGCGAGCCGATCAATCCCGAGGCGTGGGAGTGGTACTACCACGTGGTTGGCGACGGCCGCTGCCCGATCGTCGATACGTGGTGGCAGACGGAAACCGGCGGCATCCTCATCACGCCGCTGCCAGGCGCCACCGATCTCAAGCCGGGTTCGGCGACGCGGCCGTTCTTCGGCGTGCAGCCCGCACTTGTCGACGACAAGGGTCAGACACTGGAGGGCGCGACGCAGGGTAACCTCGTTCTGCTCGATAGCTGGCCCGGACAGATGCGCACGATCTATCGCGATCACGAGCGGTTCGTGCAAACCTACTTCTCGACCTATCCCGGAACCTACTTCACGGGTGACGGCTGTCGCCGCGACGAAGACGGCTACTATTGGATCACGGGACGTGTCGACGACGTCATCAACGTGTCGGGCCA
>JAGRKS010000192.1 GCA_020442185.1 Hyphomicrobiaceae bacterium
GGCCGGCTCCCCGGAGGGGAGTCGGTCGGGATCGGTTCAGGCGGCCGGAATGATCTAATGTGCGGCGGCGGCGGCGCGGACGGCTTCGACGATATCGCCGACAACGTTCGCCACGAGCACCTCGTCGTCTCCTTCCGCCATGACGCGAATGACGGGTTCGGTTCCCGACGGACGAATGACCAGGCGGCCGGAGCCCGCAAGTCGTTCCTTACCGGCGTCGATAGCCTTTTGTACCGCGAAGTTCTCGAGCGGCCGGCCATTGGCGTAGCGGACGTTCTTGAGGATCTGCGGCAACGGCTCGAACCGCTTGCAGACCTCAGAAACCGGTCTCCCGGTCGTCACCACGACGGCCAGGATCTGGAGCGCGGAAACAAGTCCGTCTCCGGTCGTAATGAAGTCCGAGAGGACGATGTGCCCCGATTGCTCGCCACCCACGTTGTAACCGTGTCTGCGCATATGCTCGACGACGTGACGATCGCCGACCGGCGTCCGCGCGAGCCCGAGCCCGAGTGTCGTCAGGTAGCGCTCGAGGCCGAGATTGCTCATCACTGTGGCGACAACGCCGCCGGCTGCGAGACGACCGCGGCGATGCCAGCTTTCCGCGATCACCGCCATCAACTGGTCGCCGTCGACGACACTCCCCTTCTCATCGACGATCACGACGCGATCGGCATCTCCATCGAGTGCGATGCCGACATCGGCACGCACCTCGCGCACCTTCTCGATCAGCGCTTCCGGCGCCGTCGAACCGCACTTGTGGTTGATGTTGCGGCCGTTGGGATCGACGCCGATCTTGATGACCTCTGCGCCGAGTTCCCACAAGGCTTCCGGCGCCACCTTGTAGGCCGCGCCGTTGGCGCAATCGATGACGATGCGCATGCCGTCGAGACGCAGATTGCGCGGCAGCGTGCGTTTGGCAAACTCGATGTAGCGTTCCTGGGCGCTCTCGACCCGCGTCGCCCTGCCGATCTGGTCGGGTTCGGCGAGGAGCTCCGACGTATCGCCGTCGATCAGATCCTCGATCCGGCGCTCGGTGTCGTCGGACAGCTTGAACCCGTCGGGATCGAACAGCTTGATGCCGTTGTCGTCGAACCGGTTGTGAGAGGCCGATATCATGACGCCGAGGTCGGCCCGCAGCGAGCGTGTCAGCATGGCGACCGCCGGCGTCGGCATCGGGCCCAGCAGAAACACGTCCATCCCGACCGACGTGAAGCCAGACAGAAGCGCGGCCTCGAGCATGTAGCCGGAGAGCCGCGTATCCTTGCCGATCACGACACGATGGCGGTGCTGACCGGACTGGAATACGTGCCCCGCGGCCATGCCGACTTTCAACGCCAGCTCCGACGTCATGGGCGGCTTGTTGGCCAGTCCGCGGATGCCGTCGGTTCCGAAATATCGCCGTGCCATCGATCGGGCTCCCCGTTATTTGCCGCGTCGGTCCGGCTCGTCGGCCGAAAGCACGATGCGCTTCAGCGCGGGATTCTGCCACCGCGTTGTCTCAAGCTATTTGGATAACCGCGATTCTATACCTCTGCAATTCACCGACGACTTCAAAGAATTGCGGATTGCACACGGCGAGACATCGGCGCCCTGACCGAAATCCGACGATACCATCCAATCGAACAGCCCATTCGTCGGAGTTTTTGGCCGGCCCGGAGAAATGGTCGGCAAGCGCCCTTCGATGCCCGCGCCGTGGCTCCCGCCGGTCTCTTGGGGCACGACGGGCCGCCATCCATTGGTCGACCGGCGCGATCCCGCATCCCTCCGGTTCAGAGAGCATCCTGGCCCGTACGGCGGCCTCGAGGCCAGACCTCGTACCGTCAATGGCCGCAACCACGGCCACGGTTTCGGCGCACTGGTCTGGCAAATCGGCCACAGACCTGCAGCGACCCTTTATCACCGCCAACAGAACACCACGACGTCTCCGCCGAAAAGCGATAAGAGACAGGCCGATGGCGGCGAGAGGCGCGGGCGGGGGAGAACACGGGGAGTTATTCGAATGGCGTTTTTCTTGGCTGTTGCAAACCGGAAAGGGGGCGTCGGCAAGTCGACGGTCGCCGTTATGCTGGCGCATGCGCTCAGCGTATGGGGCGGCAAGCGCGTGCTGATGATGGACCTCGATTCGCAGTGCAACGCCTCGCTGATCCTGCTCGGCGGCCAGGGCTGGAGCGAAGCGCGGAAGGCCAACCGCACCATCGCCGACTATTTCTTCGACCTGTTCGACGGCCAGAGCATGCATCCGAAGGATTACCTCATCCACGGTGTCGGCGACGTCGCCAACGGCAGCGGCAAGCCGCCGAAGCTGTCGCTGCTGCCGGGCTCGCTGCTTCTCGAGGACGTGCAGGGCGAACTCTTCCTGAAGCAGGCGTCGCAATCGAACGATCCCGACGTCGTCGCGAGCCGGGTCCGCGGCCGCCTGGAACAGTTGCTGAGGCGCTTCGAAGGCTCCTACGACGTTGTCATTCTCGATTGCGCGCCAGGTCTGTCGTTCGCGGCCCTCGCCGCCCTCAAGATCGCCGATCTTGTGCTGGTGCCGTTCCGCCCCGACTACGTCTCGCAACTCGCCGTCGACCGCATCGCGCTCATCATCGAGGGCAAGCGCAACCTCGACGATCTCGAGGAAATTGCCGTAGAGGACCGCCGCTACGTCTGTCTCGCCAACTATGTGCGCGAGCACAATGGCCGCGAGCGTACGTTGATCGAGGAGATCGCCTTGGTCCACCCCATGCTCGACGTTCAGATGCCACAGCGCGACGGCATCGCCAACGCCTTCGACTGGGTGTCGGAACTTCAGCCGATCGAGCAGAAATACGGAAATGCCATCCCGGACATCAAGAAACTGTATGATGAGATCGCACCCGCTATCGAGGCCCGTTCCTCGAACGGGTAGAGCCCGGAACGTCTGAGGAGAGCGAGATCGGATGGCAGGCGCCGCAATCAGGGATCGCAATCGGAAACGCGATTTTTTTCAGCGCGTTCTCGACGCGGGTGCACGAGCCGATGCATCAGTGGCGCCGGAGCTTGCCGAGGCGCTCGCCCGGGGCGTCAACCAGATCTGGCTGTGGGACGACGCAATCGCTGATTCGCTGGCGGCCAAGGTTGCAGCCTTGCCCAACCGGCACGCACCCGACATCGCGCCTGCCACAACAGGGCCGGACGCTGCTGCCGCGCACGAGCCCTCCGCGACCGAGCGCGTCGCCTTCGATCCCTTCGCGTTCTCCGCCGTCGTCCTCCTCAAACGACAGGGCGCAAAGGCGTTGCTGAAGCAGCTCGAGACGATCGAATCGGCCGCCGACCTTCAGCGGCTTGCGGAAGCTCAGCATCTCGGTGTCGATCGCGACATCACAGATGTCGAGACGTTGCGGCGCGCCATCGTCGCCGGTGCCGAACAGCGCCTTGCAGACCGTCGCGCCGCGGCGAGTTGATAGCGCCGGCACGCGGCGGGCACCATCATGTCCCTTCAGGCGTACGTCGGCACTGGCCGCCAACCGCCGGCGTCCTCGCATCGATAGGCGGGGCGCGCTGCTCAACCTGCTGACAGCCACATTGTTGATGAGCGCGGCGATTGCCTTCGCCATGACGCGACGCCCTTGAGGTCCGGCGCGGCGCAAGCGAACTCCCGGTTCATTTCGAGATGGGCGCCTCGCTGCCGCGCACCGCCGCCTGCCACACCTCGATCGCCTGCCGCGTCGCAGCGACGTCGTGGACACGTATGATCTGCACGCCCTGCGCAATGGACGATAGCGCCGCCGCAATCGATCCGGGCACGCGGTCCTTCGGATCGTCGACATTCGCGATCTGGCCGATGAGCTTCTTGCGCGATGCGCCGAGGAGCACGGGAACGCCGAGCCCGTGATAGAGGCTCATCTGCGACAGCACCGCGACGTTGTGGTGCAGGTGCTTGCCGAACCCGATGCCCGGATCGGCGACGATCTTCGCCTTCGGGATGCCGGCTGCCTCACACGCCCTGATGCGCCGCTCCAGAAAGTCGAAGACGTCGAGCGCCACGTCGTCGTAGACAGGGTTGTCGTTCATGGTCTTCGGATCGCCCTGGGCGTGCATCAGCATAACCGGGAGCCCGGTTTCCGCCGCGACCTCGAGCGCGTCGGGATCGTGCGTCAGCGCCGAGACGTCGTTCAGAATGTCAGCGCCAGCGGCCGCCGCGCGCCGCATCACCTCTGCTTTGCGCGTATCGATCGAGATGAGTTTCTCGGTGCGCGGCCGTAGCCCCTCGATGACCGGAATGACGCGGGCCAATTCCTCGTCCAGCGCAACGGCATCCGATCCGGGGCGCGTCGATTCCCCACCGATGTCGAGAATATCGGCGCCTTCCGCCTCGAGGCGCAGCGCATGCGCGATCGCGGCTTCCGTGCTGTCGTGACGGCCGCCATCGGAGAAGCTGTCGGGCGTGACGTTGACGATGCCCATGATGCGCGGGCGATCGAGAGCGAGGCCGGCGAGGCGCGGGCGACCGGCGCGAAAGGCCTCGAACAGGTCGGCGGCCGCCAAGGTATGGCGCCCCCAATCGCGCTCCATGAACTCGCCGAGGCCGACGATGCGACGATTAGCGCCGCCAGGGTAACGCTCGATCACCTCGAGCGCGGAGAAAGCCAGCGATCCGCCGGCGATCGGCAGGCCGCCCCAGATAGCGCCCTCCTGGTCCTCAGCCGGTGCCGGATAAAGCCCAATGGGCCGAATGTAGAGCGTGCGTTGCATATCTCTGTTGTCCCGTTGCCGTCGTGCCGGTTGGCATCGTGAAATGGAACGCCACCGACGATGGCGAAATTTCCTGGTCGCCGACTGCCGACCCGGTCCCCCCTCACCGCGCCCGCGCCTCGCGCCCCGCGCCCCGCGCAGAAGCGTTCACCACGCCTCACTATTCGCCAAACCAAACGTCTCGCCAGGATAATGCGCCGAACACCGCGCGACAAAGCAAAGCGGCCGCGGAATGCTCCACGGCCGCTCGTCCATTGTACTGGATCGACTCAGCAGGCGCCCACCGCCCCTGGAGCGCAACCCTCAGCCTAGCTCGGTTGCGGCTCCATACCGGGACCGGGCTCCTCGCGCGGCGGCCGCGGCGAACGTCCCGCGATCGGCACGGCGGAGCCGATCGGCCCCTTGTGCTCGGTGTCGTCGGACTGGCGCACGATCTTCTCGCCGCGCATCAACGCCATGCACTCTGCGCCGCTGATCGTCTCGTACTCCATCAATGCCTGGGTGATCGCCTCGAGATCCTTGCGGTGCTCGGTCAGCACATCCCACGCCTTCTGGTAGCCTTCGAGCACGATGCGCCTGACCTCACCGTCGATAAGACGCGCGGTGTCCTCGCTCATGTTCTGGGTCTGCGTGATCGAGTGACCGAGGAACACCTCCTGCTGGTTCTCGTTGTAGAGCAGCGGCCCGAGCTTCTCGCTCATACCCCACTCCGTCACCATGCGCTTGGCGATGTTCGTCGCTTGCGTGATGTCGCTCGACGCACCGGTGTTGAGGTGCTCCTTGCCGTAGACCAGCTGTTCGGCGACACGGCCGCCGAACGCCATCGCGATCTTGCCCTCGCACCACTCCTTCGAGTAGCTGAGCTTGTCGCGCTCGGGCAGGCTCATGGTGACACCCAGCGCCCGGCCACGCGGAATGATCGTAACCTTGTGCAGCGGGTCGTTGCCCGGAACGACGATGTTGACGATCGCATGGCCCGCCTCGTGATAGGCCGTCGCCAGCTTCTCTTCCTCGGTCATCGCCATCGACCGACGCTCCGCGCCCATCATCACCTTGT
>JAGRKS010000030.1 GCA_020442185.1 Hyphomicrobiaceae bacterium
ATATCGGTGTGATGATCGACGACCTCGTTACGCGCGGGGTCAGCGAACCCTATCGGATGTTCACGTCACGCGCCGAGTTCCGCCTGAGGCTGAGGGCCGATAACGCCGACCAGCGGCTGACGCCGCTCGGGCTCGCACTGGGTTGTATCGGCGCCGCCCGCGAGCGGAGCTTTTCGGCCAAGGCAACAGCGCTGGCGGAAGGCCGCGCACGGCTCGACAGCTTGACTCTGTCGCCGACGGAAGGAGCGCGGCAGGGCCTCGCGATCAACAAGGACGGCCGGCGACGTTCGGCATTCGAACTCCTGTCTTATCCCGATGTCGATCTCGAGCGGCTTTCGGCGATCTGGCCCGAGGTCGCGATGCTCGACAATGGCATCGCCGGCCAGCTTGTGATCGACGCCCGCTATGCAGCCTACGTCAAGCGCCAAGACGAGGACGTCGACCGGCTCCGTCGGGACCAGACCGTCGCCATTCCGGACGACATCGACTATGCCGCGATCGCCGGGCTGTCGAACGAGGTCCGCCAGAAGTTTGCGCGCCACCGCCCGATGACTTTGGCGCAAGCGTTACGCATCGACGGGGTTACGCCGGCAGCCGCGATGCTGTTGCTCGCCCACCTGAAGGCTCAAACGACAAAAGCGGGGCGGACCGCTGATGTCCGCAAACCAGGCGCCGATTGGGTCGGGTCGGCGGAGCGTACCGGCGGTCTCGGCGGCTGATGATGGAGTCGACCGTCGGCGTCGTGCAGCACATTTCCGGGGCCGAAGCCTTCGCGCGCCACTTCGCTGTTTCACGTGAAACGGTGCAGCGGCTCGAAACCTACGCTGCCCTCCTGGCCCAATGGCAACAGACCATCAACTTGGTGGCACCCGGAACGCTTGCCGACATCTGGAGCCGCCACTTTGCCGACAGCGCACAGCTGTTCCGGCTGATCCCGCACGGCGCGCGACGACTTGTGGATCTGGGCTCGGGGGCTGGATTCCCAGGGCTCGTGCTGGCGATCATGGCCGGCGACGATCAACGCGGAGGGCGTGAGGGTGCATCCTCCACGGCGCCGTCACACGGCTTGCGCGTGACGCTCGTCGAAAGTGACCAGCGCAAAGCCGCATTCCTGAGAGAAGTGTCGCGAAAGCTCGGTATCGCTGTGGACATCGAATTGGCACGAATCGAAATCATCTCGACTCGCGTTAATGTCGAGCGATTCGATGTGATCACGTCGCGTGCGTTGGCACCGTTGCCTCGTCTTCTGGAAATGTCGCGTCCTTTCTTCGAAAGCGCCACCGTTGCGTTGTTCCTGAAGGGCCGGGATGTCGAATCGGAGGTCGAGGACGCGCGTAAGCTCTGGAGTTTTTCATTGGAGCTGGTGCCGAGCATGACCAACGCCGAAGCGCGCGTCGCCGTGATCCGAGACGTCAGATCAAACAGGGAGGGCTGATCCCGTGATTGCAATGACAGGGGGAAGCCACGGTCTACGCGTCCTCGCGGTCGCCAACCAGAAGGGTGGCGTCGGCAAAACGACGACGGCCATCAATCTCGGAACGGCGCTTGCCGCGATTGGCGAAAAGGTCCTGATCCTCGATCTGGACCCGCAGGGCAATGCTTCGACAGGTCTCGGGATTCATCCCGACAGCCGAACACGCACGTCTTTGGATGTCCTGACAGGCGAGATCGGGTTGCTCGAGGCGGCACTGCCGACGGCTGTGCCGGGACTGGTGATCGTTCCGGGGAATTCGGATCTGGTGGGTGCCGAGAGCATGCTCGGCAACGATGCCAACCGCGCATTCCGGCTGCGAGACGCCGTTGCCAAAGTTATTTCCGAGTTCCGTAACCGGCCGCCGGAAGACTCCTTCAACTACATGCTGATCGATTGTCCGCCGTCGCTGAACCTTTTGACGCTCAACGCAATGACGGCGTCACATGCTGTTCTGGTGCCGGTTCAGTGCGAGTTTTTCGCGCTCGAGGGCATTTCGCAGCTCAAGGAAACGATCGATCAGATCCGCGGCACACTCAATCCGGGTCTCGATATCCAGGGTGTGGTTCTGACGATGCACGACGCGCGCACGACCTTGTCGCGTGAAGTCGCCGACAACGTTCGCAGCTTTTTCGGGCCGAAGGTCTACGAGACCGTGATCCCGCGAAACACGCGAGTGGCGGAGGCGCCGTCTCACGGCAAGCCGCTGCTGCTCTACGATTTCGACTGCGCCGGTAGCCAGGCGTATATCCGGCTGGCGACCGAGATTATCGAGCGTGAGCGCCAGTACAAGGCGGCGTAAACCGCTGCCACCGGAAGCCGCGGTTTCCCAATTAGCGGTTTCTGGCTGAACAAGAGAACATAGAGAATACGATGAAAGAGGGGGCCTTGACGTGATGACTGCTCCGGTTCCGAAAAGCCGCCTCGGTCGCGGTCTAGCGTCGTTGATCGGCGAGCCTCAGCCCAATGCCATCCGGCTTCCACCGGAAGGAGAGCAGCGGCTCGTCGCGACGGATCAACTGAAGTCGAGCCCACTCAATCCGCGCAAGGAATTTCGCGAGGACGAACTGGCGGAACTCGCCGAATCGATCCGCATCAAGGGGTTGGTGCAACCGATCATTGCCCGGCCCGATCCATCTGGTGCTGGCGGATACGAGATTGTCGCCGGCGAGAGGCGCTGGCGGGCGGCACTGAAGGCCGGCGTCCACACGGTGCCCGTGATCGTCCGCGATCTCGACGACCGCGACGTGCTCGAGCTGGCGATCATCGAAAACGTGCAGCGCGCCGACCTCAACGCCATTGAGGAGGCGGGCGGATATCGAGAATTGGTCGATCGGTATGGCTACAGTCAGGAGCAGCTTTCCGAGATCATCGGCAAGAGCCGCAGCCATGTCGCCAACACGTTGCGATTGTTGAAGCTGCCGGCGAGTGTGCAAGCGTTGGTGCAGATGGGGCAGTTGAGCGCCGGACACGCTCGCGCGCTCATCGGGCGGGAGGATGCCGAGCGGCTGGCAGAGCGGATCCTGGCCGAGGATCTCAATGTTCGCGAGGTCGAGGCGCTGGTACAAGCCGGCGGCGAGGCGACAGCGGTCGGGGCTGGTCGCAAGCCTCGCGAGAAGGACGCCGATACGAAGGCGTTCGAAAAGGAACTGACCGACGCGCTAGGGCTCAAGATCGAGATCAAGCGGGGTTCGGGTGAAAGTGGCAACCTCATCATCAAATACGGAAATTTCGACCAGCTCGACTATATCCGCATGCGTTTGGTCGGCATGAACAGCTAGACCCGGGCGGCTCTGAAATTTTGCTTTAGAGCCCCGATTGGGAAGGGGTCGAAAGCGTTGTTTGCGCGCATGAAATTGTTCGGCCCGGCACCCGTTGCCGGGCCGTCTTCGCGTGAGGACGGCGGCATTGCAACTCTAACCGCGTGATTTTTGGTCGTCGAGGTTGTATCGACAGCCAGAAAATGGCTTGACGCTGAATTGTGCACTTGGTGCATTGCGGCTCGTCTCCATCTCGAAAGCCGCGAAATTGCACGAGGACATCATGCAGGACACGATTCTGGATCGGCTCGCTGTGACGATCCGGTCGCGGCGCGATGAGAAGTCGGAACAGTCCTATACGCGCAAGCTCCTCGACGGTGGTGTCGAGCGATGCGCGAAAAAGTTCGGCGAAGAGGCCGTGGAGGTCGTCATCGCGGCGACCGCGCAGAGCGATGATGCATTGCGCGCGGAGGCGGCGGATTTGTTGTATCATCTGCTTGTCGTCCTGGAATGCCGTGGCGTGACGATCGGCGAGGTGCTCGATGTTCTCGAGAGCCGCACTGGTATGTCGGGTCTGGCGGAGAAAGCCGCGCGGGCCGAACAATGAATGAAATTCTCGAGCGACTTGCAGCTCTTTCGCCTGCGGGGCCGCGTCCGGTGAGATCACATCTGCAGTTTTCGCCCTACCGGCGCTTCAACCGCGAAGAATGGGCACGCCTAAGGGCCGACACGCCGATGACGCTGTCGCCGCCCGAGCTTGAACAGCTGTCGGGTCTCATCGAAGAGTTGTCGATGGAGGAGGTGGAAACGATCTACCTGCCGCTGTCGCGACTGCTCAATCTCTACGTCGCGGCATCCCAGGAGCTTCACGCCATTACGTCGCGGTTCCTTGGCCGTATCGAAGGCAAGGTGCCGTTCATCATCGGTGTCGCGGGATCGGTCGCGGTCGGTAAGAGCACGACGGCCCGCGTGCTGCGTGCATTGCTCGCGAGGTGGCCCGATCATCCGCGCGTTGATCTCATCACGACGGACGGCTTCCTGCTGCCGAATGCCGAACTCGAGCGGCTCGGGATGATGGATCGCAAGGGATTCCCGGAAAGTTTCGATACGGCGGCACTCTTGAACTTTCTCGCCGATGTGAAGTCCGGCGTCGCGCGCGTCGAAGCGCCGATTTATTCGCATTTCCATTACGATATCCTGCGCGGCCAGGAAATCGTGATCGAGCGTCCGGATATTCTGATTGTCGAAGGCCTCAACGTTCTGCAACCGGCGAGTTTGCCGAGTGACGGGGAAGCCATCCCGTTCGTTTCCGACTTCTTCGATTTCTCGATCTATATCGATGCCGATCCGGAACTCATCGCCAAGTGGTATCTGGCGCGCTTCATGCGTCTCAGGATGACGGCGTTCCGCGATCCCACCGCCTACTTCCACCGCTATTCGCAGTTGACCGTCGAGGAAGCCGAAGAACGCGCGCGGACGATCTGGCGGACGATCAATCTGCGCAATCTCGAGGAGAATATCGTTCCGACGCGCCAGCGGGCGGGCCTAATTCTGCGCAAAGGCAGCGACCACCGGATCGAAACCGTTTCGCTGCGGCGGCTGTGAATTCAGACGTTTCGGCGTTGCGGACGGAGAAAGTGAAGCGGACAAAAAAATGGGGCCGCCCGGGGTCGGCGGCCCGCAGTCAATTCTCTCTAGGCGGAGAGGATCGGTTCGAAAAGTGGATCAGGACGTGGATTTCAGCGGCGGTTTTCGGGCGGAAATGAAGCCCATTGCCCACTCGTTCATCGCGAGTTGCTGCCGCAGAGCGAGCGCGACGTAGGGCGTCTTTACGAACTGGCTGGCCATCGACACTTGCGCGGCGAAGGCCTGGTTGGTGGCGGCGAAACCGAAACCGCAAAGTGACATCATCAATTGCTGTGGTGACATAGGCGCGGTGTTCGTGGGAGTGCGCACCTGCGCGCCGTTCTCGACGATTGGTGCGGGTGCCCGGGTAATCTCGGGTGTCGTGGCCGGCAACTCCGTCGCTGCGGACAGGGGTGCCTTGACTTCGGCAACTGACTTGAGTTCTGCGGGCGCCTTCCCGCGCGGGCGCGATTTTGCCCGGGCCGGAGGCTTGGGCTGGTGAGCCGATGACACGGATCGCGGCTCTGGCGCCGGTGCCGCGCACTCCTTCTGCGATAGCCGGACGGGGATCGCTGTCGCGGCCGCCTCGACGGTGCGGTCGGCTTTGGTCGGTTCGGGAATGTGAGTGTCGGTAGCGGTGGCAACGTCGCGCGGCGTTACAGACGTGCGTCCGGCGCCTTGCTTGCCAGCTGCAGTTTGCGGCTTGGCAGTGGCCTTCTTCCTGGTCGTGGGCTTGGTGGCCGTATGGGGCGCAGCATCCTCAGCGGGGACAGGGCCGGACTTGCGGACGCCGGAATCGGAGCGGGATGCGGCTACGACCTGCGGACGCCGCTCACTTGCACCCGATCGTGTCGCCCGGCCCGCCTTTGATGCGGCGGCTGCCGCCTTCGACGCTCGTGGCTTATTGTCGTCCGGACGCGATAGAAAAGCTGCACTTGCGGCCTCCACGGCCGGGCCAGAGTCCGCAATCGCTTTGGCTTGCACAACGGCATGAACCGGCGCCGGTGAGGGAGACGCGGGAGGCCTCGACTGGTCGACAGATCCGTTTGTCGCTGCTGCGGTGCTCAGGGTGTACTTGTCGCGGAGGCGGCGGATCACGGACGGGTCTGTGAGCCCCATGGCCTTGATGGCGGTTGTCGGACGCAGCGAAGGATCGGCGGCGATCAGGCGCGCGATCTCCTCGAGTGTCGCGCGGTCGTCGATGCCTGTGCCCTTGGGCCTACCGCGCCGCGACGTCGTTTCCGACATTTGAGGACCTTTGCTTCAATCGATTCGACTCTTGAAACCATTGTCGAGAATGAAAATAGAAAACCAAGGAAAATAATTCGGGGAATGGCAATTGTTGAATTGCTCGACGAGTTTTGTTGCTGCATTGCACCTGGACCGTGATCCGCAATCAACGCAGCGTAGCTACAACCAGGACAATTGAGCGGAAATGGCGCGAATAAGAAAACAGGAAGCAAGAGTTCTGGGCTCACGCTTCCTGTTTGTTTGAATTTTATCCGGCGCGGGTTTAATGCCGCCATTTTGGTGACTTCTAGCTGGTCAATCCGCGGAGTTTTGCAAGTTCAGCGAGTGGCACCGCCGGCCGGGCACCGACGTGGGAAATGATTTCCGCGGCGGCCATGCTGCCGAGGTGTCCCGACGTCGAAAGGTCGTGGCCGGTGGCGATACCATAAAGGAACCCTGCCGCATAAAGATCGCCAGCGCCTGTGGAATCGACGAGCTCGGAAACCGGTTCAATCGGGATCTCGTGGCGCTCGCCCGACCCCAGAATGACGGAGCCTTTCGCGCTGCGGGTCAAGGCCGCAAGGCGGGCGTCGCGCGCCACATGGCCGGCGGCGGTCTCGAAATCGTTTGTCTCGTAAAGCGCGGTTATTTCGCTTTCGTTGGCGAAAAGAATATCGACGCCGTCATTGATGAGCGCGAGAAATTCAGCGCGATGGCGATCGACACAGAAAGAGTCCGAAAGGGTCAATGCGACCTTGCGACCCGCGGATTTGGCTATTCGCATCGCTTCGCGAAAGGCGGCCTTCGCGTCTGGGCGATCGAACAGGTAGCCTTCGAGATAGATAATGGCGCTGGCGCGGATGAGGTCGGCATCGATTTCGCCCTGGTCGAGGTCGGTGCTGACGCCAAGGAAGGTATTCATGGTGCGTTCGCCGTCGGGCGTCACCAGGATGAGCGATCGCGATGTCGGCAGCTTGCCAACGGTTGGCGTCGTGGCAAACGCGACGTTGGCGGCGCGGATGTCGTGCGAAAAGATGCGGCCGAACTCGTCGTCGGCGACTTTGCCGATGAAGGCGCTGCGTCCGCCGAGGGACGAGATCCCGACCATCGTATTCGCAGCCGAGCCGCCGGATATCTCGATGCCCGGCCCCATGCCCGAATAGAGCGTCGAGATCGTCTGCTCGTCGACGAGCCGCATATGACCCTTCGGCGCGCCATGGGTTGCAAGAAACGCGTCGTCGCAGCGTCCGATGATGTCGACGATGGCGTTGCCGATGCCAAGCACGTCGTAGCGGATGTCGGTCATCTGGTCTCCGTTTCGTGGTTCGTTGTGAGGATCGCGGATCGGCGAGTGGCCGGGCAGATCGCTAGCAGTCGCGGCGCGGTCTGGAAAGGGGTGAGGCGCGGGCGCGGATCCGTCCGATCCGGCGCTCAGCGGCGCGCGAGGCTCGCGAGTGAAAGGAGCAACCGCTCGGTTATCGCCTCCTCGAGTTCGGACGTGAGGCGCGCGGCCTTCAGCGCGTCGGCGGTAGCTGCAAGCGCCCGGTCGAGGTCGCCGCGCGTCCACTTGCGGCATTGGCCGGCAAATGCATCGCGCTGTTTGAAGTGGATCGGCGGGCGCAACTGGCGGAGGGCGTCGTCGAGGGAGCCGCCGGCGTCGAGTTCCGAACGCACCCGATGCAGCCGTTGCAGGTGGCGCTGCACGGCCATGATGACCTGCTGAGCGCTGTCACCAGCCGCGATCGTACGGGCCAGTTCGTTGACGGCGGTGGCGCGGTCGCCCGAAACGGCGGCATTGACGATGCGGTCCGTCGCAAGCTCGGAGGCATCGCCGACGATCTCGTCGATGTCGTCGATGGTAATTTCGGAGCGGCCGAGCGCGAAGAGCGCGAGCTTCTCGACTTCGGCGCGGGACAGCGCTCGATCCGCACCGAGCCGGTCGATCAATAGCCGCCTGGCATCGCGCTCGATTCCCATGCCGTGCGCTTCGAGAACTTCGCTGACCAGCCCGTCGAGATCGCGTGCCTCGTCGCCATAACAGGCGATCGCGACAGCGTTGCCGGCCTTCTCGAAAGTGGCGCGCAATGTGTCCGTCGGTTTCAGGTTCTGTGCCTCGACGATCAGCACGCCGGCGAGATCGTCGGATGCGACCAGATCCTTCAGCACCGCGGCCGTGATGATGCGGCCCGTCGTCACGCGTACCACCTTGCGGCCGCCGAACATCGGAAGCGTCCGGAGTTCGATGCCGAGCCTGTCGCGGTCTCCGTCGACATCGGCGTCGTCGATGCGCAGGATCTCGCCCGGCGGGTCGTCGCGTTCGGAGATCTTCCGGGCCAGGTGCTGTGCGCGTTCGGAGACCTGGCCAGGGTCGGTTCCATAAAGCAGGAAGGCCGCGATGCGCGGTTCAGGATCGGCGAGGAAGCGCGCGGCTTGGTGGGCTTTGATGGCAACCATGGATCCGTGTTTCCGTCGAGCGCCCGGGCGGGCTCAGGCGCGTCGCGAGGTCGGGCTCATGCCGAGGAAACGAAGTATTGCCGGCAAAACGTCAGGCCGACGACGAAAGATAGGCCGCCAAGCGCGTGCGCAAGTCCTGCGCCACTGTCGTTGCCGCGCGGTCCTCCGCGTCCTGGCGGGCACGTACGTTGGAGAAAATGGACTTGAAGCGCTCGAAACCGGCGCGGCCGGCGCTCTTGCCCTGCAACACGACCTTCTTGTCCGAGATGCGGATCAACCGGAAGTCTGCGTCGATGTTGTAGACGGAGCCCGATGCGTCGCCGCTGATCTTGACCAGCGTCGAGGTGATCGATTCGCGGATCGCGATTTCGAGCCGGTATTCGGGCGGCAAAGCGTGGCCGCCACCGGTGGTGTGGAAGATGAGGTCGTTGCGCATGCGCTGGCCGACGCGACCCGGAACGGGTGCAACCTCGACCTGCGCCAGCCGCTCGGATACGTTCGCGCCGCCGATGGCCGCGGAGCCGTAGAGCGGGCGGAACCCGCCATCCCCGCAGGCGGCGAGAAGCGGCGTCAGTGCCGCCGTCACCAGGACAGCTACGGAGACGGCCGAGCGCCCACGGCAAATCGCGGCCCGTAATCGGCCGTCCGTCGATTTCCGTACGGGTGCCTCAGCCCACGACATTCACGATCCTCTGCGGCACAACGATTACTTTCTTCACCGGCCGGCCCTCCAGAGCGCGGACGACCGATTGCAGGTTCAACGCCGCCGTTTCGATCTCGTCCTTGCTCGCGGTTCGCGCGATGGTGAGTTCGTCCCGGCGCTTGCCGTTCACCTGTACGGCAACGGTAACTGTATCGTCAACGAGCAAGGCCGGATCAGCGGAAGGCCAAGGCGCATTGGCAATCAAGGTGTTGTAGCCGAGCCGCGCCCAGCAATCTTCCGCAAGATGAGGCATCATTGGGGCGAACATTTGGACAAGTAATTCGCTCGTCTCGCGAATTGCTTCGGCTAGACCTTTTCCCTCTTTCGTCAATACTGAGGAAAGCGTGTTGGTCAACTCGTAGAGCTGTGCCACGGCGACATTGAAGCGCAGGCCCTCGATATTGCGGCCGGTCTGGTCGAGTGCCTTGTGCGCGGCGCGACGGAGGTCTCGAGCGGCCTCGCAGGCGTCGGCCGGCACCGCAGCCCCCTTGGGGCCAGCCTTGTCAGACGCATCGTTGACGACCCGCCAGATCCGCTGGATGAACCGGCCGGCCGCGGCGATACCCTCTTCCGTCCAGATCACATCGCGCTCGGGTGGGCTATCCGACAGCATGAACCATCGGGCGCAGTCGGCACCGTAGTGGGCGATGATGTCGTCGGGGTCGACGAGGTTCTTTTTCGATTTGGACATTTTCTCGATCGAGCCGATCACCGCCGGCTTGCCGCTGGCAGCCTCGATCGCACGGCGATCCGCGCCGTCGCCCTCGAAGCGGATTTCGGTCGGCAGCAGCCATGCGCCATCCGCGGACTTGTAGGTCTCGTGCGTTACCATCCCCTGTGTGAACAGCGCCGCGAACGGCTCGCGCAGGTTCTTCGCCCCGTGACCGGAGTCGGAAATCGCCCGGAAGAAGAAGCGCGAATAGAGCAGGTGCNNATCGCGTGCTCGATGCCGCCGATGTATTGGTCGACGGGCAACCAGTAGTTGGCGGCTTGCGGGTCGACGGGTCTGGTCGAGTCGGGTGCGGTGAAGCGCACGTAGTACCAGGACGAATCGACGAAGGTGTCCATCGTGTCCGTCTCGCGACGTGCCTTGCCGCCGCAGCTGGGGCAGTCGACGTGCTTCCACGTCGGGTGCCGCTCGAGCGGGTTGCCGGGTTTGTCGAAGGTGGCATCCGCGGGCAGTTCCACCGGCAGGTCCTTCGCCGGCACGGGCACCACGCCGCAACTTTCACAATGGATGATTGGTATCGGGCAGCCCCAGTAGCGCTGACGTGAGATGCCCCAGTCTCGCAGACGGTAGTTGATCTTGCGTTCGCCGACGGGGCGGCCCCCGCGCGACATCGCGGCGAGCCGGTTGGCCACGTCCTCGAACGCCTGGTCGGTGTCGAGACCGTCGAGGAAGCGCGAATTGATCATGGTGCCGGTGCCGTCGTAGGCCTCGTCGGCGATCGCGAAGGTATTTTTGTCCGCGCCGGGCGGCAGAATAACGGGCACGACCGGAAGGCCGTATTTCCTTGCAAAATCAAGGTCGCGCTGGTCGCCAGAGGGACAAGCGAAAATGGCACCGGTGCCGTAGTCCATCAAGACGAAGTTGGCGACATAGACGGGCAGCGACCAATCTGGATCGAGCGGGTGGACCGCACGTATGCCGGTGTCGAAGCCTTTTTTCTCCGCGGTCTCGAGGTCTGCGACGGATGTGCCGAGACGTCGGCAGTCTTCGCAGAAGGCCGCGAGATCGGGATTATTCTCCGCAGCGGCTCTTGCCAGGGGGTGGTCTGCCGCAACCGCGAGGAACGAGGCGCCGAAGAGGGTGTCGGGCCGCGTCGTATAGACTTCGATTTCGTCGTGGCCTACCGGCGCATGGGCGGGGTCGAGGGCCCAGCGGATGAGCATGCCTTCCGACCGGCCGATCCAGTTGGCCTGCATCAGCCGCACTTTCTCGGGCCATTTTTCGAGCGTGCCGAGTGCCTCGAGCAGTTCCTCGGCATAGTGCGTGATCTTGAAGAACCACTGCGTCAACTCACGCGTCTCGACCAGCGCGCCCGAGCGCCAACCGCGGCCGTCGATGACTTGCTCGTTGGCGAGCACCGTCATGTCGACGGGGTCCCAGTTCACCTTCGCGGACTTGCGGTAGGCGAGGCCCTTGGCCAGCAGGTCGAGAAACAACTGCTGCTGGTGCTTGTAGTAGTCCGGCGAGCAGGTCGCGATCTCACGGGCCCAGTCGATGGCGAGGCCCATCGATTTCAGCTGGCCCTTCATGGTCTCGATGTTGGCATAGGTCCAGGCGGAGGGATGCGACTTTCGCTCCATCGCGGCATTCTCGGCCGGCATGCCGAAGGCGTCCCATCCCATCGGATGCAGCACATTGAACCCGTTGGCCCGCTTGTAGCGCGCGAACACGTCGCCCATCGTGTAGTTGCGGACGTGTCCCATGTGGATGCGCCCCGACGGGTAAGGGAACATCTCGAGCACGTAGCATTTGGGGCCCTCGGCCGTATCGCTGGCGCGGAAGATGTCCGCCGTCTGCCAGGCCTGCTGCCAGTGCTTCTCGCGGACGGGCGCGTTGTATCGTTCGATCGCCATTGATGCTCTCGTTGCGCGTTGAATGCGGGTTGTGCTTGTCCCGGCGGGCTCAGGCGGCGTAATGAGCCCGAAAGGCACTGAGCGGTCAAGGCAGGCTATCGGGTGCGCGGGCAGGGTTAGGCGCGAGAATGAGTAACGGCGGTGGCACGGCCGCGCAATTGCGCGATATCGAGGAACGCATGGGATCGGCGGCCCAGGCCGCTGGCCGCCCGGTGGGCGACGTGACGCTGATCGCGGTCTCGAAGACGTTCGATGCGGATGCCATCCGCCCGGTCATCGCGGCCGGTCAGCGACAGTTCGGCGAGAACCGGGTGCAAGAGGCAAAGGGCAAGTGGCCCGAACTGAGGGCCGAGACGGTGGATATCGTCCTGCATCTGATTGGCCCGCTGCAGTCGAACAAGGCGCGCGAGGCCGTCGAGCTGTTCGACGCCATTCACACGATCGACCGCGAGAAGATCGCTCGCGTCGTGGCCGAAGAAATGACGCGCCAGGGGCGCCAGCTGCAACTGTTCGTCCAGGTCAATACGGGTGAAGAGCCGCAGAAGGCGGGCGTGCCGCCTGCCGAGGCCGTAGCATTCGTATCGATGTGCCGGGATAGGCTCGGCCTCGCGATATCCGGATTGATGTGCATCCCGCCGGTCGACGAGGCGGCGGCCGTGCACTTTGCGTTTCTGGCCAAGTTGGCCAAGGAAGCGGGCGTTTCCGGCCTTTCGATGGGAATGAGCGACGACTTCGAGACCGCAATCGCCTTCGGCGCGACGCATGTACGGGTCGGCAGCGCGATATTCGGCGGGCGTGGCTGAGGGGCGCGCTGCCGCTGCCCGCGCCTCCCCTGGAACGCCCTGCTGAGGCTCCGCCGCGAGGCAGCGAACCCATTTCGAACAACAGAGTTTTCCACCGGCAATCCCGGGCGCGCGGCCTTGGTCGCGACGAGCCGGGTGCTACGCTGGCCGAGTGATTCGCGTCGGGTTCCCGAGTCTCGTCGATGTGCGTTAAGCCGCAAAGGAGACCGCAATGACCGAAGGCTCAGCCGCAGCAATCGCGCGGGAGGCGGATGCCGCCGCCAACGAGGCCGCGCGCGATGCCCGCGCCGAAGTGCTCGAGCGCGCCAAAGCGGAAGGCAAGCCCGCTCCCGCAGCGAAGCCGACGCGCAAAGACAAGCGCATGGCGAAGGCGAGCCAGGCGAAGGACGGCTTCAAGCGCTTCGTCGTGAACGTCTGGATCACGAATTTCAACTCGGTTGAATTCGGCGTCTACAAGCATTCCCGCAACCGGGCCAAATCGCGACAGTTCACGCTCGACATGGACGTGTTCGCGGAGGTGATCGAGAACGGGGAGCGCACCGGGTTGCTCGCCTACCGCGAGGATCTGTGGAAGCAGAAAGAGGGCACCGAGAAGCGGCTGGTGATGAAGCTGTTCTCGGAAAACCTGAATTGGCGGGCCACGATGGACCTGATGCTGGCGCGCTCGCTGGCACAGACGTTTGGTGCGCGTGGACTGCCCTGCACGACGTACTCGGTCAATACGAACGAAGACAACTATGTCGTCTACATCGAGCGCTCGGCCAACAAGTGGCCGTTACTGCCTGAATACTTCTCGTTCTTCTTAATCGACGACACCGGAAACCCCGATTTCTATATCCTTCGCCGCGACATCATCAATGTCGGCGGTGACTATACGCTCTACAATCAGAAGAACGAGGTCGTCGGCCATCTCGACGGTCGCATCCTCACCCTCGGCGGATATTGGTCCGGCTGGGTCAAGGATGGGATCGCCGACCGGCGGCTCTTGACCGTCATGAAGCTGCTGGCAGGCATGATCCTTTTCAACGGCTCGTGCCGTCGTCACATGAAACGGCTTTATCGAGACATCCGCGATGGCCGCGTGGAGGCGACCATCGAGCGCCAGGAAACCGATCTCTACATGAACCCGCGGCGCGTCCGCTGACGCCGGTGCGGCGCCTCCGCAACGGCCAGCGAGCCATTCGAGCCCGTTGAACCCGTTGAGCTGTCCGAACCCGGCGAGGATACCGTCCTCGCCGGGTATTTTTCGTGATCGCGGGCCCCGAATTCAGGCGCGGGACCAAGCCTCGCACAAATATTAGGCTGGCTTCTGACAAAGATGCCTGAAGTATGGGCAGGCAGTGCGGGTTTTTGCCCCGGCGATGCCAAGAAAAGCGAACTAATACAACATACTATAGGACATTGCAGGTAATGGCACAATTCTTGATCTGATTGCGCCACGCCTCAGCAGGACGCCGATGATGTCAGCAGGTGCCTAAAAAAGTAGCGATCTAGTTCGGGGAGAGGGACATGCAGGAACTACAGCACGGAACCGACGTATTTTTCCTATTGATGGGCGCGATCCTCGTTTTCGCGATGCACGGCGGCTTCGCCTTTCTCGAGGTCGGCACCGTCCGCCACAAGAACCAGGTCAACGCACTGGTCAAGATCCTGGTCGATTTCGCGATCTCGACGGTCAGCTATTTCTTCATCGGCTACTGGGTGGCCTATGGCGTGACGTTCTTCGTCAATGCGTCGGGTCTCGCCGGCGGCGCCGAAGGTTTCCTGCCCAACGGATTCTCGCTCGTGAAGTTCTTCTTCCTGTGTACGTTCGCCGCGGCAGTTCCGGCGATCGTGTCGGGCGGCATCGCCGAGCGCGCGCGCTTCAATGCACAGTGCCTTGCGACGGCACTTCTGGTCGGCATCTTCTATCCGCTGATCGAAGGCACGGTATGGAACAGCAATTTCGGCCTGCAGGAAGGCCTGTTCAAGGGCATGTTCGGCGCCAACTTCCGTGATTTTGCAGGTTCCATCGTTGTTCACGCGTTCGGCGGCTGGGTCGCGCTCGGCGCGGTTCTGCGGCTCGGCGCGCGCGCCGGTCGCTATGACCGTGGCGGCATCAGCGGGATTCCGCCGTCCTCCATTCCGTGGCTCGCCATGGGCTCGTGGATGCTGTGCGTCGGCTGGTTCGGCTTCAACGTCATGAGCTCGCAAAGCGTCACCGGCATTTCCGGCCTCGTTGCCATGAATTCGCTGATGGCCATGGTGGGCGGCATTCTGGCGGCGCTTGTTGCCGGCAAGAACGATCCCGGTTTCGTGCACAACGGTGCGCTGGCGGGGCTCGTGGCGGTTTGCGCAGGCTCGGACATCATGCATCCCATCGGCGCATTGGTGACCGGTGCCATCGCCGGCTTCATCTTCGTCCAGATGTTCCAGGTGGCGAGCAACAAGTGGAAAATCGATGACGTGCTCGGCGTCTGGCCGCTTCATGGACTGTGCGGGCTCTGGGGCGGAATTGCCGCTGGCATCTTCGGCTTGCAGGCGCTCGGTGGCCTCGGCGAGGTCTCGTTCTTGTCGCAGCTGGTCGGCAGCTTGCTCGGCGCGGGCTTCGGCCTGCTGGCGGGCACGATCGTCTATGCGGTCGTCGATCTGACGCTGGGCTTGCGCATGAGCGATGAAGAACAGCGCCGCGGCGCCGACATCTCGATCCACAAGATCAGCGCCAATCCGGAAGAAGACGTGAGGATGGGTCGCATCTAGACACCTCCTGGCCCGCTCCGATTGCTCGGAGCGGGCCGGTTCGAGTTTGGGCCGATTGCGAAATCGTCGGTGTGGTCCTGCTTCGATGTGGCGTCAGGGCTCACATGTTCTTGCAGGAGAAGGCGATCTTGACCCAGGGGAGGTCGAGCTTGCAGTTCCCGTTCGCGGTCTTCTTCAGGAACTTGTCGATCTGTAGGCCGCCGAGGCCACCGGACGACGATCCCGAACCCGTATCCGATGTGTCGTCGTTGGCAGCGGTTTCGCTGCTGTTGCCGGTGTCGTTTCCGCCAGCGGTCTCATTTTCGGGTGTCGCGGCGCCTTCGGTGCCAGGGCGGGTGGCCGGTGCGGCGTCAGCGGGAACGTCGGTGATGCGGACCTCCGGCACCCCGGACGGCGCCGGAGCCGAAGCATTGGCGGCCGCTGTCTCGACGGGCGTCGTGGGAGCCGCGGCTTCGATCTTGGCATCGCAGCGAACGAGATCGGCGGGGGCGCGCCGCCAAATGCGGGTTTCCGAGAACAGCTTCATGCCGGCATAGCCCATGACGCGCAGCTTCTCGCCGTTGAGTGGCTTCAGCTCGACATCGAACTTGCGGCCGTGCTGGGGGCTATAGATCCAGCCATAGTCCCAGCGGCCGCCGCCCGCAGGCTTGACGCTGCCGATGATCTGTTCGCCGCAGCCCTTCCGGTCTTTCGCGGAAGACACCCAAACCACGTGACCACACAGAGCCTTGCCGCAGGCCTTGATCTCGATGGCGCCGCGGCCGGTGTTGTCGAGCCAGACGCCGGTCGGGTCGTTGGCGGCCTGGGCAGCGCCCGATACGGACAGGGCGAAAGCCAGGCCGGCGATGCCGGTTGCTGCGAGGCGGAGTGCGATACGCTGATCGATGCGGGACATGTGTGTCTCTCCTGGGTGCCGTCTTCTGGATCAACTGATCGCACGGTGGGGGTGATGGCGCTGTTCCGGCCGGAACAGCTGAGTGGCGGTGCGGCGCTCGACCCGGAGGGACGATCTCCAAATGGCCGACGGTCCGCGAGAACAGGTCTGTTGTTGGGTCGATCCGTGCGGCACATCGGTTCAAGCCGGCGACGGCCGGGCTTCAGACGGTGCCACCTGCCGGTCATCGCCCAAGGCGGCGCAGAAGCCGATAAGCACTGCGAGGTGGCTCGCGCGGCGCCCGCTTCCCACTCGACCGATCAACCTCTAATGGTTGCCGGAGCGCGGCGGCGCCACGATCAGCCCGCGCTGCACCTTGCAGACAATAGTCCGGATCAGACGATGACGAACCCACCCCTGAATGGATACGAGGCGATGGCGTCGGGTGCCGTCATGTCGCCGTTCTCGCGGTTGCGGGCTCTGCTCGCCGACGTGCCAACCGATGAAGCGCAAGTCATCGACCTGACGCTCGGCGAGCCGCGCGAGACCATGCCGCCATTCATCGCCGACAAGATCCGCGAGGCGGAAGCGCTGTTCGCCAGATATCCGCCGATCCGCGGTAGCGATGCACTGCGCGGGGCGATCGCCGCCTGGCTCGACCGCCGGTTCGGCCTCGACGGTGCGGGCGTTATCGATCCAGCCCGCGAGGTGCTGCCGACGCTCGGCTCACGCGAGGGGCTCTATTTCGCGGCGCTGCCCGCGGTGGGTCGGCGGACGTTCGATGGCCAACCGGCGATCCTGCTCTGCAATCCGTTCTATCAAGCCTATATCGGTGCCGCTCTGGCGACAGGGTCCGAGCCTGTCTATCTCAACGCCACCGAGGCAACCGGGCACCTACCGGACCTCGACGAGATTGCTGGCGACGAAGCTCTGCTGCGGCGAACGGCGGCGCTCTATCTTTGCTCGCCGGCAAATCCGCAAGGCGCGGTCGCCAGCCCGGCCTACATCCGCCGCGCGCTCGATCTCGCGCGCGATCACGATTTCATGCTGTTCTTCGACGAATGCTATTCCGAGATCTATTCCGAAAGCCCGCCGACAGGCGCCCTCGAGGTGGCGCAGGCAACGCGTGAGCGCTACCGCAACCTCGTCGTCTTCAACTCGCTCTCGAAACGATCGAACCTACCAGGTTTGCGCTCCGGGTTCTGCGCGGGCGATGGCGATTTCCTCGAGATCCTGGGCGAAGTTCGCAATCTCGTCGGCCCGACGATGGCGGGGCCGATACAACATGCATCCGCGTTTGCCTGGGCCGACGAGACCCACGTGGCGGCCAATCGTGAAGCCTATCGTCGGAAATACGACATCTGCGATGCGGTGCTCGGCGACAGATTCGGATACCGCCGACCGGCCGGCGGGTTCTTCCTGTGGCTCGACGTGGCCCAGTTCGGTGGCGGGGTTCAGGCTGCGGTAACCATATGGAAACGCTGCGGTGTCAGGGTTATCCCGGGTGCCTATCTGGCGCAGACCGGTCGAGACGGCAACAACCCCGGCGCGAACTATGTGCGTGTGGCGTTGGTGGCGGACCCGGAAGCGATCAGGACGGCGCTCGAGAGAGTAGTGTCCCTTGTTGCGTAACCGATTGTCTGAAACATGCTGTCAGAGTCTCCGCGTTTTTCCCAGGAACGGGCTGGTCCCGCTTCGCTCGAGCAAGCCCTCAAAGGTGCGTTCGGACGATTGACGGGTGCCATACTGCTAGCTTTCGTCGGCCTGCTCTGGGTCGCCGTTGCATCCTGGACGGTCACCGATCCGAGCCTGACACACGCCACCAGCGGTGAGACACGCAATCTGCTCGGTGCGGTCGGTGCGATCGTTTCCGACCTGCTGCTGCAGGCGTTCGGTTTCGCGACAATCGTCGCCTTGGCGGCACCCATGTTCTGGGGCGTCGAGCTCGTTTATACGGAACGCGTTCACCGGCCGAAAACGAAGCTGCTTCTCTATCCGTTTGCCATTCTGGTTCTCGCCGGCGCGGTGTCCTCGCTGCCGATCGCGGAGCGCTGGCCGCTGCATCACGGCTACGGCGGCATGATGGGCGACGCAGTCTATACGATCGTCTCCGGACTTTTCGCACTCATCAATGCCGAGCGTGGCGGCGCCGCGGCGGGCCTCGTGCTGTTCGCGAGCGGGTTCGCCATTCTGTCGCATGTGGTCGGCGTGGCGTTACAGGACCTGCTGGCGGTCGGGCGCGAAACACCGGTGTCGGCCGGCGCGCGCAAGTTCGAGCGCAGTCCGGTCGTGCAAGGAGCGGCAGCCGCTGAGTTGCGCATCGAGCCGACGTTCGCCCCGCGTGCTTCGCTCGAATGGGCCATGGCGACTGCCCGCCAGACGGCGCAGCGCGGCATGTCGGCCATGCAGGCCGGCGCGCGCGGCGTTCGCGAAGGTTTGCAGGCTGGCTCCGGTTATCGTGACCACGGCGATCAATTGTCCGGTCGGCAAACCGCCACGCCTGATCATCGTGCGTACGCGCCGGAGTATTACGCGGCCGAAGCAGCGGCCGGTTTGGCCCATGGCGGCGCCGCCGATGCGTGCGGCGATGGCGATCCGGCCTATGAGGAATGGAACGGCGCGCGTCGCCAGGCCGATGCTGCCCGACGTGGACAGCGCGTCGCCTATCCTATGCATCAAGAGCCCGTCGCGGCCTATGCACCGCCTTTTCCACCGGCTGGCCATCCGCCGCGCCGGCCATCACGTGGCCCAGCCGCTGGTCTTGGTGGGCGCGACGCCTCGGACGCCGCTCATGACGATTTTGCCGATGATGCGGGCTTCGATGACGCGACCGATCACGCGAGTCGCGCAATTGCCGAGCGTTTTGCGCCAGCGGCGACGGGCTTCCCGCGGCGCGAGGCGGACCTTGTCGGCGCCGATGACGTGACGCCACCGCATACGCATACGCCGGCCGCTGCACCGAAATCCGCGATGCAATCCTTGCTGAAGGGTATGCCGTTCGCAAACGCGGCGTCCCCGAAGATGCCGCCGCCCCCGACCGCGCCGCCGCCTGCCGTGGCCGCTCCGCCGGCCGCCTCCGGCGTCGCCCCATCTCACCCCGCGGCCCGCGCTGCGGAGACCATACCAAGCAAGCGCAATGCGCTGTTCGGTGGCTTGACGTTCCGCCGGCAGGCGGAGCCGTCGTTCAAGATGCCGCCGGTCGCGCTGCTCAAGAAGCCAGTGCCGAACAAGGCGGGGCCAGAATTCACGCAGACCGTGCTGCGCGGCAATGCCCGCCTGCTCGAAGATGTCCTGTCGGATTTCGGCGTCAAGGGCGAGGTGAAGGACATCCGGCCCGGCCCCGTCGTCACATTGTTTGAACTCGAGCCGGCGCGCGGCACGAAGTCGTCCCGCGTTATTGGTCTCGCCGACGATATCGCGCGCTCTATGAGCGCCGCCGCGGTGCGTGTCGCCGTCGTGCCGGGCCGCAATGCCATTGGCATCGAGATGCCGAACGTGCGCCGCGAGACGGTTATGCTTCGCGAGCTTCTGGAAAGCGATGCCTTCCGCTCGAGCGATGCGGCGTTGCCCGTCGCCCTCGGAAAGTCGATCGGCGGCGAGCCGGTCGTCGCAGATCTGGCCCGCATGCCGCATCTGCTGGTCGCGGGCACGACGGGCTCGGGCAAGTCTGTCGGCGTCAATGCCATGATCCTTTCGCTGCTCTACCGGCACAGTCCGGCCGAATGCCGCTTCCTCATGATCGACCCGAAGATGCTCGAGCTCAGCGTCTATAACGGCATCCCGCATCTGTTGGCGCCCGTCGTCACAGATCCGCAGAAGGCCGTCGCCGCGCTCAACTGGGTCGTCTCCGAAATGGAAGAGCGCTACAAGCGCATGGCGAAGCTTTCGGTGCGCAACATCGACGTGTTCAACAACCGCGTTCGCAATGCCCGTAAACGCGGCGAGATGATCGCGCGGACGGTGCAGACCGGGTTCGATCGCCAGACGGGTGAGGCGATGTTCGAGCAGGAGCAGCTCGCGCTCGAGCCGATGCCGTACATCGTCGTCGTCATCGACGAGTTCGCCGATCTCATGCTGGTGGCGGGCAAGGAGGTCGAAGCCGCGGTCCAGCGGTTGGCCCAGATGGCGCGCGCCGCCGGCATCCACATCATCATGGCGACGCAGCGGCCGTCGGTCGACGTCATCACCGGTACGATCAAGGCGAATTTCCCGACGCGCATCTCGTTCAAGGTGACGTCGAAGATCGATAGCCGCACCATTCTGACAGAGCAGGGCGCCGAGCAGCTGCTGGGTCAGGGCGACATGCTGTTCGCCGCGGGCAGCGGGCAGATCGCGCGCGTGCACGGCCCCTTCGTCGCCGATGACGAGGTCGAGGAAATCGCCGGCTTCCTGCGTGCGCAGGGCGAGCCGGACTATGTCGTCGGCATCACCGAGCCGCCCGTCGCACCGGAGGCTGGTGCGGACGACGCTCGCGGCCAGAATGAGGAAGACGCCTACGATCGCGCTGTCGCCATCGTGCTGCGCGATCGCAAGGCCTCGACCAGCTACATTCAGCGCCGCTTGTCGATCGGCTACAACCGTGCCGCCGACCTCATCGAGCGTATGGAGCGGGAGGGTCTGATCGGCCCGGCCAACAACGTCGGACGCCGCGAGATCCTGGTCGGCGCCAACGGTGCTTCCGACGCCGCATGAGTGCACTGCGGTCCCGAGCAGGGCCGCGGAGTGACGTGCGGTTCGCCGCCGCGATCGTCCGCCATCCCCAGTTCGTTATGTATGCGGGGCGAGAGACGCTTGCCCTCAGGGCGAACACAAGTACGATCCGCCAACTTGTGGTCGCAATGTTGGGCGATTGAGAAGATGGTGCTCTGGTCGCCCAGGGCTGTTGGGGGAATAATGGGCACGTCAATGATTTCGCGCAGCGCCTTTGTTGGCTTTCTGACCGGTATGGGAGCGTGCATGCTGGCGTCCGCCGCCGCGGCGCAGACACCGACGCCGGTCGCAGCCCCGATCGGTGCGACCGCCGGAACCGCCTGGAGCGCGGAGGTTGCGCCCAATGGCACGGCAGGCCTCGTCCTCGATGCCCGCCAGAGCGAGATCGTCGCGAGCGTCAGCGAATACTTCAACAAGCTCGACAATTTGCAGGGGCGGTTTGCCCAGACCGCCGCCGACGGCAAGGTCATGAAGGGCAAGTTCGCCATGAAGCGTCCGGGCCGGTTCCGCTTCGATTACGCGCGGCCGAGCCTTCAGGTGATCATTTCGGACGGCAGCTATCTGGCGATCCAGGATCATGACCTCAACAACGAGGATCGCGTCGAGCTCGATCAAACCCCGTTTCGGCTTCTGTTGCGCAAGGACGTCGATATTGCACGCGACGCGCGGATTCTGGCCGTTGAAGAGGCTGGAGACGTCGTGTCCGTCGTGTTGCAGGACAAGAGCCCTGATACGCCCGGCAAGATCCGCCTGACCTTCGACGCCAAGCCCGCCTTCCAGTTGAAGCAGTGGGTGACGAAGGACGCGCAAGGCCTGGACACCACCGTTGATGTCGGCGACCTCGATACGACCGCTGAACTCGATCCGAAAATGTTCGTCATTCGACCCATGGGGGCTGCTTTCAACCGCCAATGAAGCGGCAAAGTGGTGATTTTGTGCCTGCGGGTCGTGCAGCGTGTGGCTGTTCGGTATCTGTCAAAGCGCCGACCAGGGGATACCGGTGTACAATCGGTAACATTTCCGTGATCAATGCGGATTCCCCCTGTTGAAAATCTGAGACCTGCGCTTAGTTATATCCAGACAGATGACGTCACCCTGTACTCGGTAGTGCCCCCCCGTCTAACCGAAGATGTCATCTGGCGGTACCGGCTTCCCTCCCGGTACCACGCGCGTAAGCGCTAATAGCGCCCAACCCCTCCCCCCGGGGTTGGGCGTTTCCATTTCCGAACCCGAAGATGTGAAATTTGAGTACGGCGCTTGGGCTCTGGCAGGCGCGCTCCGATGGCGGCTGCCCTCCCCGCAATTCAATGCATTTGACCCCGCTCCCGCTCCGGTCGCCGCTTCGGCCCAGACGAGTCAGCGGCCGTCCGCGGCGCCGGGGTATTCGCCCAGGGCGGCTGGCGGCAATAGAGACCGCAACTTCCGGTCCTTCAGGCGTTCAAGAGGCGTTCAGGCTTTCGAGGTAATCGGTCAGTGGAGCGTTGCCGCCGCGTCAGCTGATGCGGGGAGACGCGCCAATGCAGCGGTCCTGGCGAGGTCGCCACAGGCCTGATCGCCCAGCTGATTTTCGATCGCCCGCATTTCATCGGCAAGCGCTTGCAGCCGCTGCGCGATCTTGCGAACAAAATGCTCGGCAATTTCCGGGTCCTCGGCCATCTGCTGGAGAAGTTCGTCGCGGGTGATCCGCAGTGCCCTAACCGAAGTCACAGCGAGCACGGTCGAGGTGTATTCGGTATCGACCAGCATCCCCATCTCGCCGAGCAGTGCGCCTTCGGGTACGAGTTCCGGGCCGGATGTCATGTCCGGTCCGGCCGTGCGCTGGGCTTGTCCCGAGACGATGACGATGGCCGCGTCAGCCGGCGTGTCGCGTTCGATGATGCAATCGCCTGCGCGGAATATCTTGCGCTCGGCGCGGCGGGCGATCTCGGCGATCTGTTCCGGCCGCAGACCATCGAACAGCTCGAGTTGCAGAAGGGGGCGGGCAAGAAAATCAAGGGCCATGCGTGCGCGTACCTCGGACAGATGCAAAGGAGCAGGCGAGCAATCGGCAAGGTGAAAATCGGCACACCGTGGCGCACCGTTGCCTGAACGCGATACATCGGACGCGGAACTGCGAGACGCCGACGTTACGCGCCGGACAGTAGCTCTCGGGGGAGGTTCGACTGATTCGCCGGACCCGGTCCAGCGGTTGGACTCCGGCCAGTGGATGAGCTGGGATAAATCTTCAGTAGCGGATTGCGCCTTCAGGACGCGAACCGGCATCTGGCGTGGCCCGGTCACGTTCGGGGCCAGGTTTGGGGCCACGGACCGGTGGGGCCACGGACCGGTGGGGCTGGGGACCGGTGAGGCTCGGGTCCGGTCGGACTGGGGGGCGGCCGCACGCGGCGAGATTGCACTCAGCTCGATGGTTCGCCGGTCGGCTTCGTCTCTGACGACAGTCCGGTAATGATCGTTTGCAGATTTTCGATGAAGCGCGGCCTGTCGGCTTCGCTCAACATGGCGAGCACGGTCTGGTCAACCGACATGGCGACCGGTCCGACCGATTCCATAACGCGTCGGCCTTCCTCCGTCAGCTTGACCGCGTAGGCACGGGCGTCTTCGCGCGTGCGCCGGCGCTGCAGCAGGCCCTTCTTGAGCATGCGGCGCACGATGTCGGCGAGCGTCGAGCGATCGATGCCCGTCTTTTCGACGAGGTGCGTCTGGCTCAGACCCTCGTGAGCGGCAACGGTTGCAAGCACGGCATATTGACGGGGCGTCAGATCGTTGCTGCCCATCTTGGACTGGAACACGTCGGCCGCACACTGCCCGGCCCGATGCAAGAGATGGATCGGCGACCCGTCGAGCGTCGCCAGCCGTGCATCCGGTGCCGTCTTGCTCTTCGACTTTTCAGTTCTCGGTCGTTTCATCTCAGTCGTACCATTCCAAAATTATCCGGGTTCAACGGATGCGGCCCGGCGAGAGTAAACAGGAACGTGAAGTTGCATAGAAAAAGAAATACGATTGCCAGGAATGCGTCCAGAAGAAAGGGCGCCATCGATGAAGAATGTGTTTACCGGAAGGGCACGATCGGATTAATTCGGGATTAGGAAATGCGTGTGTACGTAACTTGAGCATGCAAATCATCTGTATGACTACATGACGTCGTCATCGCGTTTCGCTCCGGCACCCTCTGCATCCTCCGGCAGTTCGTGCCTCTTGATGATGCCGAGCTGGGCCATTGCGAAGACCATTGTCAGCGGCATGATGCCGAATGTCTTGAAGGTCACCCAATTGTCGGTGGTGAAATTTCTCCAGACGATTTCATTGAGAATTGCCAGCGCGGCGAAAAATGCGCCCCACCGGATCGTAAGCTGTTTCCAGCCCTCGTCGGAAATTTTGAATACGTCACCGAAGACGTGGCGCAAGAGCGAATGCCCGAAGAAAAGACCGCCGAAAAGGAGTGCGGAAAAAATCGTATTCACGATCGTCGGCTTCATCTTGATGAAATGATCATCCTGAAGCCAGATGGTCAGGCCGCCGAAAATGAAAACAAATACCGCCGTGACGAGCGGCATCACGGCGACTTTTCCGAAAATCAGGCGCGAGGCGGCAATGGAGACAATCGTCGCGACCATGAACCATTGCGTCGCAATGAAAATGCCCGCCGACGAATTTGCAACGAAAAAGACGACGAGCGGGCCGATTTCGAGTGCGAGCTTCAACAGCTGCATCGAAAGCCTGTCGTCGGCCAGCTGCGGCTTTGCGGGATCTGATTTCATGCGGACAAAGGACTCCGTTCGCCGCGCGGCGGCGGCTACTGCCTTGACCAAACCTCAGTGGAACCGGCCATCG
Organism: Hyphomicrobiaceae bacterium; assembly: GCA_020442185.1. Taxonomy (GTDB): domain Bacteria; phylum Pseudomonadota; class Alphaproteobacteria; order Rhizobiales; family Hyphomicrobiaceae; genus JAEUMD01. Next base: position 24,785 of record JAGRKS010000030.1, read on the forward strand.
CGACGGGGAGCGATGCCGCGTCTCGGGTCCGCTGCGACTTGTGCGAACTCGGCAACGCCATGGCGGGACGAGTTCGCGTTCCCCGTGGTGCTGGGGGCGATCGTAACGCTCACCGTTTCGTCTTCGTCAGGAATGCGATGCTTCTGCATCAGCCGCGTGAGGAACCAGGCGTAAGCGCCAGACAATGGCATGATCAGCGCAATCTTGAAGAGAATCCAGACGTTAACACCGTCCATTTGATAACCGAAAACGTTGTAGATGTGGTCGTCCACGAACGTGAGACGGACCAACTCGTTGGCCACGGCCGTGAATACGAAAAACCAGGCGAAACTCCACGTGAAACGGTCCCAGCCCTCTTTGGTGTAGTGGAACGTCTTCTCGAAGACGTACTTGAAGAAATTCCGATTGAGCCACAGCCCGACAAACAGGAAAATCGCGAACATCGCGTTGAAGATCGTGACCTTGATCTGAACCCACATTGGATCGTGGGTAATGATCGTCAACGCGCCGAAAGCCAGTGTGACGCTCGAGGCGATCAGCGGGAAGGCGGGCAGCCTCTTGAGGACGATGCGCATGGCGACGATCGCGATGACCGTCGTCAACAGCAGCGCCCAAGTGCCAGCCGTAATTCCGTATGCCGCGTTAACGATGAACATCGTGACGAGCGGACCGAACTCGCTCGCAATATTCACCGTCTGTTCGGTGTTGAAGGGGTATATGCGCCGGAGTCTGCTGCCCATAGGGTGTCATTTCCTGCCCGTCTGGCCCGTGCGCCTCCCCGTGGTCTGACCGGGTGGGATGGCGCTGGGCGATCGTCGCCTCTAGATGTCGGCAATGGCGCGCGCGAACGCGCCAGCCTCGAACGGTTGCAAGTCCTCTATTCCTTCGCCGACGCCGATCGCATGGACCGGAAGGTTATGCTTGTCGGCGATCGCAACGATAATTCCACCACGCGCGGTGCCATCCAATTTGGTCAGAACGAGGCCGGTTACGCCGACACGCTGGCGAAAAACCTCGACCTGTTGCATCGCATTCTGGCCAGTCGTGGCGTCGAGCACGAGGAGGACGTCATGCGGCGCTGAAGGATCGAGCTTTTTCAGCACGCGAACGACCTTCTCCAGCTCCTCCATCAGGGCCTGCTTGTTCTGCAGGCGGCCGGCAGTGTCGATCAGCAGCACGTCGTAGCCGCCGGCTCGAGCTTCCTTGAGCGCATCGAAGGCGAGGCCGGATGAATCAGCGCCTGTCTCGCGGGCCAGAACCGCCGCGCCACTGCGCTCGCCCCAAACTTTGAGCTGTTCGACGGCAGCGGCGCGAAACGTATCGCCAGCCGCCATCATCACTTTCTTGCCGTCGGCCGCGAACTGCTGTGCGAGTTTGCCGATGGTCGTGGTCTTGCCGGTGCCATTGACGCCAACCATCAGAATCACGTGCGGACGGTTGCCGGCCGAAATTTCGAGTGGCCGGGCGACGGGCTCCAGCACCCGTTGCACTTCGGCAGCCAGAACGGCGCGCACGTCTTCGGCCGAGATGCCCTTGGCGAAACGTCCGTCGGAGAGTGTACTGGTGATGCGCATTGCCGTGTCGACCCCGAGATCCGCCTGGATCAGTACGTCTTCGAGATCCTCGAGCGTAGCAGCATCGAGCTTTCTTTTTGTAAAGAGGCCGGTGATTCCGTCCGAAAGGCGCGACGACGTCTTGCCAAGGCCAGTCTTGAGGCGTGACAGCCACGAGGTGGACGCTGTCGGGGGGGATTGAACGGAGGTGGCAAATTCCGTCGCCCGGCCGGCGCCTGGATCTGCTTCGACTGGGTCCGGGCCTTCGTCGGCTTCCGCCACGACGGCGTCGCGCAGGGCCGCAGGTTGCTCCGTTGGCGCTTCAGGCGGCGAGGACGGCGCCGGCTCGGCGGTTTCGGAAGCGTCGGTGAGGCCGGCATCGGACCCGCTATTGGCGTCCGCGACTTCATTTTGCGGGTCCGGCTGGGTCGGCTGATCGCCCTGCTTGAAGAGCCGCGCAAACAGACCCTTTTTCCGCTCTGGTCCGCTCACGATGCTACCTCGCCTTCGAGACGAACCGACGAGCGGCCCGTGATTGTGGCCGAAACGATGGCGCCGATACGATGGGCGCCGGCCACCTCCACCTCGGTGAATTGCGGCGTCCGCCCAAGTCCGGGCTTCTCCATCAGCAAATCGACTGTGCGGCCGACCTGGCTCTCCAGATGCGCGGCGAGGGCCTGCTCCGCGCCTTCCCTGAGGCGCAGCGCGCGATCCTTCACGACGGGCCCAGAGAGCTGCGGCATGCGGGCGGCGGGCGTGCCACGGCGCGCGGAAAACGGAAAGACGTGGACGAATGTCAGCCCGCAGTGATCGATGATGTCGCGTGTGTTCTCGAACATTTGCTCGGTTTCCGTCGGGAAGCCTGCAATCAGGTCCGCGCCAAATACAACATCCGGCCGCAGTCGACGGGCCTCGGCACAGAAGCGTAGCGCATCGGCACGCGAATGCCGCCGCTTCATGCGCTTCAAAATCATGTCGTCGCCCGATTGCATGGAGAGGTGGAGGTGCGGCATCAACCGCTCCTCCTCGGCGAGCGCCCGCATCAGATCCGGGTCGGCCTCGACCTGATCGATCGAGGAAAGCCGCAGGCGCTTCAACGCGGGCACGAGCTTCAGGATCTGGCGCACAAGGCGGCCAAGACGCATTCCGCCGGGAAGGTCGCCGCCATAGGAGGTGATGTCGACACCTGTCAACACGACCTCCGAAAAGCCGAGTTCGTCGACCAGACGGCGGATCTCTGTGACCACGTCGCCGGCGGCGACGGAGCGCGATGGTCCGCGCCCGAATGGGATGATGCAGAAGGTGCAGCGGTGGTCGCAACCGTTCTGGACCTGCACGTAGGCGCGCGCCCGGCTGCCGATGCCATCGATCATGTGGCTGGCGGTTTCAGACACGCTCATGATGTCGTTGACGACGACGCGCGGCAAGCTGTCGAGCGCTAGCGAACGGTAGGTGTCAGGGGCGAGCTTGTCGTCGTTGCCGACGACGTGGTCGACGGCGTCCATCTTCGCAAACAGCTCGGGCTCGATCTGGGCCGCGCAGCCGGTCACGATGATCCTGGCATCCGGCCGCTCGCGGCGGATCCGGCGGATGGTCTGTCGTGCCTGGCGTACGGCTTCGCCCGTCACCGCACACGTGTTCACGACGACCGCGTTGTCGAGCCCCGCGGCAATGGCGTTGCGTCGTATTACTTCCGATTCGTAAGCATTGAGCCGGCAGCCGAGCGTGACGACGTCGGGCGTCGACGGAAGGTCGGTCGATATCGCCGCCACCGGCGCGGAGCATCCCGCTGCCCCCGTCGCGGCGGCGGATGGGCAATCGCCCATTGCCGCATTATCGGGGGCGAGGCTCGTCTGGTGCGTCTCGTGCATTAATCGATCAATCGCTACTTCTCGAAGCTGTCGACGCAACTTGGAACCGTCCCCGCCGTCATTGTGACCGCTAGGAACAGCGGGTTCACGGAAAAAACCGTTGCAAGCCAGCCGAGCAGGCCGGTCGAACGGGCCAATCCGCCGCCCGGTTCAGGCTTCGGCCCGGGTCAGGCCGTCGCGTCGCAGTGCGCCACGAAACTCCAACTCCGCAGGACCTGTCATAAGTATGCGGTTCTCTGGCGTCCAGGTAATGTCGAGTGTTCCGCCCGGCAATATCACAGCGACGGTTCCGCGTTCGGTGAGCTTCTTGCGCATCGCTGCGACCGCAGAAGCACAGGCTGCCGTGCCGCAAGCCTTGGTCAAACCCGCGCCACGCTCCCAAGTCCTTATACGAATGGACGTAGGTGTGAGGATCTGCGCGACAGAGATATTGGCCCTTTCCGGGAAGATCGGATGGTTCTCCAGCAGGGGGCCGACACGGCCGAGATCGATCTTGTCGACGTCCTCGACCCAGAACACGGCATGCGGGTTGCCAACATTGACGACGGACGGAGAATGCAGGACTGGCTGATCGATCGGCCCGACCTGAAGTTCGATGGCACGGGTATCGTGGAACGGTTCGGCAAGTGGGATCTGGTCCCAGGCGAAGCGGGGTTCGCCCATGTCGACCGTAATCCGGTCGATCGACTGGACGGTTGCCGTGAGCGCGCCAGAGGGGGTCTCGATCGCCACCCGTGGCCGCCCCGTTTCAGACGCCAGCAGGTAGGCGACGCAGCGGGTCGCATTGCCGCAGGCCCCGACCTCCGAGCCGTCGGCATTCAGGATGCGCATGCGCACATCGCCGGTCTTCGCCGGTTCGAGGACGATCACCTGATCGCAGCCGATGCCGTTTTCGCGATTGGCGAGGTGCACAGCTTCCTCGGCCTCGATACGCACCGGCCCGCCGCGTCCGTCGACGACGACGAAATCGTTGCCGAGGCCGTTCATCTTGACGAAGGGGATGGTGCTCTGAGGCGTCATGCGGACTTATATGGCGAGGTAAGGCCAAAACACAATTCGCAAGATGGCGTGTCGGCCGCCGCGACTTTCCTTCGATCGTGGCACTGGAGGGACCGATGAGCAAAACCGCGCCCGATGAGCGGCTTACGGGTTCTGGCAGCACACGCGAGGCGTCGCCGTGGGTGATGCGCTTCATCGTCGGAGTGCCGCCCGGCGGCACCCTGCTCGACCTCGCGTGTGGCGGCGGTCGCCACATCCGGGCTGGACTTGCGGCGGGTCTCGACGTTCTCGGCATCGATCGTGATCTGTCGCGCGCGGCGGATCTGGCGGGACGGCCCGGCGTGCGGTTGATCGCCGCCGATCTCGAGGCCGGCGATCCCCTTCCGCTCGAGGGTGTGCGATTTGCCGGGGTCGTGGTCACGAATTATCTGTGGCGGCCGATCCTGCCGGATATCCTGGCTGCGGTCGCCCGCGACGGCATTTTGATCTACGAGACGTTCGCGCTTGGAAATCAGCGGTTCGGCAAGCCGTCGAACCCGGATTTTTTGCTGCGCCCCGGCGAACTGCTCGAGGCCGTCGCCGCTGATGGCGCATTGACGCCAATCGCCTATGAGCATGTGACCCTCGTGAAACCGCAGCGGGTGGTTCAGCGTATTGTCGCTGTCGGGCCCGACCATCCCTGGCGCGGTGCGCCGCCTGAGGCGGGATGACGGCCACCGCGTCACCCCGTCGCGATCCGTGCCAAGGGCGTGAGCCGGGCGGGCGACAGTCGTGTTAACGCAAGGCGGCCCGGACGCTTGAACGAGCACGAAACCAATCGATAGAGCGAGGCGAACACCGATGACCCGAGCGAACAATCAGCGGCACGATTCCGGCGCCGAGGCCAGTCGCGGGGCCAGTCGCGGCGCCAGCGCTCATCGGCCGGTTGCCGCCGCAGTGCTGAAACCGCTCGTTGCCGTTGCCGTGGTGCTTGCGGCTGCGACCTTCTACTTCGGTCTTCCGCAATCGGCGGGCGCCGGGCAGACGGATGCGCCGAAAGCCTCCGTGACCAAGCTCAAGGTCACCGAGATCGCGACCGGCCTCGCCAATCCCTGGGGGCTGCAGTTCCTACCCGATGGCCGCATGCTCGTGACGGAGCGGCCGGGGCGGATACGTATCGTCGATGCCGCCGGCAAGCTGTCGCCGCCGGTCGCGGGCGTCCCGAAAGTCCATGCGCGTGGCCAAGGCGGCCTGCTCGACATTCGCCTGGCACCCGATTTCGCAACGACGGGCACGGTATTTTTCTCCTTCTCCGAACCGCGCGAGGGAGGGAAAAGCGCAACAGCCGTGGCGCGGGCGAGGCTCATGCTGGCGGACGGCACGGACGGCGGCAAGCTCGAGGATCTGAGAATTATTTTCCGTCAGCAGCCGGCGCAACCGACGAGCCATCATTATGGGTCGCGCATCGTGCCGCGAGCCGACGGGACGTTGTTCGTGACGACGGGCGACCGCGGCATCGGTAACCTTGCCCAGGATACCGCGGCGACGATCGGCAAGGTGATACGCATTACGGCCGACGGAGGCGTTCCGGCCGACAATCCGAAGCAGCCCGGCTGGGCGCCCGAGGTCTGGTCGATGGGACATCGCAATATCCAGGGCGCGGCGATCGATAGCGCCAGCGGGCGCCTGTGGACGGTTGAGCACGGTGCGCGCGGCGGTGACGAGCTGAACCGGCCAGAGGCTGGCAAGAACTACGGCTGGCCGGTGATCAGCTATGGGCGCAACTACAACTTGAGCAAGATCGGCGTCGGTACCGGGAAGGAAGGCATGGAGCAGCCGGTCTATTTCTGGGACCCATCGATTGCGACGTCTGGCCTCGCGATCTATGACGGCGGCCTCTTTCCGGACTGGAAGGGCAACCTGCTGGTCGGCGGCCTTGCGGGCGCGCAGGTGTCGCGTCTCGTTGTCGAGAACGGCGCCATCGCTGCCGAGGAGGTGCTTCTCGAGGACCGCGGCGACCGCATCCGCGATGTCCGCGTCGGGCCGGACGGCGCCGTCTACCTGCTGGTCGACGAGGGCAACGGCGCGATCCTGAAGCTGACGCCAGCCGGCCGGTGAGGCGAAGGAATTACCGCGGTCTGACCTGCGTCAGATCGGTCAGCCTTCATATCGGCCCGATTTCCGATGACGCCATTGTCTGCCTGCGCTGCATCAGACATGATGCGAACGGCTGGCAATGAGAAGAGGCTTCAGTCTCCGCCCGCCGCACGACGCGAAGGGGAGGCGGCATGACGAGCGAATTGACGACCGGCGGCAGCACCTCTGCCGGCGAAGAAGGCGGCGGTTCGCCAACCTTGACCGCTAACGTAACCGGGTCCGGCCTCGAGCGATCAGGTCTTGGAAAGGCCGACGGTAGTGGCACCGGCCCGGACGGCAAACCGCTCCGCCGCAAATCGGATTGGCCCGACGTCAACAAGCTCGAAACGAGCGATATCCTCGAAGTTCTGGCGCTCGGCCTCAGCGACTTCCGCGCCGCGCCGAAGTTCGGCCTGTTCTTCGGCGGCATCTATGCGCTGGGCGGTCTCCTGCTCGTCATCCTGCTGACGCGGTTCGATCTGCCGTATCTCGTCTACCCGCTGGCGACCGGTTTCGTGCTGATCGCGCCGTTCGTGGCGACGGGGCTCTACGATGTCAGCCGGAAGCTGCTTGATGGGCGGCCGCTGACTTGGTCGGGCGTGTTCGGCTCGGTGATGGGTGCAAGCGGGCGCGATATGGGCTGGATGGCGCTCGTCACCGCCTTCACGATGATCATCTGGATGGATATCGCGGCGCTGCTGTTCTTTGGCTTCTTCGGTGGCCAGGGATTGACGACACCTGACCCTGCGCAGCTTGTCTCCGACATCCTGACGACGCCCGGCGGCTTGCTGTTTCTGACGATCGGCAACATGGTCGGCGCATTGATTGCGGCGATCGTATTCTCGTTCACGGTGGTGTCGTTTCCGATGCTCTACGATCGCGACATCGATTTCGTCACTGCGATGGTGTCGAGCGTGCGCAGCGTCAAGAAAAACCCGGGACCGATGCTGTTCTGGGCAATGATCATTGCGGTGTTGATGCTGATCTCGATCCTGTCGGCGTTCCTTGCATTCTTCCTCGTGCTCCCTGTCCTCGGCCACGCCACTTTCCACCTCTACCGCAAGGCTGTCGGGGTGTAGGCCTGCGCGGCGCGGCAAGAGCGAAAGCCGGCGACGGCGCAAAAATTGCGCGGCGATACGTATCGTGCCTCTCTTGCGTGCCTCTCTTGATTGTCATCATCTTTTCCGCCGCGACCATGGCGCACGCAAGAAAGACCCGCAATTTCAACGATCGCGGCCGGTGCGCATTCTGGCCCCTGACCGGGCATTTCGGGAAGCAGTTCGTCGCCGGCCTTGTGTTGAGCGTGGTGCAACCCATATAAGGATGGCACGTTGCACGATCGTCGATCGTAACTCGCTTAGACGCACTCGCGACTAACCAAGCTGCCCCATGACATTGTGAACGTAATTGCCGGATCGGGTATCCGCTCGGTCCGTGATCCAATGCACGAGGAGTAGCTATGATCAACGGTACAGTGAAGTTCTTCGACGTCCAGCGCGGCTTCGGTTTCATTCAGCCCGAGGATGGATCGAAGGACGCATTCGTCCACATCACCGAAGTTCAGGGCGCGGGGCTCAACGAGCTGCGCGAGGGGCAGAAAGTGTCCTATGAGCTCACCACAGGCAAGAACGGCAAAGCGGCCGCAAGCAATCTTGCAGTGATCGACTAAAGCCTGATCAGGGCCGTCCTCAGCAGGAGCTGCGGGCGGCCCGTTGGCGTCTATTTCGTCCGCACTTCGGCAGGTTTGGGAGCAGGCTCGTGACACACGATACCAAGGCCCGCCAACCGCGCAGAAATGAAGACACGGGACGCCTAGCCCGCCTGGGCAAGAGCATCCTGAAAAGACTCGCGCCCGGTTTGCAACTGCGGGGCATTCCGAATGACGCCTTCATTATGGTCAATATTTCAAACGACGCGTTCGTCACCGGCGTGAGTCGGGACCAGACCCTCCTACGTTTCGAGGCTCTGCATCCGGGCGCCGAGGGGTGGATGGGCCGGTTCGGCGACTATATCGACGAGCCGATTGAACATTCAGCCGATGATGCGATCGTCGTCGAAAGCGTGCCGCCCGTCCGCGCCATCAACAGGCTGCGCCGGCGCTGAAGCCGGGCCGCAATGTCTTGGTCGCGGCGGGAGTTGCCTATCTCGAGCCGAAATCCTTCTCGATGAATTCGTCGGTCCACACGCGAAACGATTCAAGTGTATTCGGGCCGAAGGTCGTCACCATGGCAACATCGGCGGCGTCGCGTCCGCGCGCAATCAAGACGTGGCCGATCCTCGGCGTGTTGTTGCGGGGATCGAACGTGTGCCAGCTGCCGTCGAGATAAGCCTCGAACCAAGCCGCGAAGTCTCCGGGGGGGAAGGGAGGCTCGGTGCCGACGTCGCCGAGATAACCTGTGCAGTAGCGCGCTGGAATGTTCAATGCGCGGCAGAACGCTACGGCGAGATGCGCGTAGTCGCGACACACACCGCAGCGCTCCTGATAGGCCTCCGCAGCAGTGCGCGTCGGGCGGGCGTTCTCGTAGCTGAAGGCGATGTGATTGTGGACGAAGTCGCAGATCGCCTGAACTCGGCCCCAACCCGGTTTGGCGTGACCGAACAACTCCCAGCTCATGTCGAGCAGTTTGTCGCTTTCACAAAAGCGGCTGGCGAGCAGGTACACAAGTGCCTCGTCCGGCAGGCGTTCGACGGGCACTTGGCACGCGTCCGGGCTGACCGCGTCGGCCTGACCCGAATCGCGAATGACTGCCGATGTGGTGATGCGGACTGCGCCGGCCGGGGCGATGATGCGACTGCACCAGTTGCCGAAGCCGTCGCGGTATCCCGCCAGCGACGTCGACGGGCTGACGACGATGTGGTCCGGGAACTCGAGATCGCCGACACGGCTGTGGTGAATATTGAGCATTAGGAGGCACGGGGTCGGTTGAGGAAAGTGGTAACCGAACTCGTACCCGATCTGAAGTTTCACGAAATGCTCACTGACCATCTGAAGGAAGTTGCCGCCTGCGAAATTCCATCAATGCACAGTTGTTCGATCGAATCGAGTGACGCATCCATTATCAAGCGACGACACGTGGTTCGTGAACGAAACGTGGGCGTATGACGCGCTGCTTGGTGCAGCTTTTGGGCAGCAGAGTGCGGCGCCGCGCCTGGCGAGAGAATTCCGCATGCAGTCCGGACGCGGTCGATGCCCGTTCCGTGTGAACCTGCAGGCATGCGTCGCCGTGTCCGGCAATGAGCCCGTCGCCGGATGAACCTACCCGTTATTCGACAGGAAGGGTGACCGTCGCCAAAAGACCGCCCGTCGGCCTGTTGGCCAGGGTCAACGTACCGCCCAGTTCCTCGACGATATCGGCGGCAATCGCAAGCCCGAGGCCCGATCCGGGCTGTCGCTGATCGAGACGTTTGCCGCGTGCGGTCAGGACCGCGAGATCGGCTTCGGCCACGCCCGGGCCGTTGTCGCTGATGCGGACGACGAGGCACCCACCCTCCGTCACGGCCTCGAGGCGGACGCGGCTTTGCGCCCACTTGCGGGCGTTGTCGAGTAGGCCCCCGAAAATCTCGGCAAGTGCTGTGCGATCTATTCGGAGCATGACCTCGCCTGGCACGTCGATCTCCCAGGCGATGTCTCGTCCGCGCGGCAGGCGTGCGAGGGATCTGACGAGTGTCTCGATCACCGGAAGCAGCGGCGTCGGCACGGCGGCCGGTCCGGAATATGTGGTGCGCGCCAGTGCCAGCTCGCGTTCGACGTGACGCAGCATTGCGCTGGCGTTGTCGTGCAACTCGCGGGCGAGCGACGCTTGACCGCTGCGCTGGAACTCGTCCGCGATGCCGGAGATGGCCGTGATCGGCGTCTTCAACCCATGCGCCAGATCGGCGGCACGCTGGCGCTTGCGCTCGGCGGCGCGCTCGCGATCTTCGAGAAGTTTGTTCATCTCGTCGACGAGGAGACGCACCTCGCTCGGATAGGAGCCGGTCAGCCGTTGGGCAGCGCCCGTGCGCAACTCCGCGAGGTCGGATCGGAGCCGTCGGAATGGCGCAATGCCGACACCGATCGCAACGGCGAACGCCGCGAGCAGCAGCACGCCGAGTACCAGCAGCATCCAGGCAATCTCTCTCAGGAAGCTCTCGACTGCCGCCATGGTGGCGGCGCGGTCCTGGGCCACGACGATGCGAACAGCCAGTACCCCGGATTGGGTCTCGACGCGGACCGCGCGCTCGACCGCGACGAGGGGTCGGCCTTGCGGACCTATGACGACATGCTCGTGGATTCCGCCGCCGGGATCGTCGACAGGCATGCTGATCTTTTCGTCCCAAAGAGAGCGTGACCGCTCGGCGATAATTCCAGCGGCTTCAATTTGCCAGTAGGTGCCGCTGAACGGCTGGGCGTAGAGCGGCTCCGCCGGCCGCCGTGCGAGCGTGATCTTGCCATCGCCGGCGACCGAAAGGCCGGCGAGAAGCTGGCCCATGTCGGCCTCGAGATCGGCCACCACGCGGCGCTCGACATGATGCTCGAACAGCAGCACCAGTGCCGTGCCTGCCGCCGACAGCGCCATGAAGATCGTCAGGAGCGCGGCCGCGACAAGTCGCAGTCGGATCGACCGGCTAGTCTTCTGCATCGAGCGCCAGCCGTTCGTCCGCTGGGATGGTGTACCCGAAGCCGCGTCGCGTTTTGATGAGATCGACGCCGAGTTTGCGGCGGACGCGCGCGATCAGCACTTCGACGGCATTGCTGTCGCGTTCGATGTCCTCGCCATAGACGTGCTCGGTCAGCTCGAGTTGCGAGATTACACGGCCACGATGATGCATGAGGTAACTCAGCAAGCGGAATTCGAGCTGCGAAAAATCGATCGCGGCGCCATCGACGGTCACGGTCATCTGGCGGGTGTCGAGGGTAACGCTGCCAGTGCGCAGTACGCTATCCGCTGAGCCAGCCGCGCGTCGCAAGAGGGCACGAAGCCGGGCCAGAAGTTCTTCCATCTGGAAGGGTTTCGGCAGGTAGTCGTCGGCACCGGCGTCGATTCCCTCGACGCGTTCCATCCAGCTGCCGCGCGCAGTCAGGATGAGAACGGGCATGTGGCGGTCCGCACGGCGCCACCGTTTGAGTATTTGCAGACCATCGAGCTGGGGAAGGCCGAGATCGAGAATCACGGCGTCGAAGTTCTCGCTGTCGCCGCGGAACCATCCGTCCTCGCCGTCGCTCGAACGTTCGACGAGGTAGCCGGCGCCCGTGAGCGCACGCTCGATGCGCTTGGCGATGCCGTCTTCATCCTCGATAAGTAGCAGCCGCATCACTTGCCCTTGATCTTGACGATGGTCTTGTCGCTGGCGTCGACATAGATCTCGAACAGCCGGTTTTCCGGGCTGACCAGCTTGATCTCGTACAACCACCGGCCCTTCTTGCGTTCGAGTTCGACGCCGACGATTTCGCCAGGATGCGTGCGTTGCACGTGTTCGAGAATTTCGCTCAGGGAAACAATCTCGCCCGCCTCGCGCGCGCGCGCCGCGGCCCTGTGATCGACATCGTCGTGATGGTCGTCGTCATGCCCTTCGCGGCCGTGACGGTCGCGATCGGCATAGGCCGGCGGACGCCAGAAGCCGAGGCCGGCCGCGGCGACAATTCCTGCAATCAACGTTCTGCGGTCGAATGGCATCATAGTCTCAAGTCCTGGCGCCGGGTCACGACGCCCAGTTTCACTGCCCCCCAACGAACCACTAAAGAACCAGTGTAGCGCGGACAAGCTGACGGCTCGCTTACGGAACGCGTTGTCGGCCCGATGACCGGGCTGCGGCGCGTGCTCCCGACAGAAAACGCCGGCCCGCGCTTTCACGCAGACCGGCGTTCGAAATGGCCGGAACCACTCACTCCATGACAAATGGCGAAAGCGATAGCGCTTCGTCTAGAATTTATAACTGACGCCGACTTTCAGCGTGTCGATTGTCGCGTCGACTTCGGTCGGGACGGTGAAAAGACCGGGCACCGGTGTGAAGTTGAGCGTGTGCGTATCTTCGCCAAGATCGATATGGGAATATTCCACCCGCACGATCAGATTCCGCGATATTGCGTGCTCGATGCCGATACCCGCGGTCCAGCCGACATGCGTTTCGCCACCGGAGAGGAAATTGAGCCCTGGCCCGATGAACCCGACGTTGGTTTGAACATCGCCCCAAGCGACGCCGCCAAGGCCGTAGAACATCGTGTTGCCGGACGTATATCCGAGGCGGCCGACGACCGTTGCAACCCAATCGACGTTACGCTGGCATTTGAGCAGGACGAGGCACGTCGTTTCGCCTTCGATATCGGTCCCCGAGAAGGTGCCCTCGATACCGATCACGGTTTTTCCCATCTGGTAATTGTAACCGATGTGGCCGCCATAGATGCCGCCGTTCATCGTGTAGTCGGTTGCGGTCAGCGCGGCTATCGCGGGTCCGAAAGCCGTCACTGCGCCTTCCGTATTCCCAGTCGCGAGGCCCGCGTGGCCACCGATGTAGAAGCCCGTCCAGGAGAATGCTGGCTCGTATGGAGCGTCCTTGATCGATCCCCTGTCGTCCGGGACCCAAAGATCAGCGGCAAGCGCCGGCGTTGTTAGTGCCATGCCGGCCATGGCGATGATTGCGATGAATTTACGGGATGCATGCGTGGACATTGCCAAACCTCCCCTCGAAAACAAAAGTGGTCGTATGAAGTCTCCAAACTCTGAATTCCTCGGATAAATTGCCTATGCAATTACCGGATGCCTCTTGTATAGGCACATCTTCGGAGATAGAGCGTCACTGCGAAGCAACAGTTGTTACGCATTCAGGTGAAATAAATCGTCAGTTCAGCGAGTTAACGTGAACGGCATTTCGGCACTTCATTGAAAATGCAATGCGAATCGCGGCCGCTTTTGATCCGCTGTGTGATTAATTGGAAAAGGAAATTTCAGAACTGTGTCGCGGACGTCCGATTGATCTTTGTGCGCAAATTCTGCCGGTCCTTGCACATCAGCGGGATCCGCTGGGCTACCACGTATCCGGCGTCAGCCAGAGCACGGCCCAGCCTTTATCCGCCTCGAGCACGCGAACGAGGTTCCGACTGGTGTCGAAAGAGTCCGCAAGCGGAAACGCCGCGAGGATTGCAGCATCCTGTTCCGCGCGTCCGGGCGGGCACGGTTGGATTTCGGCGCGTGTGGCGTCGATCTGGATGCGCACCTTGTCGGGGTCGGCGATCGTGTAAGTACCCGCGAATGCGGTGCAGCCGGTCGATCCTTCGATCCGCCCATCGGCGAATGTGACGTGGGTGCCCGATCCCGCCGGAACACTGTGGAGGCCGTTGTCCTTCAAATAGGAAACGATCTTGTGCCGCGGACCGACGAGCGTCGCATCGGGTGCTGCGTCGAGCATCGCCAGCTGATTGTCCTTGGCATCGAGGAGTTCGAGTTTGTTCCCAGCGACGGTGTAGCGGCGCGTGGCTTTCATGGCTTCGAGAAAAGCTCGTTCGCGCTCGGCGGCGACGCCGCTGCATGCCCGTCGCGTCATCCGACCGACCTCGAGTGCGATAGCCCCGTCGTCCCCTTTTGCATAGGTTCCGCCGAAGTGGTTGCAGGCGGTCGAGCCCGAAATCTGGCCGTCGCCGAAGCTGATGTCGCCGGCTGGGTCCGCTGGCATGCCAGCAAGTGTCGTTATCCGCCACCGCTGTTCGAGCGGCCCGGCTTCGGCATTGGGCAGGGTTGGCGACAAGGCGATAATGACCAGCAGAAGGAGGGATGGAGCGCGCATGGGGCTTGGTTCCAGCATGGGACGTTTGGCGGATCGCCGTTGCCGGTGACCGCGAGATGCCGACTTGAACGCCGGATTGACGGCGGATGCCCGTATGGTCCGGTCCGGCATTTGATGCGTTGGTAGCGTTGACACTTTCACGGCGAGGGGGCAAGTCAGTTGCAGTGCAGCGGGGCGCCGCCCCGGCAAACGAAACGGACGACGCGCATGGTCCAACTGACGCTTCCGAAGAATTCGACGATCCAGAAGGGCAAGACCTGGAACGAAAAGGGACGCTCCGGCCATTGGAAGGAATTCCGCATCTACCGGTGGAGCCCCGACGACACGCAGAACCCGAGGCTCGACACCTATTTCATCAACCGCGATGAATGCGGCCCGATGGTTCTCGATGCCCTCATCAAGATCAAGAACGAAATCGACCCGTCGCTGACGTTCCGGCGCTCGTGCCGCGAGGGCATATGCGGCTCGTGCTCGATGAACATCGACGGCACCAACACGCTCGCCTGCCTGAAGGCGATCGACGACGTTTCGGGAGCCGTGAAGGTCTATCCATTGCCGCACATGCAGGTCATCAAGGATCTGGTGCCCGACCTGACGAACTTCTACGCGCAGCACCGCTCGATCGAGCCGTGGCTCAAGACCGATACGCCGTCACCGCCCAAGGAGTGGAAGCAGTCGCGCGAGGATCGCGAACAGCTCGACGGGCTCTACGAGTGCATTTTGTGCGCCTGCTGTTCGGCGTCCTGCCCGAGCTATTGGTGGAACGCGGATCGCTATCTCGGTCCGGCGATCCTGCTGCAGGCCTATCGCTGGGTCATCGACAGCCGTGACGAGGCGACCGGTGACCGCCTCGACAATCTCGAAGACCCGTTTCGCCTCTATCGCTGCCACACCATCATGAATTGCGCGAAGGCGTGCCCGAAGGGGCTGTCTCCGGCCAAGGCGATCGCGGAGTTGAAGAAGCTGATGGTGCAACGCCGGGTTTAACGGCGGCCGGCGCCGCGGCGCACCGCAGGCAACACATGCAAGGGCGGCCGTCTCAGTTGGGACGGCCGCCTTTGCTGTTTTGGGGTGCTGGCCGTCGCTTCCCCGTCGTTCGCCCTGGCGCTGTGTTCTGGCGCCGTGTCCTGGCGCTGCGTCCTGGCGCCATGTCCTGGCGGCGGTCCATCAGGGTTGCCAAGCTGGTGACGTGCGCGCGGGTGGGGCCATGATGCATCCGTCGAGGCACTGACCTCGAGCCGACGCCTGAGCGCCGCCGGTCAGGTGTCGCGCTTGTCGATCGGGCCGCCGGTCGCGGGATTGGTCGCGACGTAGGGAAGTTTCGCTTTGCGCCACGCCATGAAGCCGCCAGCCATATGGCGGACGACGGGAAAACCCGCTGCGAGGCATTTCTCCGCGACCATCTTCGACCGGATTCCGGAGCCGCAGTGGAAGATCATGACCTTGTCGGTTTCACGCGGCAGCTTGTCGGGGTCGAGAAAGGCCATCGGCAGATTGAGCGCGCCGCGCACGTGCTCGTAGGCGTATTCCATGGGGGTGCGGACGTCGATGAGCATCGCCTTGCCCTCGTCATAGAGTTCGGCAACGTCGAGAGCGCCGAGTTCTTCGATTCCGGTCGTTGGATCGTCAGCCATGAACACCTGGTCTCCTTGTTCTGAGAATTGCCGGTCAGCGGCGATGGGCGGAGGCAGATGTCGAGGCCGCCACCGCGAGCACCTCGTGCGATCGGCCCGATCGTCTGACGGCAGGAGGGGCCAGAGTGTCGCTTTCGCTCCGGGCCAACAAGGGGCTGCGGCGAAGCGCGGCAGGTGCCATTGGATAGGCGGCTTCAGGTAGGCGGGCCGGGCCTGTCACGCTCGGCGCTCGCTGCCGCACCCGAAAGCTGCCACCCCAAAAAGCAAGACCGGTGGCGCTTCACGCTGCCACCGGTCTTGAGATGTGAAGTAGCGTCGAACCGCGGGTCACGCCCCAGGTGCCCAGCCGGGGGCGTAGAACCCAGCCGGTCGTCAGGCCGCCTTCTTCTTGCGCGGTGCAGCTGCCTTCTTGGCAGGAGTCTTCTTCTTCGCAGCCGGCTTCACGGCGGCCTTGCGCACGGTCGCCTTGCGCGCGGTAGCGGCCTTCTTCTTGGCGGGCGCCTTGCGCGCCGTCGTCTTCGCGGCGGCTTTCACCTTCGCCTTTGCCGGAGCCTTCTTCTTGGCAGCCGGCTTCTTCGCAGCAGCCTTCGTTGCAGTCTTAGCCATGTCTCTCTCTCCCTTAATGACTCGAATCAGTTCGAGTAAAAAAATCATGTGCAAGTTCGAGGATTTTGTTGACACCGAATTTCACAAACACTGCGATTTTTTATCCGCAACGGCATGAGTGTTGCGCACGCGCACCGTTTTTGCGTTGTTTTCAACATCGTCAGACGCTTTCCGCAGATCACTTGGCAAGTTGCGAAACGAATTTGAATTGCGCGACGTGGTTACGCGACGTCGGATTCGATGGCGGGATTCGAAAAGCGAAGGTCATCGACAACCGCAATGCCGACCGAAATTCTGTTTGGCGGCAGCGATGCGACGCAAACAATTCGAGCAGCGAAATTCTGTTGTCGATGGTCGACGGTGCGATGAGCGAGGTCGATGTTGGCGTCGACAGGGCGATTGCGATTCCAGTGCGCTGGCATCCAAGACCGCAAAAAAATAACCGGCAGCACCATGCGTCAGGCCGCGTAAAACGGAATTGAGCTCTCTCGGAGCACGCAGGAATACCGGGTTCGGCCCACTTTCCGTCACACGGCTGACACGTCCTGAATGTTAATCGCGGCGCAGCGGTTCGGGTGGGTGCGTTCGCCGATGCTGAGATACGGAACAAGTCAGATCCGAACATTGAATTGGATAGACGATGCGAAACATTCTGGTTCTGTGCGAAAACAATGCCGGCCTCTCGATCATGATCGAGGCGGCAATCAACGCGAAAGGTGGGCTCGGCTGGAACGCGGCAAGTGCGGGACACCGCGTGGCTCCGCAATTCAATCGCTATGCAATATTGGCCATGCGCGAGGCCGGATTGCCGATGCCGAAACATATGGCGCCGCGCGGTTGGCATCATTTCGCGACGGCGGCAAGTCCGCGCTTCGATATCGTCCTGACGCTTTCCGAGAACATCGCGTGGGAAGAGATGCCGGATTGGCCGGGTGCACCGCGTCTGCTGCATTGGGCGCTGCCGGATCCGCTGGCCGTGCCGGCGACGGCGGACGAGCGGCTCGAGACCTTCAAGATCGTTCTCGAATTGGCCGGTGCAAAGGTCGAGACGCTTCTCGAAGACGAGCACCGTGCGGAGCGGCTGCTGCGGCAGGCGAACGACAATGTCGCGGGTAACGGCGGCTCATCGCGGCGCTACGGCACCTGACGCCCGAGGGGCGTCTCGCTCCGAGGCGGCGGTCGCTGTGCCAATCATCGATCTGGATTGGCCGACGACACCGGCGGCCTTCGGGACCACAGGCTGACACACAGAGCGACAACATGAAGGCCGAACGTCGGGTGCGACGCTCGGCCTTTGTTCTTGTCTCCGCGCCGTCGACCGCCGTCAGGCAGCGTGCGCGATGCGGGTCTGCAGATCGAAGACCGCGAGCATATAGCCGACGCGGTCGTCCATGGCCTCAGCCAGGATCGAGAAGTAGTTCGGTCCGTCAGGCACGATCTCGCCGACGACCTCGCCATATTCGAAGCGCAGATCCGCGTGATGCTTGCGGGCGACGGCTTGCATCTTCCCGTTCTCGGCAAGGCAGCTCATGTAGAGCAGATGGACGCCGCGGTTTCGCGCCGAGCGGATGACCCGGCCCATCAGCTCCGTGCCGACGCCCTTCTCCTGGTAGGCCCGCTCGACGGAAAACGCTGCTTCCGCCTCGTGGCCCCACGTGTCGCCCAGCTTGCGCAGCTCGGCGGCGGCACGCATCTCGCCGTCTTCGAAGTAACCGAATACGATGCTGCCCATGTGCGTCATGCGGCTCGCATAGTCCTCGATGAACCCATCCGAGACGCCGTGCGCGAAGCGCATGCGACGCGTGTCCTTGTCGAGCCGCAGAAGGTGATCGCGAAAGCGATCCGTTTCCGTCGGCCACAATTTTCTGATCGTTCCTCCCCAGAATCGGTGCTCGCTCATGATGAACCTCCGCTCTGCTCGATCGTTCTCTCGCCCAGCCTGATTGCTTCGGCCGGGTCGAAGCCACATCAATCCGGAACCTGTGTATGCCAGTCCCGAACCTCCGTTGTATTGCGGCGCACAATACGACCTGTATAAGGCCGAAGTTGATGATGTATAACGCTTACCGGTAAATTCTGTGCGACGTGATGCTGCACTGCCATATGGCCTTGTCCGGTGATCCGGGTGGTGACATGGGGTGCGAGCCTCGCTTCGCCCGGGTGTTTCTGGCACTTTCGGACTGCGGCAGGTCAGCTGTCGCGAACAGAACTTTTCGAGCAATTCCAAATCCACATGACAGTCCTGCATTTTTGGCGGTTCAACGCATGACCGAGGGGGTCCTCGATCGCTACAAGAGGCGCGTGGCCGCCGGCGAATTCGAAGTCGACGAGGCCCAACTGGAGGCCGCCACGCGCTTCGACGTCTTGGCGCGCGATCTCGAGGCCTGGCGCCCGCCTGGCAAGGGACTTTTCTCGCGCTGGCGGCGTGCACCCGATGCGGCGCCCCGCGGCGTTTACATGCACGGTGGCGTCGGGCGCGGCAAAACCATGTTGATGGATTTGTTCTATGAGACCGTTCGCTTCGAACCGAAGCGGCGCCGGCATTTCCACGAGTTCATCCAGGAGGCCCACGAGCGCATTGCGGTTGCCCGACGGACCATCGACGGCGATCCGATCCCTCATGTCGCTCTCGAAATGGCGGGCGCGCCGGGGTTGCTGTGCTTCGACGAGTTGCATGTTACCGACATCGCCGATGCGATGATCCTCGGCCGCTTCTTCAAGATCGTCTTCGAGCGCCGTGTCGTCATCGTCGCAACTTCCAATGCCATGCCGGACGAGCTCTACCGCGACGGCCTCAACCGCCAGCTGTTCCTGCCGTTCATCGACCTGATCGAAGACAATCTGGATGTCGTCGAACTCAAATCGGCGAAAGACTTCCGGCTGGAGAAGCTCGCCGGGCGGCCGCTGTACTTCACGCCGGTCGATGCTTCGGCCCGGGCGGAGCTCGACGGACATTGGGAAAGACTGACGGGGTCGCGCGCGGCCGAACCGGTCGATATCGAAGTCAAGGGCCGGATGCTGCACGTTCCCGCCTCGGCCCACGGCGTCGCTCGGTTCACCTTCGCGGACTTGTGCGAAAAGCCGCTCGGCGCCGCGGACTATCTGGCGATTGCGCACGCGTTCCATACCGTCCTGATCGACGCGATACCGGTACTGAACCGCGACCGGCGCGATCATGCGCGAAGGTTCATCAACCTCATCGACACGCTCTACGACAATGGCGTTTGCCTCATCGCGTCGGCCGAGGCGGAGCCCGATTCGCTCTACTTGCGGGGCGATGGCGCGGATCTTTTCACACGTACAGCCTCCCGCCTGACCGAGATGCGGCGCGACAGTTTTGTCGCCCGGCGCGCGGACCGGATCGGCAGAGTTGCGCCGATCGGCTTGAGGGGCGGACAAGAAGAAGGCCCGAAGTAGAGGCTTCGGGCCTTGGCGAATTCTCGCCTCAGGTGGAGTACCGGGGCTTTGGTCGCCCCGGCGTCGTTATTTTCAGGAGTCGATGTTGGATGTCGGGCCCAGCCCGAAAACTACATCTTGCTCTTCGAGGGTTTCCACTCGGCGGCCGCCTCGAGCGACTGCTTGGTCGCCTTCGACATCACCTTGGCGTTGCCGTCGTTGCCACGGGCGAGCGTCAGCTCGTCGAATTGCAGCGCGACGTTCTTCTCGCCGATGCCGAGGAAGCCGCCGACGCCGACGACCACGCGATCGATACGACCACTGCCGTCGACGAGCAGGTCGTTGATGTCACCGATCGACTCGTTGGCCGAGTTCACGACCGCGGCGCCGATCAGGTTGCTGGCCCGCCAGCTGCCGCCCGAAGACATCGCCGTCTTGTCCTTGGCGAGCGAACTCTTGCTGTCGGTCAGATCGCCGGGCTTGCGGACATCCGTGGCGGATGGCGAATTGTAGGTGTTCGGCTGCTCCATCTTCTCAGGTGGCGCTGTCGGTGCGGGGCTCGTCGTCTGCGCCAGTGCAGGCGCTGCTGCCATAAGCGACAGAACCGAGACGGCAATGATGTGCTTCTTCATGGGGGGATACTCCTTAGTCGGTCACTTTTTGCATTCTTGCTGCTGCTCGACCGAGCAACTGGGCGAAGAACGGCGTAACCGGGCTGTGAGTTCCGCTTTTTCGGGCGATGAATTTGCTCCACACCGGCGCTGATAGCCGTAATCGCCGTAATGCCAACCATGGCACTTCAGCGCTTTTGCGTGTCGATCTCGATCTGTGCGAATGCACCCGCTACGGCGGCGGAGCCGGCGCGCGGCACGGCCGCCCTCCGATCTGCCGCACTTTGGTTCATGACAGCCGCGGCCGGCCGTCCGTAGAGGGCTTCGGCGCCGCCGACGTCACCGGCCTGAGGCTCACGAAAATGCTCCGTGTAGCGGAAGGCCATCATTTGGCCGGAGGGGCCGGGGTGGTCCAGTCCGATGGCATGGCCGATTTCGTGCGCAAGAGTGTAGCGAAGATCGTAGATGGCAAGATTGCCGTCGAAGCCGACTTTCCAGGGCAGTGTCGGATTGAGGCAAATGCGCGCTTGTGCGATCGTGCGCATGCCCCCGCTGGTCTCTGGCGTCAGCTCGACATTGGTGAAGGCCCGGCCAGTCGGTTCGCCTTGAGCGCCGATCAGAAGGCCGGCGTTCAGCTGATCGTCGGTCTCGACGAATTTGAGATGCGCCACGCTTTCCCACATATCGAATGCGGCCTTCAGCTCGGCGCGGAACTGCTCGGTGCTGATGCGCGAAGGGCGCAAGGCAGCATCGATCTCGACGAGCTTTGCGCAGTTGCGCGTGCGTGCGAGCCCTAACGGGGCGTCGATCACGGCGAAGGTGACGAGGGTTGCCCGCCCATCGGCACGACGCGGCCAACGCGCGATGTGATCGTGCAACTTGAGCAGGCGGTAAGCGGTTGGAAGCGGTTCCGCTTGCGCATCGGGACGAGACATCTGCATGCCGAGCAAGATGCAAACGGCGGCGAGTGCAGGGACGATCGCACGGCGCGGCGCAGCGGCGACCGCCATGGCATGCGCCACGGCACGACCCAGCGTCATGAACATTGCGGGCTGTACCTCCCCCCAACGCCGTCCCCCGGACGACTCGAAAAAGTCGATTTCCGAAACCTGATCTGGAGTGTTCGAGATCAGAAACGCGCACGTCAAGCCCGCAAATCATGCGAGCTGCCGTCACTCGATCGAGCGTTGCCGACAGGCCGCAAGCTGAGAGCTGGGCGCTAAGCCGCGACTTTCGTCCGATTTGCGGGGCTTTCCCTTGAGCCCTTGCTGGTTTCGAGCTAACCAAACCGCGCGACACTGTCGCACCCGACGGGCGCCTGCCCTCCCCCGGTGCACCAAGCATCCGTCAGTGGTTCCACCCGAATTCCAGAAAGGGAGAACGACCCGCATGGCGCGCACCAAGATCGCTTTGATCGGCGGCGGTATGATCGGCGGAACGCTTGCACATCTGATCGGCTTGAAAGAGCTCGGCGATGTCGTGCTGTTCGACATTGCCGAAGGTTTGCCGCAAGGCAAGTCTCTCGATATTGCCCAATCGGGCGCCGTCGAGGGCTTCAACTGTACGCTCAAGGGAACCAACGCTTATGCCGATATCGCAGGCGCTGGCGTCTGCATCGTGACGGCTGGTGTACCCCGCAAGCCTGGAATGAGCCGCGACGATCTCCTCGGCATCAACCTCAAGGTGATGGAGCAGGTTGGCGCCGGTATCAAGAAGTACGCACCCGATGCGTTCGTCATCGTCATCACCAACCCGCTCGATGCGATGGTGTGGGCGTTGCAGAAGGCGTGCGGTCTTCCGACGCAGAAGGTTGTCGGCATGGCTGGCGTGCTCGACGCGGCGCGCTTCAAGCATTTCCTCGCCGACGAGTTGAACGTGTCCGTGCAGGATGTGACCACCTTCGTCCTCGGCGGGCATGGCGACGACATGGTGCCACTCGTTCGCTACTCGACGATCGCCGGCATCCCACTTCCCGACATCGTCAAGATGGGTTGGATCAGCCAGGAACGGGTTGACCAGATCGTCGACCGCACGCGCAAGGGTGGCGGTGAAATCGTCGGACTCTTGAAAACCGGATCGGCCTATTACGCGCCGGCGGCATCGGCAATCGAGATGGCGGAGAGCTATCTCAAGGACAAGAAGCGCGTGCTGCCGATCGCCGCCTTCCTCACCGGTGAATATGGCGTCAATGGCCTCTACGTCGGTGTGCCCGTCGTCGTCGGCGCCGGCGGTGCGGAGCGCGTCGTCGAGATCGACCTCAACGGTGCGGAACGCGACATGTTCATGAAGTCGGTCAGCTCGGTCAAGGGTCTGGTCGACGCCTGCATGACGATTGCGCCACAGCTTGGTTCCTGATCAGATCCCGGCGCTTGCCTGAAGGGCGTGCGCCGGGTTCGTCATGCGGCGTCTTCGGTGCGGAGCGCGACAAGCCCGCGTCGCGGGTTTGACGTGGCAACGAATGCCACCGTTGCGGCGCGCGTATGCCGAGGCAACGCCGAAGTTCGTCTCGCCCCCACCGGGCGAGACCGGCGGATCATCGCTGGTCCAACTTCGTACTTCCTGGCCATATTGCCCTGGTATACATTATCCCAGAGTGGTGCGGCCGATTACAGATGCCTGTTTTCAAGGTCAATCCCCGCAGGGGGCAAGACCGAGGAGGCCGAGAGGGGGCTGAGACGGAGGCATTTGGGGGCCGAGGTCGGGGCCAGGGTCTGGGCTGAGTGTCTGGGCTGAGTGTCTGGGCCGAGGTCGCGGCCAAGCTGGCAGCGATGTGAAACAGGACGTGGCGGACGAGGGCCCGGGACGACGGCATGCGACGCGTCAGCGTTGGCGAGGACTAGAGCGGAGAACCGGCGCGTGCCGGAGAAAATTCCGGCCGAAGTGATCTTCGGACGAGTATACGAATGGCCTGGGTCACCCGATGGCGGCCCTCTGGCGACGGAAACGCTGAAACGGCGGATGGATCGATGAACATTCACGAATACCAGGCAAAGCAGTTGCTCAAGTCTTTCGGCGCTCCGGTGGCCGAAGGCGTTGCGATCATGAAGGCCGGTGAAGCCGAGGCCGCGGCGGGCTCGCTGCCGGGCCCCGTCTATGTGGTCAAGAGTCAGATCCACGCTGGCGGCCGCGGCAAAGGCAAGTTCAAGGAACTGGGGCCGGATGCCAAGGGCGGCGTGCGCCTCGCGAAGTCGATCGAGGAAGTTGCCGCTCACGTCGGCGAGATGCTTGGCAACACGCTCGTCACCAAGCAAACGGGCGCCGGCGGCAAACAGGTCAACCGCCTTTACATCGAGGACGGCGCCGACATCGCACGCGAACTCTATCTGTCCATTCTGATCGATCGTACGGTCGGCCGCCCGGCCTTTGTCGTCTCGACGGAAGGCGGCATGGATATCGAGACCGTTGCCCACGACACGCCGGAAAAGATCGTTACGCTCGCCATTCACCCCGATTCTGGGGTCACCACCGCGGATGCTGCAAGGCTCTGCGAGGCCTTGCAGCTGACGGGCGCGGCCGAGGCCGATGGCATGAAGCTGTTCCCGATCCTCTACAAAGCGTTCACCGAGAAGGACATGAGCCTGCTCGA
>JAGRKS010000193.1 GCA_020442185.1 Hyphomicrobiaceae bacterium
CGAGGATCAGCCGTGAGCGAAAAAAACAGTTACCGTTGGCGCCCTCAGCCAAGCGGAAATCGAACCGTCTCGAAACGACGCGCCGATTAAGTGCTCCTTAAAGATTGTCTGCGAAAGTCCCTCATAGACAAGGCGGCTTGTGGCGCTCGACGAGGCGGCCACAAGTGCCGGTAGGTCAGCATTGAGAGGGATT
The DNA here is from genome assembly GCA_020442185.1 of Hyphomicrobiaceae bacterium. Classification (GTDB taxonomy): domain Bacteria; phylum Pseudomonadota; class Alphaproteobacteria; order Rhizobiales; family Hyphomicrobiaceae; genus JAEUMD01. Next base: position 194 of record JAGRKS010000193.1, read on the forward strand.
GTCATGACCAGCATTCGCGGCTCGGTAGCATTGAGTGTCGCGATCCTTGCCCTCGCGGGCTCGGGCGCAAACGCTGCCGATATGTATGACGGCAGCATCAAGGACGGCTATGTCGCGGCACCGGTCGAAGTGCAGGCGCCGAGCTCCTGGTATTTCCGTCTCGATGGTGCGCGCGGCTATCACGACGATCCCATCATGGTCGAAGATCACATCTACGATCTGATCGACACCGGCATCGAAAGCAACTGGTCGATCGGCGGCGGTATCGGCCGCAACCTCGGCAACGGCTTCCGCGCCGACCTCACCTACGACTACCGGATGGAATCGAACACCCACGGCTTCCTTCAGAACCATGCCGCGACACTCGATGGCACGCGCGACTTCGGCCTCAAGAGCCACCTGATGCTCGCCAACCTCTACTACGACTTCAACGCTGGCGGGCGCTTCAATCCCTACCTTGGCGTCGGCCTCGGCTGGGTGCGCCACGAGACGACAAACGGCACCGTCGTCGATACGTGCGGCTGCACCGGCACCATCGAAGGCGAGACCAAGGACAGCGTCGCGGCGGCTTTCATGGCCGGTGTGACGATCAACCTGACGGCGGGACGCGGTCACGAGGCCTATGGCAGCGGCAGCTCCAAGGATGCGCCGATCATGGTCACCAGCAACCGCGGTTTGATGCTCGATGTCGGCTACCGCTTCCTCTACTTGGGCGATGCCACCACCGGGCCCGTCACCGGCGATTTCAACCCCGGTATCGTGGTCTCGGAAGACCCGACGGTCGAAAACATTCACGCCCACGAGATCCGCTTCGGTCTTCGTTACAATCTGAACTGAGCCCGAAGCTCCAGGGCGGAGTGAAAACTCCGCCCGTTAGTTTCACGACCCGATCGAGCCGCAAACGCGGCACGTGTCACCCGACGGCGTAATGAGCGCAAGCTTCCGGTCGGGTGGTCATTCAGACAGTCTTTTGGCCTCTGTACGCGTTCGTTGGCTTGCCAATCCAGAAGCTCGTCCAGACTGCCACCCTCGGCCGTTGTTCGAACGGCGCCAAATCGTCGGTCCCCTTGTGCGTTTGCAGAACGATCATGGCGACAGGGCAATCCCTGAGCCGGAACGAAGGATCGACCGTCATGAAATTCAATCTTGCTTCCATGGTTTTCGGATTGGCGCTCGCAGCGACCGCGTTGCCGGCAGCCGCTGGCGACTACGACTACGACTACGGTGGGAGCATCAAGGACTACGGCAGTGCGGGCGTGCCTGTTCCGGCACCGGTTCCCCTGCCGATGTATGAAGCCGACTGGTATCTGCGCTTCGACGCGGGCTTTGCTTTCGGCATGTCTGGCGATGTCAGCGTCACGGGCTTCGCACTTCCCCACAACGACCTCGACGATGTCAGCGGCACGGCGAGCTTCTCCGCTGGCTTCGGTCGATATCTGACGCCGAGCATACGTTGGGACGTCAACATCGATCTGCGCAACGGCCGCGGCATCACCGAGTTCGACACGCCGATCACCACGACGACATCGCATACGGGTCCGATCGTCACGATCGACATCGGCGGCGGCGCGACGGTCTCGATGCAGTCGGTCGACATCCGCAACTACGATGGCGACTATCGCCAGCGCGGCCGGGTGGAGAGCGATACCGTGTTCTTCAACATGTACTACGACATCGATACCGGTACGCGCTTCAAGCCGTACCTCGGCGGTGGCGTCGGTGCGGTGCGCCACTACCTGAAATCGGCGGCCTCGGGTCAGATGACCTGTACCGACGTAACGCGGCATATCCCCTTCGATCCGATCTCAGGACTTGGACCGTTCGACACGCTTGGTCTCAACTGCCCGGACGACGCCGAACCGATCACCGATACCTACACGACGAGTGCGACCGGCTATGGGCTTGCAGCGAACGTGATGGCAGGTATCTCGGCGGAAGTGCACCCGGGTATCATCATCGACGCCGGCTATCGCATGACCTGGATGAGCGGCACCGTTGCCTTGACCGCGACGACGCCGTTCGGTCCGAGCTTCATCGACATCGGCGACCGCATCGACCACGAACTGCGCACGGGTCTGCGTTTCAATCTCAACTGAGTCCCGGGCTCCCTTCGGGATCCAGTACGGCGACGGGCGGATGGCAGCATCCGCCCGTCGTTCGTTTGCGGAACACGGCAAACCAAGAGAATGCTCCGCGCGCGAGCGCTTTGCGGCTGCTCGGCTGTGTTTGGGATGCGGCATGCCAATAGCTGTTGCGCACAGCCGCACGGCAACGTTCGATTGACGACGGCCGCGTTCGCGATTATCTCCGCCAGCGGGCCACCTCTCCCCACCGAGGGGCAACTATCTGGAAGGATAGATGTCATGACGAACACGACGAAGCCGGCCACCCGCCCGGCCAATCCGAACTTCTCTTCAGGACCTTGCACGAAACGTCCCGGCTGGTCGCTCGCCGGGCTGTCCGGTGCGCTGCTTGGACGGTCGCATCGTTCAAAGGAAGGCAAGGCGCGACTGAAGCTCGCGATCGACAAGACCAAGACGGTGCTCGGCGTACCGGAAGGATTTGTCTGCGCGATCATGCCGGGGTCCGACACTGGTGCGTTCGAGGCCGCGATGTGGGCCATGCTCGGCGCCCGCGGCGTCGATGTGCTCGCCTGGGAAAGTTTCGGCGCAATCTGGGTCACCGATGCCGTCAAGCAATTGAAGCTCGAGGATCTGCGGGTGTTCGAGGGTGAGTTCGGCCGCCTCCCGGATCTCGCCAAGGTCGATTTTTCGCGCGACGTGGTGCTGACCGCGAACGGCACAACGGCCGGCGTCAAATTGGCCAACTACGACTGGGTGCCGGCGGACCGCGAAGGCCTGGTTCTTGTCGACGCGACATCGGCCGCTTTCGCCCAGCCCATCGACTGGGGCAAGGTCGATGCTCTGACGTTCTCTTGGCAGAAGGTGATGGGTGGAGAAGCCGCGCACGGCATGCTCATCTTGTCGCCGCGTGCCATTGCCCGGCTCGAGAGCTACGTGCCGCCGCGCGCCCTGCCGAAGTTGTTCCGCATGACGAAGGGCGGCAAGCTCGACCGCGGAATTTTCGAAGGTGAAACGATCAACACGCCGTCGATGCTGGCCGTCGAGGATTACATCGACGCTCTCTTGTGGGCCGAAAGCATCGGTGGCCAGCCGGAGCTTGCCCGTCGCGCCGACCGGAACGCGAAGGTTCTGTTCGATTGGATCGAACGGACACCTTGGATCGACAACCTGGCGGTGGACCGTGCCACCTGGTCGAACACCGGTGTCTGCATGCGCTTCACCGGCCCGACGGTTTCAGCCCTCGACGCCGAAGGGCAGGCTGCCTTCGCCAAGAAGATCGTGGCGATGCTCGACAAGGAGGGCGTCGCCTACGACATCGGGTCCTACCGCGATGCGCCGGCGGGCCTGCGAATCTGGTGCGGTTCAACGGTCGAGACGAGCGATGTCGAAGCCTTGATCCCATGGCTCGAGTGGGCCTTCGCGGAAGCCTGCTCCGAGTTGGCGAAGGCCGCTTGAACCGAGGCTCGAACCGCTGGTGGGTCTCGGCTCGGCGACGCCATGCCCTGCCGAGCCCACACGGCACAGTCCGCGCTCCGTCGGCTTGGGCGGCACAAGGCAATCAACAGGCCGGTCGAAAATACCAGCTCGGTGCCGCGATGCGCGCGGCGTCGGCCGGTCTACCGCAGCTTCGTTGATCCTAGAGTTGCCAGTGTTCCATATGTCGGAGATGGAACACTAGCCCGCTTCGCCCAACTCGCCGGTCGCATGAAATCGAGATGACTTGACCCCGCCTGCGGGACCCATGCGCCCCGGCTGGCCCATGGCCCGAGCGCCAAGGAGGCAACGATGTCCACGTCAACACTACGACCCAAGGTTCTGATCTCCGATTCGCTGTCGGAAACGGCGGTCGAGATCTTTCGCTCGCGCGGCCTCGACGTCACGTTCGCCCCCGAACTCGGCAAGGACAAGGACGCGTTGCTGGCGGCCATACCGGCTTTCGACGGTCTCGCCATCCGCTCCGCGACGAAGGTGACGCAGAAGATCCTGGAAGCAGCCGCGAACCTCAAGGTCGTCGGTCGCGCCGGCATCGGCGTCGACAATG
>JAGRKS010000194.1 GCA_020442185.1 Hyphomicrobiaceae bacterium
GCGGCCATGTCGCCGTCGAGTGCGATCAGCGCGTTGCGCAGCGCGATCCGCGTCGCTGAGCGTTGCCTGTGTTGCGGCGCGGCGGTGACCAGGTCGTCGAACTGGGCGAGCAACGCGCCATGTCCTCGCGCGCGCTTGCGGCCGGCGACGATGAAGGTCAGCCGGACGGGCCCGCTGTATGCACGGGCGCCGGTCAGATTCAGAGTCGCTCTCATGCTGGCGGTGCGCAGGAGCAAGTGCTCCACGCCGCCACGGTCGATCACGATATGCGCAATAGCTCGGGTGTTAGCCACCGTGAGATCGGCGGCTTGTCCTCGGCGCCAGCGCACCGCACGAGCTTCAAGCACATGGCCGCCGGCACGCTCCGTCCACCATAAAGGGGCATCGGGTGCCGGCAGCGCCGGATCGATGAAAGGGACACAAGCACCACTTCCTTCCGGCGCGTGCTGTGACCGGCAGCCGCCAAAGATGCTGGCCCGTTGGCAGCCGTTTCGGCTTCGCCTTATCGGCGCCGGCCCGAATCGCGTCCCGCTGGTACTCGGGATTGCGGCGCAGGAATTCCCATGCGAACTCGGGCTCGCTGAGCGTATCCAGGTAGTCGTAGGCGCCGTCTTCAGGCGGCCATTTTGGACTTTCGCGCGGTCGATCGGCCATTTGTCGTGCCGCAGTTTGCCCGATCCGCGTCCGGATGTTTCCGTGACGCGCCTGACTACGCCGCTCAGCGACGGACCGGGGCGGCGCCGCAGCATTAAAATCAATCGCTGCGTGGCTCGGGAGTTGTAAACAATGTCCTCCCAGCACTGATAATGTCGCAGTTCGATCAGAACTGCGACAATCTGCTCAGAGATTCGGAAGGTAACCCTAATCCGGCAGTGGGCGTCCTATCGATGCTCATCGAGGAGTTGCTTGTAGCCTTTGCGGGTCATCCACCGGGCGCGAGAGAGGTGGGCGTCGAAACGCCTCTTGCAGCGAGCCGGATCGGCGTCCGGATCGACCTGGAAGACGATCCGCATGATCTCCTGCCATGACGCCCCGGCGGCGTCGCCGTCGAGCATCATGATGTAGTGCTTGAAGTGAGCGCGGTCGTAGTCGGTGAGCTCCGCCGTGTCGAGTGGAATGTGCTCGCCTGGGACGTCCGCAGGATCGCTCATGGCCGCCGCCTCCGGCTGGGACGTGATTTACATACTATACGTGATAAACTATCGCGCCTATTTCCGCCAAGCCAGTCTGCATGGACCTCATGCGGCTGGTCGGGAGAAATGTGCGACGGATCAGGCGCGAGCAGCGGCTGACACAGGAGCAGCTTGCCGACCGTTGCGATCACAGCCAGCAATACGTCAGCGATCTCGAGCGCGGCAAGCAGAACGCCACACTGAAGAGCATCGCAGCGATCGCAGCGGCGTTGGAGGTGAGCCATCTGGAGCTCTTTCGGGACGTCAACGACAAGGGGTGAATGGCGTGCCGGCTTGCCACTCAAATGCATGAGCGCAACGCCATAGCTTCAGACGTCATTTCTGCCGCCTCGTTCATTGCTGACATTCTATGACAAAGGCTCGTCAAAGGCGATGGCTTGGGCGCGGACTCTGCCAAGACGACGGTTGGGCCGCCAGCGCAGACGCGTCGATATTGTGAATTGCGGCTCAGCGCTTATCGGCGATCCAGCGTACGGGACATGGGAGTGGCGCGACCGCTTGGTCGAAGCGAAGGCCTCCTGCGGGTTCCGCGATCATCCTCGCGGCTCCCGCCTTTTCCCGCGTTTCCCCATTGCCGGGTAAGTCAAGCGCATGACAGGCTGCGGCGTCAGCTCGAACCAGATCGCTCGCATATGCCCACGACATCGCGTTCACAGATTCCATCAGCCCCGAGCGCCCGTGAGACGGACGGAAGAACGCCCACGCCCATCGCGCGGTTGATCACGATGAGCGAGCTACTCGAGATCGTGCCGTTCAGCCGCCAGCACATCCTGCGTCTCGAGAAGCGGGGGCGGTTCCCGCGGCGGATTCGCCTCGGCGAGAACCGGGTGGCTTGGCTCAGGTCGGAAGTCGAGCAGTGGATCGAGGCGCGGGTGGAGGAGCGGGACGAGCGTTGAGCCAGAGGTGATGAAATTGATTTGCCGATGTCCCCCGAACCCAGCCGCGCCACCATCACGCAGGCGTCCGAGAAACCTGCACAATAGCGATGTTGCACGACATCCGTCCTCGAATGTGTTGCTGGCTCAGAGCTTCCGGGCGAAGTGATAGCGGCGCAGTCCACCGCCGAGCCGCTTGTTGTCCCTCGTGACGGCCACCTCCTCGCCGACGAGCGTGTAACCGGAGTTCGTGTAGAGTGCCAGCGCCTGGCTCTGGAGTTGTGAGGTCGACAGCTCAAGGCGCGACCGGCCTCTATTGCGACATTCGTCTTCGGCGAAGCGAAGCATCCTGCGTGCAAGCCCCTGGCGTCGATACTCCGGATCGACATACATGCGCCGCAGCTCCATCGCGTTGTTCGATGTCGCCTCCAGACCGAACATGCCGGCAACTTGGTCATCGACGGCTGCGATCCAGAAGCCGCCCGCTTTTGCGCGATAGTAATCCTCGATTTGGTCGATCTCGTCGGCGAGAGAACGGCGGATGTAGTCTTCGAACGCCTCGCGCATTTCCTCCGGCGCCAGCAGGCGGTTGACCTTGATGAACAGATTTCGGACTTGCGCTGCGTCGGCGTCGCCGAACGGCCGGATTACGGCGTGTTTCGTGGTGCCAGGCATTGGAGGCCTCCGATGATGCTCACATAAAGTAGACAGATTGGTCTACATTGGCTAGTGTCATGCCATGGCAAAGCAAACAGCAGATCACTCGGCGGCCGCACGCCTCGTCGCGACGGCGCAGAAAGAGTTCGTAAGCCGCGGCACTTGGCTTGGCATCAACGATGTGATTGCGGCGGCGGGCGTTGCCCGACGATCGCTCTACAATAACTTCACGTCGAAGTCGGATCTCGTCCGCGCCGCATTTGAGGCGGAGGCCGCCGAGAGGCGGGCCGCGATCGACCGGATCCAGAAAGACTGCGCAACGCCGAGGGCGCGCATCCTTGCTTTGTTCGACTTGCTGGAGGGCCTCGCGGTGCGGGAGGGCTTCCGCGGGTGCGCGTTCATAAACCTTGCCGTCGAAACCGCGGATCCCGAGAGCGAGTTGCACGCGCTCGCGAAACGTCACAAGGACTGGATCTCGGCGCGGATCACTGGCGATGTCGTTGCAATGGGACGTAAGAAGGCGCTCGCCGAGCAGATCCGCCTGCTCTGGGACGGCGCCATCGTCGGCGCCTATGTTCAAGGGTCTATGGGGCCGATCCGCGCCGCACGCGCGGCTGCTGGGGTGCTGCTGGATGCCTGACGTCGAGGCGGCATCACACAGTCATTTCCGAGCCTGGATGGTTCTTGCGGGATTGTCTCTGGGCGTGTGCGTATCGAATGGCTTCGCGCGCTTCGCTTACGGACTGATCCTGCCGGCCATGCGTTCCGATCTCGGCTGGACGTACACGCAAGCGGGCTGGATTAATACGTCGAATGCTCTCGGCTATCTTGCAGGAGCCGCATTGACATTCGCTCTTGTGAGAAAATTTCCCGCCTATCGGCTGTTCGCCTGGGGCATGATCGGTACGTCCGCGAGCCTGCTCCTCAGTGGAGCTGCTCCCGCGTTCTGGATGCTGACGGTGCTTCGTATCACCGCCGGCATCTTCGGAGCCCTCGTGTTCATTTCAGGCGGGGCTTTGGCGACCCGCTTGTTTGCTGAAGACCGGGCCCGAAGCGCACTCGCCATCGCGATATATTTCGGTGGCGGCGGATTAGGCATGATGCTGAGCGGGGCGACGATACCGGTGCTGTTCGCGCAGGCCGGTACCGCTGCGTGGCCGTGGGCTTGGTTTGCCTTGGGGCTCGCGAGCTTCGCCTGTTGTCTCTGGTCGATTTGGGCGTCCCGCGTAATGGCAACAACGGCCGCAACGGAGGCCGGTAGTGGCGTGCCGAACGGGCGCCTGCCGACTGCGCGGATGCTGCCGGAGTTGTCGGGCTACTGTCTGTTCGGCACAGGTTATATCGTCTACATCACGTTTCTGGTCGCCTGGATGAACAGCTTCCATGCTGGCACGGCGGTCATTTCGGCGGTTTGGGTAACGATAGGCATCGGCATCGCTCTTTCGCCATTCATCTGGCGTCCTATCCTGGCGCGCTTCGATGGAGGCGCGCCGCTGGCGCTCGCGTCATCGACGTGCGCTCTGGCTATTCTCGTTGGAGTTGTCGTGCCTAGCGTCGGCGGCCTTCTCGCATCGGCGTTGCTATTCGGTCTGGCCGTGTTCATCGGTCCGGCAAGCGTCACGGCGTTCTCACGCAAAAACCTGGACGCCAATGCAGTCGGGCCCGCGATTGCCTTGTTCACGTTCGTTTTCGCAGCCGGTCAAGTCGTCGGGCCAGTCACCGCCGGCGTTATCGGCGATTCGACCGGCTCGATTCGCGATGGGTTGACCGCGGCTGCTGCCATCATGCTTGCTGGTGCCGCGTTGGCAGCGGTTCAGCGCCCGTTGGAACGTTGAAGTCGCGCGGTGCAGAGTGGGAGTAGGGCGCCAATCATCACTGGATTGTATTGCTGCGAATGTCCGGAAGGGGTCATTCGCGGGAGTTTGCTCGCGCGTCGCGTCTGCTTTGGTCCCAAACTGTCGCGATGTGATGCCCCGCCTGAGAATCTGTGGCTCACGCCGCCCCACTGACACCATCCGCCGCTGGCTTCGCGCCGACGATCATCGCCAGGTGCCGCTCCCATTGCTCGAAGGCTTCGAGCTTTTCCTTGTCGTAGCCGTAGCGGTTGTAGACGACGTCGGTGACGCCGCGGTTCTGCGAGCTGTGGTTCAGGACGAGGGCGCGCACGTGCAGTGGCACGCCCAGCATCGCGAGTTGCGTGCCGACAGTGCGCCGCAAATCATGCGGTCCGGCGCCGGCGATCCGGAGCTCGGCGCACAGCCGGACCATGGCGCGCGTGATCGCCTCCGGGATCATCGGCGCGTCGCGGCCGTCGAGCACCAGCGTCGGGAACAGGTATTCGCTGTTGGTGCGTGAGGCGGCGAGTGCCATCTCGAACTGGGCGCGGGCCATCGGCGCAAGCGGCACGCGATGCAACAGGCGGTTCTTGGTGCGCAGGCTCGGAATCGTCCAGACCGGCCGGCTGGCGGCCAAGTCGACCTCGGACTTGCGGATGCCGGCGACCTCGGCGCGGCGCTGTCCGGTCAGCAGCATGATGCGCAGGGCGCAGCGCGAGGCGAGGCTCAGCATGCGGCCGGGCCTGCCCTCTCTGATATGGTCGGCGGTCGCCGTGTCGAGTCGCTCCAGCGCCTGCCAGAAGATGCGGATCTCCGTCTCGGACAGCACGCGCTCGCGCGGGCGCTCGAGGCCGACCTTGCGCAGCCGGTGGGCCGGATTGAACTCGATCAGGCCCTCGTCGACCGCCCAGTTCATGACGCGGTTGAAGAGCGTGACGATGTTGTTCGACGACACGGGCCCTGACTCGACGACGAGCCTGTCGCGCAATTTGGCGACATCGGTGCGCTTGATCTCCGGGATGGCGACGTCGCCGAATGTCTTCTTCAGATGGTTCTCGTATTTCATGCGCTCGTCGCGCGGCCGCGCCAGCCGCACCAGCGCGTGGCGCTCGTACCAGCTTTCGAACAGCTCGCCGAACGTCTTCGTCTCGATCGTGCCGAGCCGCTTCCTGAGCTGCGGATCGATGCCCTCGACCTCGACGCCGGCCATCACGGCGCGGCACTTGTCGATCGCGTCGGAGAGGCCGACGTGCGCGGCGTTGCCGATGCGGAAGGAGCGCGAGCGGCGCAACTTGCCGCGGCCGACCTCGTAGCGCACGTACCAGACGCGCCGGCCGGTCGTGAACACGTCGAGGACGAGGCCGCGCACGCCCTCGATGGTGTAGCGCGTGCGCTTGCCAGCGATCGGCTTCGCCGCCATGATCTGCTTGTGGTTGCGGGCGAGCATCGGCATGACCCTGCTCCCGGGGTGAACAAACCGTGACAATTCAGCAGTACACAGACTGCGGGACAGACTTTTTTGTCCCGCACATGTCCCGCAAAAGTTCTTGCCTTGCGGTCTCGGCATGTTCCGGCATGTTTTGGGTTCTGGTCAAGAAAGAAGAACGATAACAATAGCTTGCAGGGTGCTTCCGGGCGCGACGCGGAACCCCGCGGAACGGCCCTGATGCCGATCGCACTGCAGAGGTCAGGGGTTCGATTCCCCTCGGCTCCACCAACCATAACCCGTTGATTTTACATATTATTTTAGCATCTCAAATTGACCCGCACTAACCGCGACTTAGCGCAGACGCATCGGTGTTTTTGCCGGTCTCTGCGCCCCGAATAGCCGGCCTTCGCGCCGCAAATATTCCGCGGTCTCTGGCCTCGAAATTCCTTTTCCGGGCGCAGTCCGTAGCTGCACCGCAGAGACCCATCTCGCAGCCCGACTGAGAACGGATCGGCTCACTCCTCTGCGGTTGCCCACCAACCACTAGACTGCTTTTGCTGTCAGTTCGCGAGGTAGTCGGAGGCGACTATCCGACAGTCACCATTCTGGATGAACATGACGTGCTTCGCCTAGCCTTCTGAGCAGAGAAAGCCGTCATTGAGGCACGGCCATCATCCGCCACCAGACGATTGGTTGGACTCGGTAGTTCAACCCTCGACAGCGGACACGCGGCGGTTATCGCCCTGGACGGACAGTGGCGATCGTGATCACGTCAATCGACGCGGTTGTCCGGGACCGACCGTTGCAGCCGAGTCGAGAAGGGCCAACAAGTGACATCCAACACAGAGGGGCCGTCTAGAATGGCACGATGAAATTCATCCATGCCTGCATCCAGATCATCACGCGTCGGATGACGTGACCGGTGGGCATGGACGAGGTGTAGATCGCGGCTTGACCGTAGCTGCCCGCCTTCAGGGTCTCAGCGACTTTTGCGTCATCAAGTTTGAGGCGGACCACGAAGGGGAAAGCGGACAGCCGCGTGTTAGCGGCAGCGAAACCCGAGACCGCGATCTGGCCTTGCGCGATGGCCGGCAGCACGGCTTCAACGCTCGCCGCGAAGACCTCGCCGGGCAACTGTTTGAAGGTGACGTCCGCCTTCTGCCCTGCTTTCACGTAGCGGACGTGGATCTGATGTATCTGCGCACCTACGAGCGTCTCAGAGGTATCGAAGAAAGGCATCGTCGCCGCCAGCGGGACCGTGGCCACCCGCGCACCGGGCCGTAGCGCAACGTTAGTGGCAAAGCCGTCGGAGGGCGCGCGAACCGTCGTGCTCTCAAGCTGCCACTTCGCGTCAGTTAACTGTGCTCTCAGGCTCGCCGCATTGGCAATGGCCTCCTCGACGCGAAATCGGGAGCCGGCATCGCGCGCTTCCAGTTGTGTAAACTGCTGCTCCCTCAGTTCGGCGAGCTTCAGCTGAGCCGCCAGCTGATCCACCTTGGCTTGGTATTGTGTCGGGTCGATACGGAAAAGCACTTCGCCTTTCTTGACAGGCTCATTGGCGCGAATCGCAACCTCGACAACCTGCCCTGCCACGTTGGGGACGATGGCGACTGCACCGCGCACTACGACCGCGGGACCAGCAGGCGCCCCCCACTGCAGCGGCACGAACAGGAACAGGAACAGCGCGATCATGAAAGCGATCGGCGAAAGCCGGACGTAGATGTTGTCAGGCAGCAACTTCAATTTTACGAGCCCGTAAGCAAACGCCACGAAACAAAGGGTGAGGAAGATGATCATGGGCTGGCTCCGATCCGCTCATCGGTTGCTTTTGCTCGTGTCATGCCGGTCGGCGAGTAGTACGCCCAGATCATGGCAAGCGGCCAAAGCGGAATGGGGAGTAGGAGGCTGCACCAGCCGGCCACGGCAACAGCCTCGGCCTGGAGATGAGCGCGGCCGCGCGCGATCTGGCCCGGCAATCGCGCCAACAGGAAGATTGCAGCGAGTGCGGTTGCCAGAAGCACGAGCAGGATAAAAAAGGCGAAGTACTTCATCGCACATCTCGCAAGATCGATCGTAAGCGCTGCACCGTCCCCACGT
>JAGRKS010000031.1 GCA_020442185.1 Hyphomicrobiaceae bacterium
CCTGATCGCGTCAGAGCGCGACATCTCGCGCGTGCCGATCATGATCGACAGCTCGAAATGGACGGTGATCGAGGCCGGCCTGAAATGCGTGCGGGGCAAGGCGATCGTCAACTCGATCTCGATGAAGGAGGGCGAGGCTGCCTTCCTCGAGCACGCGCGCAAGGTGCTGCGCTACGGCGCCGCCGTCGTCGTCATGGCGTTCGACGAGCAAGGCCAGGCCGATACCACCGAGCGCAAGGTGGAGATCTGCTCGCGTGCCTACAAGCTGCTGACGGAAGAGGTTGGCTTCCCGCCCGAGGACATCATCTTCGATCCCAACATATTCGCGGTTGCAACCGGCATCGAGGAACACAACGGCTATGGCCTCGCCTTCATCGAGGCGACGCGCCAGATCAAGGAGCGCATGCCGCTCGTGCACATTTCGGGCGGCGTCTCCAACCTTTCGTTCTCGTTCCGCGGTAACGAGCCAGTGCGCGAGGCGATGCACTCGGTATTCCTGTACCACGCCATCAAGGCCGGCATGGACATGGGCATCGTCAACGCCGGCCAGCTGACACTCTACGACGACATCCCCGTCGAACTGCGCGAACTCGTTGAGGACGTCATCCTCAACCGCCGCGACGATGCGACCGACCGGCTGCTCGATGCCGCACCCCGCTTCAAGGGTGAGGGCGGTGCCAAGCGCCAGGAGAAGGACATGTCGTGGCGCGAGAAGCCTGTACGCGAGCGGCTGACGCATTCGCTCGTCCACGGTATTACCGATTTCATCGAGGAAGATACCGAAGAGGCGCGCCAGCAGGCAGAGCGGCCGCTGCATGTCATCGAGGGTCCGCTGATGGACGGCATGAATGTCGTCGGAGACCTGTTCGGTGCCGGCAAGATGTTCCTGCCACAGGTGGTCAAGTCGGCGCGCGTCATGAAGCAGGCGGTCGCGTATCTGCAACCCTTCCTCGAGAAAGAGAAGAAGGATCTCGGCCTCGAGGACAAGCCGGCAGCCGGCAAGATCCTGATGGCGACGGTCAAGGGCGACGTCCACGATATAGGCAAGAACATCGTCGGCGTCGTTCTCCAGTGCAACAACTACGAGGTGATCGACCTCGGCGTCATGGTGCCGGCCGCCAAGATCCTCGAAACCGCGAAGAAGGAAAAGGTCGACATGATCGGCCTTTCGGGTCTCATCACACCTTCGCTCGACGAGATGTGCTTCGTCGCGGCCGAGATGGAGCGGGAAGGATTTTCCTGTCCGCTGCTGATCGGCGGGGCCACGACAAGCCGCGTCCATACCGCGGTCAAGATCAGTCCCAACTATGAGCGCAACCAGGCGATCTACGTGCTCGACGCGAGCCGCGCCGTCGGTGTCGTGTCGAAGCTCCTGTCCGAGACCGACAGCGCCGGCTACATCGCCGACGTTCGCAGCGAATACATCAAGGTGCGCGAGACGCATCTCGCCAACGAGCAGAAGAAGCAGCGCATCACGCTCGAGGCCGCACGCGCCAACCGCTACGAGATCGACTGGTCGTCGTTTCAGCCGGTCAAGCCGACGTTCTTCGGCCCGCGCGCCTTCGAAAGCTACGATCTGGCCGATCTCGTGCCCGTGATCGACTGGACGCCCTTCTTCCAGACATGGGAACTTGCGGGCCGCTATCCACAGATCCTGGACGACAACAAGGTCGGACCCGAAGCGAAGAAGCTGTTTCATGATGCGCAGGAGCTGTTGCAGCAGATCGTTTCCGGGCGCTGGTTGACCGCGAACGCCGTCATCGGCTTCTGGCCCGCGAACAGCATCGGCGACGACATCGAGCTCTATACGGGCGAGCCGCGCCACTCGCGGCTTGCGATGCTGCACACACTGCGCCAGCAGATTGCGCGCGATCCGTCGCGAAACCGCGCCCATACGGCGCTTGCCGATTTCATCGCGCCCAAGGAGACGGGTGTCGCCGACTACATCGGCGGCTTCGCGGTGACGACGGGCATCGGCGATGCCGAGGCGCTCGAAACGCACTTCAAATCAACCGACGACTACGGCCGCATCCTGTTCAAGGCGCTGGCCGACCGGTTGGCGGAGGCATTTGCCGAGCGCATGCATCAGCGCGTGCGCAACGAGTACTGGGGCTATGCCGCGAACGAGAAGCTGTCGAACGACGACCTGATCCTCGAGAAGTATCAGGGTATTCGTCCGGCGCCCGGCTATCCCGCGCAACCAGATCACACCGAGAAGGCCACGCTCTGGAAGCTGATGGACGTGCGTTCGAAGGCTGCGATCGAACTCACCGAAAGCTACGCCATGTGGCCGGCGGCGTCCGTATCCGGTCTCTATTTCGCGCATCCCGAGGCCCACTACTTCGGCGTCGGCAAGGTCGAGCGCGACCAGGTCGAGGACTATGCTGCGCGCAAGGGTTGGACGGTGGCCGAGGCCGAACGCTGGCTGGCGCCGGTGCTCAACTACGACCCACGCTCGCTCGCGCGCGCCAAGGTCGCTTGACGCTGCGCGGGAGCTGGCGGTTGCCATTGCGCTTGATGTGCGCACCTCGGTTCAGGTCAGCGGCAGAGGCTGCGGCAGCCTGATGCGGCCGTTCCGTGCGGCGCGCCATCGTGACGACTTGGCATCGACGACATGGGATTGGCGTGTTACGTCGTCACGGGACCGCAGCAGTGTGACACTAGACTGAGCGCCTGGCATCTGGCCGTCGGGGGGCCGACGGCGCGCCATGAAAAGAGGGGGCAGCATGATTGGTCACATCGTTCTCGTCATTCTGCAGTTCGTCGGTGCGTTCTTCGGAGCTCCCGAAGTCCTGCGGTATATCCCGGTGCAAGGCGATCCGCGCACGTTCGTGCACGCGGCAATCTTCGCCATGATCGTTTGGGTGATCGGCCTCGTCGGCTCGTTTGCGCTCAAGGATGTGCGCATGCCGTCGACATCGACGCTTGCGACGGCGCTCGTCGGCGCGCTGATCGGTGCGGCGCTGATGTTCGTGCCGCAGCTTCTTGCCGCAATTCCCTTCAAGTTCCCACCGCTCTATCTTCCACTCGGCGGCGCCATCCTGGGCTACCTGTTGCGCCGCTGACGATTGGGCAACGGGCATCGCCCCCAGATGGGGATGTCCGGCGATGGGCACGCTTCTCGCCCACGTCGCGAGCAGTCACGCGCGGCTATGAGGACACATGGATTTTCTCGATCGCATACCGTGGTACGTCGCCATCATCGGCGTATTGACGCTGGGGCTCGCGCCGTTTTTCCCCGAGCCGCACATATGGGAAAAACTAAAGATGCTGGCGCGCGGGACGCTGGTGCGACCGGTCGATATTTTCGACCTTCTGTTCCACGCGATCCCCTGGTTCCTTCTGATCGCCAAGGC
Organism: Hyphomicrobiaceae bacterium; assembly: GCA_020442185.1. GTDB lineage: Bacteria > Pseudomonadota > Alphaproteobacteria > Rhizobiales > Hyphomicrobiaceae > JAEUMD01. The sequence continues at coordinate 3,357 of JAGRKS010000031.1, forward strand.
TGCACGAGCGGCCCTTGGCAGGGGCGGCTAGATCTGCTGCAGCTGGTCAGTAGAGATCAGTAGAGTTCGATTGCCGTAGCCGAGACATCGGCGCTTCCAGGTGTGGCGCGTCGGACCGCGTTCGGCGTTTTGAAAATCCGTCGTCGTCGCGGAAAAGCCTTCGTCGCGCAATCGATGATGACTTGCGCACGCCCGCAGCACCCTTCCAACAAACAAGGCGCGGTCCCAGAGAGAGCGCGCCTTGTCCGTTGCAATTGTGTCGGAACGGCTCGGGGGTCGGTCGCCTGTTCCGCGGGGGGTATTGGCTCAGTCAACTATGCAACGAGTGTTTTTCTTGATCGTTCCCGGAGCGCCAAATTGATCGGGTACTAGAGGGCGTCTTCCGAGACGTTTCTGGCGGGCTCAAGGTGCGCTACTGCGCACGGGCCGCGCTTCGTGTTCAGTTCATGGTGCTCAGACCATGCCGATCACGATCGCTGCAAGAAAGACGAATGACATCATCGCAGCGAGGACATTCAATCGAGTCCGGATTTCCATCGTTGCCTCCAATCGACTTCTTTTTTCGCTCCAGTCTCGGAGCTTTCCGGCGAAATACGTCGCCGGTTGCGGTCGCCGAACCCCTGTTGTGGGGACCGGCGACGTCCAGATGTTAGATGCGACGAACGTCGAATGCCAAGCGAAAAAGATATTGCAGCGCAAGACTTACTGAGCGCATGCAACAAATGCAGTTGAGCAACATGGTCGAAGGGCGCCAAGGCCACATTGGCGTTACTAGTTATGTCTGAGTATATTGCGCCAAATACTGATATTGCCGCCAGAATATTCGTTGTGGTTGCGGAGTATGCTGCAAGACTCCCGCCGCAGAGGCCCGATGGCCACGGCAGCGCTCACGGTAACAACACCGCGTGACCTTTTGAGAGGAAGGCTCGACGGCACCGCGCCTGACCTCTATTCGATGGAATTCATCCGCGCGAAACGCCAGGAGACCGTCAGCATGACCAAATTCAAAGCCCTTCTCGCCACGAAATCCGACGCCGGGCCGAATTTCGCGTGGACCGACCTCGCGACCGACGACTTGATGGACGGTGACGTGCTCGTGCGTGTCAGCCATACGACCATCAACTACAAGGACGGCCTCGCGTTGACCGGCAAGGGACCGATCATTCGCAAATGGCCGCTGATCCCCGGCATCGATTTTGCGGGCGAGGTCGTGACGTCGTCCGACCCCTCGTTCAAGCCGGGCGACGGCGTGATCCTCAATGGCTGGGGTGTCGGTGAGACACACCACGGCGGCTATGCGGAGATGGCGCGGGTCAAGGGCGACTGGCTCGTCAAGCGGCCGGAGGCGTTCACCGCGGCGCAGACGATGGCGATCGGAACGGCAGGTTATACGGCGATGCTGTGCGTGCTCGGTCTCGAGGCGCACGCGGTCTCGCCGGCGTCGGGCCCGGTTCTCGTCACGGGTGCGGCCGGTGGTGTCGGAAGTGTTGCCGTCTCCGTCCTCGCCCGCCTCGGCTACCACGTCATCGCCTCGACGGGGCGCCCGGAGGAAAAGCAATTCCTCGAGACGCTCGGCGCCAAGGAGATCATCGCGCGGGACGAGTTGTCCGGTCCGGCGCGCCCGCTCGGCAAGGAGCGCTGGGCCGGTGTCGTCGACGTCGCCGGCAGCCATACGCTCGCCAACGCCATTGCGATGACCCAATACGGCGGCTGCGTCACGGCCTGCGGTTTGGCGCAGGGCATGGATCTCGCGACGTCCGTGGCTCCCTTTATCCTCAGGGGTATAACGCTCGCCGGCATCGACAGCGTGATGGCACCCAAGGCGAAGCGGCAAATGGCCTGGGAGCGGCTGGCGCGTGACCTCGATCCAGAACTGCTGGCGTCGCTGACGGTTACGCGTCCCCTGGCGGACGTGATCGAGCTTGCGCCGCAGATCATTGCCGGAAAGGTGCGCGGCCGCGTCGTCCTCGAGGTTTGAGAGGCTTGGGGCGCAAGCCGAGTGGCGCGCGGCTATGACGCCGCGGGGTCTCACGTCAGACGCTTGCGCAGAAGGATCTCGGATTCTCGGTCGTTGATGAGGCCGGGCATGGTCGCGATCGGCGTGAAGCCATGGGCCTGATAGAGTGCAAGCCCGCGGATATTGAACGCCGACGTGACGACGAACTGGTTGCGCTCGCCCCGCCCGCGCGCCGTCTGATCGAGCCAGTCGAGGACAGCACCGCCGATGCCGCGGCCCTGGTGTGCTGGAAGCACCGCGATGAGCTGCAGGTACGTGCCGAACATCCAGCCGAGCTTGAGCGCGACGAGCCCGGCGATGTCATCCCCCCGACGCAAGAGGTAGCGCGGCGCAATGGGTGCCGGGTCGCCGAAATAGCCTGCGAACTGGCTCGGCGTGAAGTGATAGCGGGCCCACGGATCGATGGCCGCCAACGCACGCGCCAACGGGCGGGCGATGTCGTCGGCAAGGGCGGCGGTGATCTCGTCGATCGCCACCTGCTCATCGCCGTCGATTGGGAGCACCGCGACCCGCTTCAGAACATCGGTCATCGCCCGCCTCCCGCTGCCGCGGCATGGCCCGGCGCCGAATTCACCGTTTGGATTTCACGGTCGCGGTCCATCCGCTCTCCGGCACTGCCAACAACTTTCCCGAGTTCGCGTGGCGCTTCGGCGGCGCGCGGCGGAACGCGGTCGCCAGATTGTCGTAGCGGTCGGTATCGCCAGGCTTCAGGTTATAGCAGGTCGGCACGATCTCCGGCGTCCCGGCCGCGATCAACTCCGTGACCGTGACGAATTCATAGCCCTCGGCCTTGAGCTTTGGAATGGCGAGCGGCAACGCGGCCGCGGTGTTGAAGCCGCGGCCGTTTGCATGGCCGATAACGATGGAACCCGGGCGCGTCTTGCGCAGTATTTCACGCGCGATGGCCGCCGCCGATTGCTGTGGCGTCGGGTCCCCGGTCGAGACATCCCATTGGATGGCGAGCAGGCCCTGATCGTTGACCGCGTCGAGAGAGGCCTTGTTGCAAGCTCCGAAGGGAAAGCGGAACAGCGACATGCGGCGCGGCACCGAACGCCAGGCCGGACCGGCGTTGGCGACGCACTGTTGCCGGCCGAAGTCTTCGTGGATCGCTTCGTAGGCGCGCTGCGGACCGCTGATCTCGTCGCCGAGCCGCGTGCCGGTGAGCAGTCGCAGATTTCGGTGAGCCGCTGAGTGGTTGGCGATCTCGAACAGCGGATCGGCCATCAGCTGGCGGGCGCGCGTGTCGTGGGATCGCAGCCACTTGCCGCCCACGAACAGTGTCGCCTTGATGCCTTCGGCGCGCAGATAATCGATGATGGCGCCGTCATATCCGGCGATCTCGCCAGGCTGCTCGCAAAGGTCGAGCGTCAGTGCGACGAGCTTGCGGCCGGCCGGCAGTTTGACGCGGCGGATGGCGCCACGCAGGCCCGCTGGGATGGGGCGAAATTCCGCGAGCGGGCGGGGCGGTTCGTTGCGGTCGAATGCGTTCTGACGCTTGCGCGGCGGCTTTTCGGCGGGGCGGCCCTTGAGGTCGGCGGGTGCGAAACAGGCATCGAGGACCGCGCGTGAGCGTTCCGCCGCGGCGCTCGGCTGTGCCCACATGGCGGCGAGAATGGACATGCCGGCGAGGGTCAGGGTCACTGCACAAATAGAGCTGCGCGGGATTGGATGCAGCGGTGACGGCCAAGAATGTTGCGACTTCATATCAGCTTTCGCCTCGATCATGTGACGTCGTGGACTGCGGCCAGGTGGTGCGGCTCGGCGTTGACGCCCAGGCGGTGCGGCCCAGGTGGTGCGGCCTTGTGGTGCACCTCAACGCGGACGGAGCTGTGCAGAAGCAGATCGCAATTGGCACGGTCTACAGGCAAGGGGCTCACGGGCAAGGGGGTCTCATAGGCACGATGCCTGCCATTACCCTGCGTGTAATCGCGACGGCAAATCCACAAAGACGTTCTCCGTCTCGTCGCGGGCGAATGATCCGGCCTAAGACTATCCGTACCGTCGTCCCACCGGGTTACAATTTGGCGACAGGGATAATGATGGGGCGCCAGCCTCCGGTTCGGCTCAACGGGGAGGTGCGCCTGGCCGTCGTGTGCCTCGTCAAAGTCTGTCGTCCTTGTCGATCTTCCTGGGCCGTCCTTCATACCCCTCCTTCCGGGGCATGCGTTGTCGGGTTCAATCGTGTAGCATATCGAGAAGTCGAGCTATAAGAGCCGTTGGGGCGCTTCGGCGATGGCGGTCCATGGCAGCGGAACGCGCTGGGCGCGAGGCCTGCTCGAGGTGCCCCGGTTATTGCCTCCGGTTGCCATTGCCTTAGGTTGACATTACCTCAGGTTGACAGTCGTCGGAGGCGCCGTTACCCCATCGGACGTCAGTCCGCGCAATCGAAGCCCGTCGGGCGCGAGACAATTCGCGAGGAGTATCAACCATGACACGTCGGTCGAGCGAGCCGCGCGGCAACGTCGAGCTTTATGATCCGATCTGGACGGCCGTGCGCGACGAGGCAGAAGCCGCGATGCGCGCTGAGCCGGCCCTCGGCAGTTTCATCTTCGCGACCATCCTGAGCCACGACAGCCTCGAGGAGGCGGTTTGCCATCGCCTCGCGCGGCGGCTCGAAAATGCGGACCTCGATGTTCATTTGATTTCGCGTCTCTTCCAGCAGGTGCTCGAGAAGAATACCGATCTCGGTGCAATCTTCCGTGCCGACCTCGCGGCCGTCAGGGATCGCGATCCCGCCTGCCAGCGCTACATCGAGCCGTTGCTCTACTTCAAGGGGTTCCACGCGCTCGCCGTGCATCGCTTCGCGCACGAACTCTGGTACATGGGCCATCGCGATTTCGCATTCTACCTGCAGAGCCTCGGCTCGCAGTTTTTTGGTGTCGACATTCACCCGGCCGCCAAGTTCGGCAAGGGCATCATGCTCGACCACGCGACCGGGTTCGTCGTCGGCGAGACGGCTGTCGTCGGTGACAGCTGCTCGTTCCTGCATGGTGTGACGCTCGGCGGCAGCGGCAAGGAGACGGGTGACCGGCATCCCAAGATCGGCAACAACGTTCTCGTGGGCGCCGGTGCGGCCGTACTCGGCAACATTCGCGTCGGCAACTGCTCGCGCATCGCGGCCGGCAGCGTCGTGCTCGCCGATGTGCCGGGCAATACGACGGTTGCCGGCGTTCCCGCGAAAGTCGTCGGCCCAGCCGGTTGCCCCGAGCCCGCGCGCAACATGGAACAGGGGCTTGCTGCCGATGATTGCGGCTGCGGCACGCCGGGTGCCAAGTCGACGTGACCAAGCCGTCGTGACCATGTCGTCGTGACAATCGGGCCGCGGCCGAAAGAGGCCGCCCTCGATGGCACGGCGGGCAATTTCGCGCGCGACAACGCAGACCGGTTACGGCCGGTTCGTGCCTCGTCTGGGCGATCAATCGAAAACTTTCACATAGAAGGGCACGGACGTGAAAAAGGAAGAGTTGGCACGGCTGCAGTCGTATCTGAAGCGGACGCTCGGGGCAGAGACGCTCGAAGTGCGCGCGCAACCCAAGAAGGGCGATATGGCCGAGATATTCATCAAGGACGAGTTTGTGGCGACACTCTACCGGATCGAGGAAGACGGCGAGATCGAGTATCAGCTGCAGATGGCAATCCTCGAGATGGATCTCGAGGACGTGTGAACGCACGTGGGTGCGGTGACGATCATCCCGCAGTGTCTCGTCGTCGAACCAGCGACGGCATTTCGTGATGGCCTTGGCCAAATCCGCTCGACTGGAGCCAGCAGCAATGACCCTCTACGCACTCGACGACGTCCACGTTCGCACGCCATCCAGCGGCCGTTTCTGGGTGGCGCCGAATGCCGTCGTGCTCGGCAACGTCGTGATCGAGGATGACGCGAGTGTGTGGTTCGGTGCCGTGATCCGCGGCGACAACGAGGAAATCCGCCTCGGCGCGCGTTCGAACATTCAGGATGGCTGTGTTCTCCATACCGATCCCGGCTTCCCGATGACCATCGGTCCGGATGTCACGATCGGACATATGGTGATGCTGCATGGCTGCCGGATAGGTGCGCGCAGCCTCGTCGGCATCGGATCCATCGTGCTCAACGGCGCCGACATCGGCGAGGGTTGTCTGATCGGGGCGAACACGTTGATACCCGAGGGCAAGGTGATCCCGCCCTTTTCAATGGTGCTCGGCTCGCCAGGGCGCGTCGTGCGCCAGCTCAGCGAGGACGACGTCGTGGCGATGAGTGGTGCGGCAGGACGCTATGTCGAGAATTGGCAGCGATTCAAGGCCGGCCTGCAGCCCGCGTGACAGGGCGCGGGCTTCATTCGACCTTCAGTGCGGGCGTTCGACACCTGCAAGCGCGTCCGGGCGCACGGCATCACCTGCTTCCAGGGCCACCCAGACTTTCGGGTTCAGATACGACTGTCGCATCACGAACTGATAGGGCGTGCGGCTCCAGAGTTTGACGCCCTCGACCTTGTTGTCGAGCACGAAATCACCTTGCGCCGTGCGCGCCGTCAACACCGCATGACCTTCACCGCGCTCGTCGCGGACAACCGTCATGAGCAGAGAGCTGGCCGGCCATCCGCGTGAAATCAGAACTTTACGCTTGAGAAGGGCGTAGTCTTCGCAATCGCCCGCTTCGCGCGGCAGGGTCCAAAGCTCGTTGACACCGTACAGCTCAAGATCGGTCAGCGGCTTGATGGCCCGATTGACGTAGCGATTGACGTTGTCGAGTTCGCTGAGACGCTCGGGTGTCGCATCGATACGGGCGTCCTCCGATCCACTCGGCGCACACTGGTCGGAATTCGTCTCGCAGAAGCGGACGAACCCATACGGCGCCTGGGATAGTCCGAACACCCGCATGAAGGCAGGCGTCGAGGCGAAAGCCACCTTCGACTGCCGGTTGGGATCGGCCGCCGCCTCACTGACGAGGGACGGGCCGACGCACGCGGCCAACGCTACGGCAACATACAAACGCAACATAACCAACCCCGCATCTACTCCATCAGCATAGCCGAAATCCCCGAATTTGACTTGAAGGATTTTCATCGGCTTCGCTTCAAATTTGATCCATCTGCGCTCAGATTTGGGGCAACGGCCCCTTCTGTTGGTCGCGGCCCCTCGTGTCGTCGGTTCAACCAAAATGTCGCTTCAGTGCTTCAGGTTCCTGAATGTCAAGGAACCGAATGCCGATTCCGCGATCGTGATGGCGCATCACCTTGCCGTTGAGCTTGCCGAGAACAACTTCGGCGCCGATCGGCGGACGGGCTTCGGTCGCGAGGTTCGCGCCCGATAACGAAATGTCGAGAATTTGGCAGCGCACGGATATGCCCTCCGCGAGCTTTAGGAGCGTTTGTGTCTCGGTGGGATTGATGCGCTCGTGGATGCGGTCTTCGAGCCCGCCGAGTTCCGAGCGATTGAGGAGCCACGTGATGCGGGCCGCGAGCTTCTCACGCTTGTGGCGCGTCGCCTTGAGCGAGAGCGCGAAGCCGCCTTCGAAAATGCGCGAGACGGTGCCCTCGAGCCCGCCGAGCTCATCGATGTAGGCGATGATCTGTTCATCGAGGTCGACGGCGACTGGGGAAGCCAACGACACACCGCCAATAGAAATGTCGATCAGGCGGCATGCATACTCGTGGCGGTCGGCGCGCATGAAGCGGCCAAGCAGGCTCAGGTTATATCGCTTGTTGCGGCGGCGGTCGGATTCCGTCAGCGGTTCCGCCTTGGCTTCGCGTTTGCGTGCAAGTGCTGCCTGAAATGACATAAATGCCGGTCCTACGCTCAAGACGAAGTCGCTCGGGACGCCGCCGGACCTGGGATACCTCCCTGTCCGATCGGCCCTTGACCGCATTATTCGAGCTACCGTCTTAATGTTCGGCTAATGGCAGGGGTCTTTTTGAGACAGCCGCGTGACGTTGTTGGTGCAATTGTGTGGTCGGCCCGAATGGGCCCATGGCGCCATGGCGGCGCGTGCGGGTGCTTTCGGCACGCCGGGACTGTGGGCAAAGGCTCAGACGTCGTCTCCGGTCGATTTGCCAAGGCCGCCTTCGTAAACGCGAAACTGGCGGCGGTCGACGCGGACGATACGCGCGTTGCGCACGTGCGGGAGGAATGGCACCTGGCGATGCTGTGAGACGACGACCGAATGGGGCTTGCCGTCGGGCCAGATGACCTCGGTGCCAACAAGGTGCCGGCGGAAACGTCCTGCGGCCTGTTGATGCTCGACCGAGCCGACGCGGGAGAGCGCGCCGAGGAAGCGGTCGACGGTGTCGCGGGTATGGACGAGGGGGAGCAGAATGCACTCGAAGGTTGCGCATTCGCCGCTTATCGCGGCCGCCTCGAACGTGACGACACCGACCCCGCCTTGCTGGGCGATGGCCCGCAGATGCCGGTTGAGAGTGATGTGGTCGTCCTGGCTCCATCCGTCGAGAAAGTTGGTGCCCCGGAGTTCGGTGCCGAAATCCTCGCAGATGCGGGTCCCGGCGAGCCGGAACCGGTAGGTGTCGGCATCGAGACGCTCGAGAATGAACGTTTCGGGCAGGATGGGTGTTATGCGCGACGGCTCGATCTCGAAGCGGCGCGGGGCGAGGCGGCCGTTGCGGACCTCGTTCCAGTATGTGAACAGCAGCTGGCTGGTCTTGGATTTCATTGCGTCCGCGTTCCGTTTCGTTGTCCACGCGTACCGGCAGCCCGCCGGGTCGCGCATATCGTGAAGGTCGGCATTTCTGCCGCCGAGAGGGCCCGGGCGTGGAAATCGATCGGCACGAAGGCACGCCGTCCAAAGTCCCGCCGTCCGAAGTCGATACAGGTTCGATCAGGTCGCCGGCATTTCCAGGGACAAGAGCAGCTTCCGTGCCAGCCGCGCCAAGCAGGGCTGGCCTTGCGGCATCTGGACGGCATCTGGGCCGATACTGCCGGCGACGGAAGGCTCGTGGCGCTGCGGCGATGGTCGTTGTCGTGGCGCGGCGAAGCCGTTAACGCTCAACGTGAAAAGTCTGACCGGGTACTATGAGTCCGGAAGCCGGCGCTGGCCGATAAGGAGATCCGATGAACCGAGATGAGCCGTTGTTCAACGTTCCAGCCGCCGTCCTGGCAGTGCTCGCGCTTCTCGTCGCTGTTCACGTCGTCCGCCTGCTGTTGCCCGAGGATCTCGACAATCTCGTCGTGATCGCCGGTGCCTTCATTCCTTCGCGCTATGACGGCGATGCCGCGCTGCTGCCCGGCGGCTATCCGGCGGCCATCACCTCTTTCGTCACGCACATGCTCATTCACGGCAACCTGATGCACATCGCCTTCAACGGCTTGTGGCTGCTGGCCTTCGGCGGGGCGATCGCAATGCGCGTCGGGTCGCTGCGGTTCATCGCCTTTGCGGTCGTGACCGGCATTGCGGCGGCGCTGCTGTTCCTCGCCTTCAATCTTGGCGCCCGCACCCCCATGATCGGTGCCTCCGGCGCGGTTGCTGGCCTGATGGGCGGCACTATGCGGTTCTTGTTTTCGGCAATCGACAGCGGCGGCATCTGGCGGCTCAGGGAGACGCCAAGGTCGGTTCCTCTGATGAGCTTGCCAAGGACGCTACGGGACAGCCGCGTGCTGGTCGCGACGGCGATCTTGATCGCGATGAACCTTATGGCCGGCGCCGGTGTCGGGATGCCGGGCGACGGTGGGCAGAGTATTGCCTGGGAAGCGCATATCGGCGGCTATCTGGCCGGGCTGCTGCTGTTCGGTCTGTTCGACGTCAAATCGCCGCGGCGCCCGGAGCTGAGGGTGGTCGACACGCTTCACTGAAGTCACACAGCCGACTTGCACGCCATGACGGATTGTCGCACGATGCGTCTGGGCGGGCGTTCCGCTCCAAGGCGTGTGCGCCGGATGTGTGGCCAGATCCGGCCATGGTTCCGTTTAGACACAGGCCACCGAACGAGCAGTCGTTCAGCCGGCGCGTACGTCGCGCCCGTTGACGTAGCGGAGGATGTGGAATGAACGTTGCGGGCATGCTCAAGGCGAAAGGCCGGGCTGTCACCACGGCGCGGCCAGATGAAAAAATCCAGGACGTGGCCCTGAAATTGGCTTCAAAGAAGATTGGTGCCGTCGTCATCGTCGGCGACGCGGGCGCGGTAGCTGGCATCGTCTCCGAGCGCGATATCATCCGTGCGGTTGCCGAACAGGGTGCGCTCGTCCTCACGCAAACCGTCGGGTCGATCATGACGAAAAGCGTGATCACCTGCACGGAAGCGACATCGATCGAGGAAATGATGGCGGTGATGACCCAGGGCCGTTTCCGCCACGTTCCCGTCGTGGATCACGGCGCGCTGGTCGGCATCATTTCGATCGGCGACGTGGTCAAGCATCATATCGCCGAGGTTCAGATGGAAGTGACGGCGATGCGCGACTATCTGGCGACAGGCTGATCCGACAGCGGCTAACGCGACTTACCGATATCGCGCGATGGATCGAATAGGCGTGTCCGAGCAGAGCGCGAGGGCGCGAACGGCTAGGTGTTCCGTCTCCGGTACCTGGTTCCCTTGCTGCACCGCGCTAGTGACGCAACACTAGCCGAGATGTTGCGGCGCCAGCTGATGATGATCGCGGCGCGCCTGGATCTCGCGCGAGAGATATTCGATCTCACGACGGGCCGCATCGTGACCGGCTGCGATTAATTCTTCCGCCCGGTGGAAATCGAACAGGCCCACCGTTCCAATGCGGGGCGAAATCATCGCATCGGGTGGATCGCCGGCGAGACGCGAGCGCGAAATGCGATCCTGAACGATATTGAACGCATCGACCATGACGGTCGAAATTCCGGGGCTGTCGTCGCCGCGGCCGAACATCTGGCGTTGCAGCAGCCGGCGCATGGCCGCTGCCGTTCCCGACTTTGCTGGCGGTTCGGCCTCGTCTTCCGGTGCCTGTGGGAAGGCTTCGAGGTGCGGCATCACGGTGCCGCGCGTATAGGTATCGCTGTTGAGGTTGACCGCGATCACGTAGCGCGCGCCGAGCGCCCGGCAGACGGTGACGGGAATGGGGTTGACGAGCGCTCCGTCGAACAGCCAGCGGCCGTCGAGCTTCACGGGCCGGAAAATGCCGGGCAGAGCGTAGGATGCGCGCATGGCGGTGACCATGCGTCCGCGCGAGAGCCACACCTCGTGGCCGGTGCCGATCTCGGTTGCAACGGCGGTGAAGCGGCGTGGCAGCGATTCTATCGTGCGGTCGCCGAGATCGGATTCGAGGCGGTCGCATAGTCTTTGGCCGGAGATCAGTCCGGTGCCCGAGAAATTGAAATCGAGGTAGCCGAAGACGCGGCGAACGGTAAGTTCTCGGGCGAAGCGCTCCAGATGATCGAGGTGGCCCGCCGCATAGCAACCGCCGACGACGGCACCGATCGACGTTCCAGCAATGATATCGGGCTTGATCCCGGCTGCGTCGAGCGCGCGCAGGACACCGATGTGGGCCCAGCCCCGCGCGGCGCCGCCGCCAAGTGCCAGGCCAATCTTGCCTGTCGAGATGCCGTTCACCGCCATGGCGGCCCCCTGACCTTTCAATTCATCTTAAGCGTACCACGCTGACCCAAGGAAATTGCTGGCGCAGTTGTGTTCGTTCCAGCGGTCTCGCAACCATGCAACCTGCATCGCGTGGCGTGCATAGAGCCGCTGCCGGGGCCTGCAGAATGCATCCGTGCGCGCTGCAAGCGGTACTGTCGGGCGGCCGGTTGCCGCCATGGGTGCCAGATACCTGCAAGTCATGTGCCGTCGGGTTGGTTTCCGCGATGGCGACGTTTCCAATCCGTCTACGTCTGGCCGTTGGCAGACTGGATCTGGCAAAACTCAAGTCGATGATTCTTGACTTACAGTTTAATTGATATTGGACCGATCGGATTAAAGGGGCCCTACGATTGGCGTATCGGTGGCCGGAAATCGTCGCTGCGACGCAGCAGTCACGCGGTCTACAATCTCGCGATTGCGATATGTCGAGCGGCGGTGGTCGAGGGCGCGTCACTCCGGTTCCGACATTTGCTTGCCCGCCACTGCGAGTTTCCGGGCGATGTCGCGGCCGAATTATTGTCGGTGGCACAAGGCCGAACTCTTCGCAGAACGCACGATTTCAGGCCGTTGTTCATAGGGGCAATACCGGCCTGCAAGCCGCGACGTGTCAGCTGATGGCTCTGCGGCGAGGCGCCATCAGGCAGGCGTCTCGCTGGCGTCGGCCGCCGGGACCAATCGGTAGGGGCCGCCCGCTTCGGCCGGCATCACGATTTCGCGATAAAAGCAGCTACGCGCGCCCGTGTGGCAGGCTCGGCCTTTCCCGGCGACGGTCACACTCATCCAGACGACATCCTGGTCGCAGTCGGTCAGCATGCGGGAAACGGCCAGCGTGTTGCCGCTCTCCTCGCCCTTATTCCATACACGCCCACGCGAGCGGCTCCAGAAATGCGCGATACCGGTCTCGAGCGTCAACGCCAGCGTCTCGGCGTTCATCCAGGCAAACATCAGTACTTGGCCGTCGTTTGCGTCGGTGACGATCGCGGGAATGAGGCCGCTGGCGTCGAAGCGTGGCGCGAACGTGCCGCCGTGTTCGAGGTCCGCTTTCGACCGGGCCTGTTCGAATGGCGTTGTGGTCGAGGTGTTGTCTTGGGTGGTCATCGGCGGATGCCTTCGTGGTTGGCGTTGGCCAGATTGGGTGCCGGGGCGCCGGTCGTCCCCGGGGGGCGGCCGGTGAGCGGAGGTAAGGGCGGGGCCCCTCAAAGGGCGTCAGGTGTCGTGGGTCTTGGCTACGTCGGCGCCAGCACCAAGGTGAAAGTCACAGGGGCGCGATACCCAGGCGAACCGCGACCCGCTCCCCTTTGCTGCTCACATCGCCTATATAAGCGCTTCGGGTCGCGGGCCACCCGAAACCGTCGAACATGCCGGCGGCCATGAGGGCGACACGTCCGCGCGATAACCGCATCAGGTGCCATGACGCAACTCGACGACATCTACAACTCTCGGATTCTCGAGCTATCGGCCTCCATTCCGCGGACCGAGCGGCTGGCGGCACCCGACGCGACCGCAACGGCCCATTCCAAACTGTGCGGCTCGACGATCACGGTCGATATTGCCGTCGAGGATGATCGGATCGCCGATTTTGGTCAGTCCGTGAAAGCCTGCCTGCTCGGCCAGGCGGCCGCATCTGTCGTCGGGCGGGAGATCGTCGGCACGACATTCGACGAAATCCGCGACGTCGGAGCATCGATGCGACGGATGCTGAGAGAAAACGGTCCGCCGCCGGAAGGCCGCTGGGCGGATCTCGCCGTGCTCGAACCGGTGCGTGACTACAAGGCGCGGCACACGTCGACGCTTCTCGTCTTCGAAGCTGTCGCGCGCGCGCTGGACGACATCGCCGCGCGCCGCGAACGCTCGGGTGGTGCGTCCGCACTGGAGCATCCGGCATGAGGGATCGCCCGGTGCTTTGCTGCCAGTTGGTGTGACCAATAAGAATGTTCTGGTGCGGCGTAGCCAGATGCAGCGGATCGCTGAGGCCAACGGCGTGTGTGGGTTTGGCACGAGCCCCCGGAAAGACCTTACCTACGCATATGCGAATATCGCAGGTTGCAGAAATATCGCGCGACGATGGCCGGGTCTGGATCGTCGCGGCTGGCGTCGCCATGCAACGCACTCGAAATCCGGGTAGGAAGTGTAAATGGCTGTCGAACGCGATGACGATCGTCGGAGGTCGGAATTGAGCGAGCGTGAGGAAGCGGGGCCGGCCGGTTTCCTCGCCGTGCTTCTCGCCGGGGTGCTGAAGGCGCCGATCCATCTCTACCGGTGGACGATCAAGCCGTGGATGGGTCTCGAGTGCCGGCATCTGCCGACCTGTTCGGAGTACGGTCTCGAGGCGATCGACACCAACGGGGCGTGGCGTGGCTTCTGGCTGACGTTGTCGCGCATCTTGCGTTGCAATCCGTGGGGTTCGGCCGGCTACGATCCGCCGCCCGACATCCGGTCCCGGCGCCACCCCTTCACACCTTGGCGCTATGGCCGCTGGACGGGCGCGCATATCGAGGCGAGTGCGGCATGGCGCGACCGTTCCACGCATGAGGACGGCGGTGAGTGCGGCGACGCTCGCTGCGGCAATAGCTCCTGCGGCGACGACCGGTCAGCGCCGCCATCACCTTGACAGCGATACGAGCGACAAGGCAAAAGCCCCCGAGCGCTGGCCCGGTCCGCCGCGTCGCGACAATTCAGCCATCTTACCTGCTTGGTAGGCAGTGAGTGAGAGGAGACGACGACATGAGCGACATCACGCTCCGATTCCCCGACGGCGCCGAGCGCCAGTACCCCAAGAACATCACCGGCGTCCAACTGGCCGAAGGCATCTCGAAGAGCCTCGCGAAGAAGGCGGTTGCGCTGGTGCGCGATGGCCGCCTCGTCGATCTCGCCGATCCGATCGATGCCGACAGTGCCATCCGCATCGTCACGCGAGGCGATCCCGAAGCACTCGAGTTGATCCGGCACGACGCCGCGCACGTGATGGCGGAGGCGGTTCAGGCGCTGTGGCCTGGCACACAGGTGACCATCGGTCCGGTGATCGAGAACGGATTCTACTACGACTTCGCCAAATCCGAGCCGTTCCAGCCCGACGACATGGCCAAGATCGAAAAGAAGATGGGCGAGATCATCCAGCGCAACGAGCCCTTCACCAAGGAATTTTGGTCGCGCGAGAAGGCCAAGGACTTTTTCCGCTCGAAGGGCGAGACGTTCAAGATCGAACTGGTCGACGCCATTCCCGCCGGCGAGGATCTCAAGATCTACAAGCAGGGCGAGTGGCTCGATCTATGCCGCGGCCCGCACATGACGTCGACCGGTCAGATCGGCAAGGCCTTCAAGCTGATGAAGTTCGCCGGTGCCTACTGGCGCGGCGACAGCAACAATCCGCAGCTCCAGCGCATCTACGGCACGGCGTTCGCGAGCGAGGACGATCTCAAGGCGTACCTGAGCCAGCTCGAAGAGGCGGAGAAGCGCGACCACCGCAAACTCGGCCGGGAGATGGATCTGTTCCACTTCCAGGAAGAGGCGCCGGGGTCCGTGTTCTGGCATCCGAAAGGATGGACGCTGTTCCAGAACCTCATCGCCTACATGCGCCGCGCCCAGCAGAAGGCCGGCTACGTCGAGGTGAACTCGCCCGACATGATGGAGCGCACGTTCTGGGAGCAGTCGGGCCACTGGCAGAACTACGGTGAGAACATGTTCACGACCGTGCTCCCCGACGAGCGCGTGTTCTGCTGCAAGCCGATGAACTGTCCCGGCCACGTCCAGATCTTCAAACACGGCCTCAAGAGCTATCGCGATCTTCCGCTCAAGATCGCCGAGTTCGGCAAGGTTCATCGCTACGAGCCGTCGGGCGCGCTGCACGGGCTTCTGCGTGTTCGACACTTCACGCAGGACGATGCGCACGTCTTCATCGCCGAGAACCAGATCAAGGACGAGTGCCTGAAGATCAACGATCTGATGCTGTCGATCTACAAGGACTTCGGCTTCGAGGACATCTTCATCAAGTTGTCGACACGGCCTGAAAAGCGCGTCGGCGCCGATGAGCTGTGGGACAAGGCGGAGGCGGCCCTCGAGGAAGTTCTCGACGAGGTGAAGCGCCGCTCGAACGGTCAGATCAAGACCGCGATCAATCCGGGTGAGGGTGCGTTCTACGGACCGAAGCTCGAGTATGTTCTCCGCGATGCCATCGGACGCGAGTGGCAGTGTGGTACGACGCAGGTGGACTTCAACCTCGCCGGACGGCTCGGCGCGTTCTACATCGACGAGCACTCGAACAAGGTGACGCCGGTGATGATCCACCGGGCGATGTTCGGCTCGCTCGAGCGGTTTCTCGGCATCCTGATCGAGAACCATGCCGGCCACTTCCCGCTGTGGCTATCGCCCGTGCAGGCCGTCGTCGCGACGATCGTGTCGGATGCTGATGGCTACGCCGGCGACGTGGTAGCGGCACTCGATGCGGCGGGGCTGCGATCCGAGATCGACCTTCGCAACGAGAAGATCAACTACAAGGTTCGCGAACACTCGCTGGCCAAGGTGCCGGTGATGCTCGTCGTCGGCAAGCGCGAGGCGGAGGAACGCAAGGTATCGGTGCGCCGTCTCGGCAGCCAGGCGCAGACGGTGATGGGTCTCGATGAGGCCATCGCCATGCTCAAGGCCGAGGCATCGCCACCGGATTTGCGATTGGGCTGAGTGGCGTCGAGTGCGCGGGGAGGCGGCACATGTCGGTGTCAGAGCTTGTGGGTCTTGCCTTCTTCGCCGCGTACTTCTTCGCCGTCGTGGCGGCTTGGATGGTTCCGGGGCTCGTCAAGCGCGCTTGGGTCATCCGGCAGGATGGCCTCCTCGCGCATATTCGCGCCCACTACGTTCTCGGTGAGCAGGCCATACTCGCCGGCAACCTCGCGGTCGCGAAGGCGGCGCTCATCGACATCGAGGCAATCGATCTGAAATGGCGGCGAGGCAATGGCCTGCTCGCGCGCGCGGCGGTTGGCGTGCTGGCGATTGCCGCGGGATTTCTCGGCTACATCGTGGTGCGAATGGCGGGGCTTGTCGCAATGGCTCTGGCGACGGGCGATCCAATCATCGAGCGACTGAGCGAGACGACCACATTTCTGGTGCTCGGTCTCTTCGGTGCGGCCCACGGCGTCCTCGGGCTATACAGTTTCGATAGCTGGCGAAGTCCCGACGAGCCGCACGGTCTGGCGGAGCGTTTGCGCCAGATGATCGAGGCTGGACGCGGTGTCGGATCGATGAGGCGACGCACGGGACCAGACGGCCTTTCTGGCGCACGAGAAGTATTCGGTCTCGGCTGCGACTTTACGCGTGAAGCGCTCGACCGTGCGCGCCGGCGCCTTGCTGGCGTGCATCATCCCGACCGATGGACCGCCGCCGCGCCCGAGGTGGCCCGCGCCCACGAGGCGGCGATGAAGCGCATCAATGCGGCCTACGATCAGCTCAGCACGTTGGCGCGTTGAACCGCCATGGCGTCGATAATCACGATTAGTTCCGGACTCTGATGCAAGTGGCTTAGGTCTCTGCCGTCGATCTGAATCCGGCACCGCGCGGGATGACGGAGGCGGTGTCGGGGCGCTGGCAATTCACGCCACCGTCACCCCGACGCAGGTGGCGGCCCGTGTGCCATCGCCTGCGTGGTCAGCCGTTCGCACGCACACTTGCGTCCCTGGCATCACTTGCGCCCCTGCCATGACCTGCGTCCCTGGCATCCCCTCAATGCCGAGGCAGTCCGTTGCCAAAGGCTTCCTCGAGTTCGTCGTCGATCTTGCGGGCCGCTTCGCGCCAGCTGCCGCCGGGCCCCTTGTACTCGGTCGCTGCCACCGCTGCCTGGATCGCAGGATTGGGAACCGCACGAGGATCGGCGACGTAGGCTTCGGCGAACGGCTCACTGGTCTCCTGTGGTACCGCGCGCGGCTGATGGTTGATCGAGGCCCGCTGCTGTGCCGCGATGGGTCGGCGCGGCAAAGCGCACAGACGCGAAGCCAACGCGTTCAACTCGCCCATGATCTCCTCGCGGCGCAACTCGTGGTGCATCGTCACGCTGCGCACCTCGCGCAACAGCTGGTCGTCGGTGCGGCGGATCGCGTCGGCGAGCGCCACCATGATGTTCATCTCGTCGCGAGACTTCTCGACGAGTTCGGTCAACAACTCCTCGATATTCTCAGGAAGGCCGGTCATTGAAACCCCCAGAAAGTTTTTGGCGCAATCACGTCGACGTGATTCCCGTGGCGGAAAAAAGTCAACGCACAGGCGGTGTTATGTGCTCAACCGGATGCCAAGCCGGCGTGATGAGAGGCTTGCACAAGTGGTGCGATACCGTCCGCGACGCCAAGGTTCAGCACGAGGCCAAGGATTGCGCGCGCGTCGCTTAGGTAGGAGACTGCTGCGTCCGGCTCGTGCCGGCGCGAGGGAGGCAAGAGCCAAGATGCGTGACGCCGCCGACGCAATCGAATTCTGGTTCGACTTCGGATCGGGCTATGCCTACTTCGCCCACCTCGAGGTGGCTCGCATCGAGCGCGAAACGGCACGCCCTGTGCTCTGGCGGCCGTTCATGCTCGGCACCGCATTCAAGGTGACGGGCGCGCAGGGGCTCTCCCAGACACCGATGAAGGGCGAATATGCGCGCCGCGACTGGCAGCGCCTCGCAACGGCCAAGGGCGTGCCGTTCGATCGCCCCGGCAAGCCGGTGATCGCACTGGCGCCGAGCCGCATATTCTACGGCCTCGAGGAATGCGATGCCGCGACCGCCCGCCGCTTTGCCGAGCGTTGCTTCGCGCACGGATACGGTCATGCGGCGGACATCGCGACGGACGAGGTGCTCGTGCGCTGTCTCGAGGAGGCTGGCGCACCAAGCGATGCCATCACGTTCGCGCGCGATCCGCGTCTCAAGGACCTTCTCAAGGCGCGGAGCGAAGAGGCCATCGCGCGCGGCGTGTTCGGCTCACCGTTCTTCATCTGGCGGGACGAACCGTTCTGGGGCGCGGATCGGATCGATATGCTGATCGCCTGGATCAAGGCGCACGACGCTGCAGAGCGACCAGACGACGGGGGCACGCAGCCATGATGCAGCGTGCGCGATATTCCTATCGGTCAGACCCGACCGTTCCGGTCTTCGACGACAGCCGGCCGCTGGTGATCTTCGATGGCGTATGTGTGCTGTGCTCGTCCGGCGTCCAGTGGATGCTGAGGCGCGATCCCGACGGGGCAACACAATTCGCCGTCATACAATCGCGCGTGCCGCGCGCACTCTACCGGCATTACGGGCTCGATGCGGATCGCTTCGATACGTTCATGGTGCTGGATGCCGGACGTGCCTCTACGCGCTGGTCGGCGACGCTTGCGGCCGCGCGCACCATGCGTGCGCCGTGGCGCTGGCTCGGCATCGTCGGCCGCATCGTTCCCGATGTCGTCGGCAACCGCCTCTACGACATCGTGCAACGCAATCGCTTCGATTGGTTCGGCACGCGGTCCCAATGCTTCATGCCGAAGGATGGAGAACGGCACCGCTTTCTGGTCGACGATGCCATGTTGCCCGACGACGTCTCAGAGGCAACACGCGATTGGCACGTGCGCGGTGGCGAACCTCGCGTGTGATTGTTGCTTGCCGGAGATGCGATCTCATCGGCGCCCTTGTGATGTGCGAACTCGCAGGTCGTTGCCTGCACGAAGGGCCGGCTTCGAAGAGAAGCCGGCCCTCGCCGATCGCTATTGCAGTCTCACGCGGTTGCGGCGTCAGTTGTGCCAGCGGCGATGCTGACGATTGTACCAGCCCTGGCGCGGTCCTTGCGACCGCCAAGTCCAGCCGGCGCCACGCGGGCGGAACGGCCGGCAGGCGATATGACGCTTGCGCGGGCTCGAGCGATGCCAGCCGAAGCGGCCGGGCATGCAGGCGCGATGGATGCCGTGCACCTTGACGAGCAGGTTCTGCTGTGTGGCGCCGTTCGTGCCGGCATTTCCGAGACCGGAAAGCGGTGCGGCGGTTGCCGCAGAGGCCGACATGGCAAAAGCGATGCCTGCGATGGCTGCGATGGTCTTGAGCTTCATGGTCATGATCTCCCTGATTTGGTAACGCAGATGTAGGGAGAACGCGTGAGCCGCCGCGATCCGTCGCGGTTGACCGACAAAGATCGAAGAGTCTCGAAATTTCTTGTTTCGGCGGTTCGTGCACCACGGATTATCGAGCGCGGACGCTGGCACACGGCCGCTATTTCGCCATGATCAAACGCCGCACGTTGCGGTCGAAACGCCATGCGTTGACCTTCGTCAGATGCGTGCCGCCCCACCAGCGATCGATGGCATTGTGCGCGAGGTTGTCGGCATGTCCCGTCATGACCTCCGCGCCGATGAGCGTCACACGCAGTCGCGCCGTCAGATAGCGCTTGCGCTCGTCGGCTTCGTGTCGCGCGTTGAGCGGCGGCGGTAGGCCGTCGATCAATGGCGAAGGCCATGCCGCCATGCGGTCGAGGGTCGCATAAACCTGCAGGTCGCCCATGAAGCGCGCGGACTCGCGATCGCCCAACGCGACGAAAATATCGACGGGCCGCGTGACGCCGTCGCGAATGAGCCGCAGGATCGTCGCCTCCGTCAGCGACAATCCGGTCCGTGCGTCGGGCAACTCATCGAGCATGCGGGCAAGTGCGGCGCAAAGATGCGGAAGCGGATGCGCCGAGCCCGTCGCAACACCATCGTCGTCGCGCCGCGATCGCGCTTCATCGGGCGCCATCGGTGCACGTGCGGCAAGCGCCGCCGCGAGGACGGCGACAGGCTCGGGCGATGGCGCGCGGAACGCTTGCCAGGCACGCCGGCCGAGGTCGAGTTCCGCGTCGCTGACGGGCGCTGCGACGCGTGCAAGATCGGCAAGCTGTTCGTGGCTCATCTCGCCGAGATAGGTGTCGGCCGCGACGAGACGCAATGACGCGGGATCGCGACGCGGGTGGGTGGCGAACCAGTCGAGAATCTGAATGAGCTGCAGTTGGTCGTAGAGGTCGTGTTCGAACCAGAGCGTGACGGTTTCGAACGCGTCGTTCGCAAGTAGCACGGCATCGCGCGCGGCGAAGTCGGCGGCGACGTCGGGACCGGACCATCCCGCGCCCTCGATGAACGCCGCACGGATGGCGCTCAATTCAGCCAGCGTTGCCGTCGCCGGAACCGGACCCTCGTGCAGCACGTCACGCCACGCCAGCACCTCGTCCGCGGCGCCAATCCCTAAGAGCGATGCCGCGGCGATATCGCCGTTCGTGATGACGAGGTGTTTCGGCACGTCCTGCACCCGATATGTTGCCTCGTCGGTGCTGCGCTCTGGCGCGACGCTTGACTCTTGGCGCTTGGCTTTCATGCATTGATCGCAGGCGGCACCGTTCGGGTCAATCGGGGCCGTCGCCTTCGTCGGCGGGATCGCAGCATCCGTCGCGGCGGCGTGACTTCGATCGCATGCTGTTCGATTGCCCCTTGGCGTTCGGTGCTGGAGGCGGCAAGCTGGAACGGGGGCGAGACGCTGCGGCCCGGCTCGCGGTGATCGTCACGACTGGTCTTACAACCGAGGAGGAACGGCTCGTGTCGAAGATGAATTGGCCATCGCGGAGGTCGTCTTCAACGTGCGGTGCCGCACTTGCGATCGTTGCATCCGCCGTAACATTGGTGCCGGCCGATGCCGTGGCCCAGGGTTATGATTGCGCGCACGGGCCGGATACCTATCGCGTCCGCAATGTCGCCCAGTGGGACGTCTTGAACATGCGCAGCAGTCCGAACCCAGGTTCACGCATCGTTGGGCAGATCGCGCCCCAGGGCTCGGGCGTGCATTGTCTCGGCCCGTGCCAGGGCCGGTGGTGCCGCGTCAGTTGGCGCGGCATGGTCGGCTGGGTCAACATGCGGTTTCTCGGCGAGTGACGGCCGGGCTCGGACGAGCGCGCTCAGGGTTCCTTGGTTGATGTCGTGAGAGGTTGGGCGGCGGCAGCGGGAGTGCCCGCGTGCCGCTGTAAAAGGCTTCAACCGCGGCCGCGGTAGGGCGCGACGCCCTGGTCCGGCAGCCAGACGTCGGGCGGGCACTGGCCCGATTGCCAGAACACGTCGATCGGGATGCCGCCGCGCGGATACCAATAGCCGCCGATCCGCAGAAAATGCGGGTCGAGGAGCGCCACCAGGCGCTTGCCGATGGCGACGGTGCAGTCCTCGTGGAACGCACCGTGATTGCGGAAGGCGCCGAGGTAGAGTTTCAGCGATTTCGATTCGACGAGCCACGCATCCGGAACGTAGTCGATGACGAGGTGAGCGAAATCGGGCTGACCCGTCACCGGACAGAGCGATGTGAATTCGGGCGCCGTGAAGCGGGCGAGGTAACGGGCATCGGCGTGCGGGTTGGCGACTCGATCGAGGCGTGCGCCATCCGGGCTTTCGGGCAGGGCGACCTGGCGGCCGAGTTGAACTGCTCCGGCGGCAGTCGCTTGGGTCGATGCCGTGGGCGAAGCGCCCGTTTGCGGGGAAGTCTGCGCGGGCGCCGTCTCGCTCGTTCTTTGGTCGTCAGGCTTGCGTCCCATGCCGCTATTCCGCCGCCAAGCGTATGTCGCGCGCCGGCCCTGTATAGATGCAACCCTCCTGGCAGCTGTCGCGCGCGATCTCGATTTCCGCGAGGCCCGGCACGCGGTTCTGCAACCGGTTCCACAGCCAGATCGCGATCCGCTCGAGTGTCGGCGCGGCAAGGCCGTCGATATCGTTCAGCATGCGATGGTCGAGTGCGTCGCGGGCGTCCTGCATGGCAGCCGTCAGGTCGTCGAAGTGCATGACGACGCCCGTCTCCGGATCAGGCTCGCCCGATACTGTAACGCGCGCACGGAAGGAATGTCCGTGCACCCGGGAGTTGGGGTGTCCCGGGGCTGCGCTCGGTAGGAAATGCGCCGCCTCGAAGCGAAATTCTCTGTAGATGCGCATGGGCTCGGACTTTGGTGCCAGAATTCGGGAGGCGCGGGAAAGCGCCGGCCTCCGGGGTTCGGCGGCCTATCGGGCCACGGGTTCTCGGAGGCTTCTAGCCCTTGGGGCGCGTCGGGGCAATGGGTCGGGCCTGCAGCACTATTGCAGATGCGGGTTGGGCTATCCGGCCGATACGCGATGTCAGCTGTCTGGCACGGGGAAGCCTGTCGTTCATACGTAGCCTCGTTGACGGTTGCATAGGTCAAATGCCCGTTATAAATGTCCGTTATAGGAGTTTCGTGCTTGGTTTGCAGTGGGGGCAACATGAAAGTCGTCAGCGCGACAATTCTGACAACAATTTGCCTTGCGGGATGCGCGATGGCTGCGGCACCGACGGCGCCTGGAGAAGTGTTGCGCCATCATCTGAGTGCCGGTCAGGTGAATACCATCATGGCAGCCGCTGCTGCCCACAGCCTTGCGGGTCAGAAACTGACGCCGGGGCCTATGAAGGCCGTGCGCAACGCAGATGGTTCGGTTTCTGTCTGCGCCTATGTCTACACCGGCGGCACGTCGATTTTAGGAGGTCGTAACCACTATTTCCTGACCGGCCGCTTCCCCATCGCGACCTCGCCTGCCGGCGAAATCCAGCGCTCGGCGTCCGATGCAGGTTCGCTGTGGCTCATGGCAGACTGCCGTGCAAGAGGCATGGGTCTCGAATGACGAGGCGCTCAACCGCGCGATTGCCAACCGGAGATACCCGCAATAGCCGTCAAGGAATGCCGATCATCTTGTGGGTCTGCAGCGACAGGCGCCACTCCGGGTTCGATTTGCAGTAGTCGACCGCAGCGGCGGTGTTCGCGGCGAGCTCAGGTCCGTCCATAGGCTGCAGAAAGCGGTAACGGAAATCGAGGCCGGCGAGCGTGTCGGGCATCAGGCCGGCTTGCGGATAGACGACCTTCAACTCGTCGCCGCTCCGCTGCACCAGCGTCGTGCCGGCTTTCGGGCTGACACAAATCCAGTCGATTGCGCGCGGCACGATGAGTGTCCCGTTCGTTTCGATCGCGATCTCGAAGCCTTCGTCGTGGAGCGCATCGATGAGGGCGCCATCCACCTGCAGCATGGGCTCGCCGCCGGTCAGAACGATCAGGACCGGCGGGGCGTCTTCGCCGCTCGCGTTGATGGCCGCCTCGACGAGATCACCCGCCGTCCGGTACTTGCCGCCGCCGATGCCATCCGTCCCGACGAAATCGGTGTCACAGAAGCGGCAGTCGGCGGTGGCGCGGTCCGCTTCGAGCCCGGACCAAAGGTTGCAGCCGGCGAAGCGGCAGAAGATCGCCGGCCGGCCCGCGTTCGCGCCTTCGCCCTGGAGCGTGTAGAAGATCTCTTTGACGTGATACATGGCCGCGACATCTGGCGAGCGTCGCGGATACTGTCAAGGCGATACTGTTGCGGCGGACCTGAGGAACGGGCTGCACGTCCGATTGCTCCGTTTGGTCGTATCGCAAGCATGCCGTCGCATCTCGGCATCGAACGTGATGGAGTTGGCATCGAGCGTGACGGGGTCGGCGGTGCGGTCGTGGGCGAGATGGCGTCCGGGACAGCGGGAAGGCGGGGGCGCGACATGGACGGGCAGACACCGGACGATCAGCGCGGCCTGGCACCTCGCGCAAACGGCGGCACGGGACCAGGGCCCGGCGGCGCGGCGGGCGCGGCGGGCGCGGCACCGTCGGAGCCGGCAACGGGCGGCGACGTCCTTGCACGCGCCCCGAACGGGCTGCGCTATTTCGATCTCGTCATGGCCGCGTTCGTGACGGTGCTCGTCTGTTCCAACCTCATCGGCCCGGCCAAGATCGCGACTGTCGACCTTCCGCTCGTCGGCAGTTTCGTCTTCGGCGCCGGCGTGCTGTTTTTCCCGATCTCCTACGTGTTCGGCGATATCCTGACCGAGGTCTACGGCTATGCCCGCGCCCGCCGCGTCATCTGGACGGGCTTTGCGGCACTCGCCTTCGCGAGTCTCATGGCAGCCGTCGTCGTTGCCCTGCCGCCGGCGCCGTTCTGGCAGAACCAGACGGCCTACGAGATCGCGTTCGGCAATGCCTGGCGGATCGTCGGCGCCTCGATGATCGCCTATTTCTGCGGTGAGTTCGTGAATTCCTACGTGCTCGCCAAGATGAAGATCTGGACGGCGGGCCGATGGCTGTGGACGCGCACCATCGGCTCGACGATCTTCGGCGAGGCCGTCGACAGCGCGCTCTTTTATCCGCTGGCCTTCTACGGCAGCGGCATCATTCCGAATGATGCGCTGCCGCAGGTGATGTTGGCTCAGTTCCTGCTCAAGACCATCGTCGAAATCCTGTTCACGCCATTGACCTACAGGATCGTCGGATTCCTGAAGCGGGCTGAAGGTATCGACGTCTACGATCGTGATACCGATTTCTCACCCTTTGCGATCAAGTCCTGACGCAGCCAGCTCGCACCCAGCCCGTGCCCGGCGCGCGCCAAGTCAGCCGATGGCGACTTCCTCGACCCGTGTCGCCTCGTCGGTGACGTCGCCGAAATAGAGGAATGCCGTGCCGCCGCGCGTGACCTGCGAGGCTTCGAGTGTCTCCCTGACGGCCTGGTACATGAGGCGCGCGTTCTCGCCGTAGAGGTAGATCGTGCCGACGCTGCCGTCGTCGGCAACTTCGTGGCCGTCGCACTCACCCAGACCGTCGGCCGTCAGCATGCCGTCCAGATGATCAGCGAGCGCGACGAGTGGCGCGAGATCGAATTGAGCGCCGGCGGGAAAGCGAGCGCCGTAGTCGTCGAAGCGGATGAGAAGGGCGTGGCTGGACATCTATGCCGTTACTCCGATCGCAATCTGCTGCCTGTCGGCGTCATCCTCGCAGCCGTAGATCAATTCGGCGGTTGCCCCTTCGGCCAGCGGCGAGGCAGCCAGTAGGTCCGCGATGCTTTGATAGCAGGCGTCGGCGTCGTCGCAGGTGAATTGGATGCTGCCGCCGTAGCCCAAGTCCGCGAAGTCGAATGTGCCCGTGCCGTCGGCCTGGACGCGAGCCTTGGCCGCCTCGACCAGGGCGTTGAACGGGCTGATATCCTCCGAGCGCAGCAACATGCCGGTGATATCGACGAATTCTATGCGAAGGCGATGGTTTCCTGTGTCCATGGTCGGTGGTCCTCGGCGGCGATTGGTCTCTGGCTGCCTTGCTGTTGGGCGGCGTCAGTTGGCGGGCGGGTGCGGACTTGCGTGCGGATAGGGCCCTTCAGCTTTCGTGTGTCAGTTCATGGAAGATGGCGCGAAGTTCGGCCTTATGGTCGGGAAAGCGCTCGTAGTCCATGTGGGTTTTCGCATACCAGTAGCGCGAATTTCCGGCGTCGCCCTGCACCTTGTGAACGAGGGCGTGAAGCCAACTCGCGATCGGGCTTGCCTCGTGGCGCTGCACGATCGCGTGCGCCGCGTTCCAGTCGCCCGCCAATGCGGCGTCGACCGCCTTCAGTAGGTCGCGGCGGATCTCTTCACTGTCTGCCATGTGTCCCAACCTTTCGCTCTGAGATCGCAGGCCGGGCACGTGCCGCAGCCGTAACCCCAGACGTGCCGATGCTTGCGGTCACCCAGATAGCAAGTGTGCGTCCCCTCGATGATGAGATCGACGAGTGTCGCGCCGCCGATCCGCTCGGCGAGAGCCCAGGTGCCGGCCTTGTCCACATACATCAAGGGCGTCTCGATCGTGAAGGCGCGGTCCATGCCGAGAGACAAGGCGTCTGCGAGTGTCTGTAGCGTGTCGTTGCGGCAATCGGGATAGCCCGAATAATCCGTTTCGCACATGCCACCGACGAGTGTCGTGATGCCGCGGCGGTAGGCCAGCGCCGCCGCATATGTGAAGAACAGCAGGTTGCGGCCCGGCACGAACGTATTCGGCAGGCCGCCGGTTTCGATCTCGATCGCCACTTCGCGCGTCAGGCTCGTTTCGGAAATTCGCCCGAGAGTCGGCAACGCGAGCACGTGATCGGCGCCGAGCCGGCCGCTCCATTCGGGAAATGACTGGCGTAGATCCGCAAGCAGCCGCAGGCGCGTTTCGAGTTCGACCTCGTGGCGCTGGCCGTAGGCGAAGCCGACGGTTTCGACACGGTCGTAGCGGTCGAGGGTCTTGGCGAGGCAGACGGTCGAATCCTGACCGCCGGAAAAAAGGACGAGGGCTGATGGAATGGACACGGTCAGGCGCTGGCTCCGTCGACGGAGTGGGGTGTGAGGGTATCGAGGTCGACCCCGTCGAGGCATCGGACGTTGATCGCGACCATCTCGCTGCCATCCTGCGCCGTACCGCGGCCGAAGGCGCGCACGCCGCATGTTCTGCAGAACAGGTGGTGGATGACGCGCTTGTTGAACTGGTAGTCGGTGAGCGCGTCAGGATCTGTCTCGAGTGAAAATGCTGTCGCGGGAACGAACGTCAGGATCATGCCGGACTTGCGGCAGATCGAGCAGTTGCAGCTGATCGTGCTCGTCAAATCGACGGTTGTCGTGAAGCGGACGTTGCCGCAGTGACAACTGCCCGTCACGGTCTCGAGGGTAGACATGGCGGTCTCCGGTTGGTTGTTCCTCGCCCGGGCACCTTGTCGGGACTTTGCGAGCCTTGCAAGACCGGCTACAAGGCCGCTGACGATTGCCCGCCGGGCAATGCGCCAGCCGGCGACCGCGCCCGGTCGGCGATCCACTCGAGTGATGAGAGCAGGGGACCAAGCTCATGACCGCCATTATCGACATTGTTGGCCGCGAGATCCTGGATAGCCGCGGCAACCCGACGGTCGAGGTCGATGTTACGCTCGAGGACGGTTCGATGGGCCGCGCGGCGGTGCCGTCGGGTGCCTCGACCGGGGCGCACGAGGCCGTCGAGTTGCGCGATGGCGAGAAGGACCGCTACCTCGGCAAGGGTGTTACCAAGGCCGTCGATGCGGTCAATGGTGAGATCTACGATGCGCTCGCCGGCATGGATGCCGAGGACCAGCGCGGCATCGACCTCGCTATGATCGAACTCGACGGCACCAGCAACAAGGGCCGGCTCGGCGCCAACGCCATCCTCGGCGTGTCGATGGCGGCCGCCAAGGCCGCGGCACTCGCGTCGGGCCTGCCGCTCTACCGTTACGTCGGCGGGGCCTCGGCGCACGTTCTGCCCGTTCCGATGATGAACATCATCAACGGCGGTGCCCACGCCGACAACCCGATCGACATCCNNAGGAATTCATGATCATGCCGGTCGGTGCGGAGACGGGGGCTGAATCGATCCGCATGGGCGCCGAGATTTTCCATGCCCTCAAGAAGGGGCTCAAGGATGCCGGCCACAATACCGGAATCGGCGACGAAGGTGGCTTCGCCCCCGGCCTCAAGAGTGCCGACGAAGCGCTGTCCTTCATCATGAAATCGATCGAGACGGCGGGCTACAAGCCGGGCGAGGATGTCATGCTGGCGCTCGACTGCGCCTCGACCGAGTTCTTCAAGGACGGCAAGTACGACATGGCGGGCGAGGGCAAGGTGTTCGATTCCGCCGGCATGGCGGGCTACCTTGCCGACCTCGTCGCGCGCTATCCGATCATCTCGATCGAAGACGGCATGGCGGAAGACGACTGGGACGGCTGGAAGGCGCTGACCGATCTGATCGGCGCCAAGTGCCAACTCGTCGGCGACGACCTGTTCGTCACCAATACCGAGCGTTTGAGCCGTGGCATCTCAAGGGGTATCGCCAACTCGATCCTCGTCAAGGTCAACCAGATCGGCACGCTCACCGAGACACTCGATGCCGTTTCGATGGCGCAGCGCGCGGGCTACACCGCTGTCATGTCGCACCGCTCGGGCGAGACGGAGGATTCGACGATTGCCGATCTCGCCGTCGCGACCAACTGCGGTCAGATCAAGACGGGCTCGCTGTCGCGGTCGGATCGTCTGGCGAAATACAACCAGCTGATCCGCATCGAGGGCGAATTGGGAGACGTCGCGCGCTATGCGGGGCGCTCGATCCTGAAGGCCGGCTTCGCGGGGGCCTGAGCGCGAGGCGGCCGCCGTCGCCGCCCGAAGAATGGTCTCGGCGAGATGAGCGCGGCAAGGTACTGAGCGGGGTCGTGTTCCCGTAAAACGGCCAGCGGCCCGCTCGGCGCTGTTTGCAATGGCGCTCGCCTGGACATCGATTCCCTGGGCAAGTCCGACGTAGACCAGGCCTCTATCAGGGCTCCTTCAGGAGCAGGACGGACGTGCCCGTCAACAGATGCGGCCGTGTTGCCTGAACCGACTTGAAGGCGATGCACATGGGTTTCGATTTGGTCGACAGCTGGGAGAAGTTGGCGGCCACGCAGCCGCTGGTGTTGCGGCAGACCACGAGGCACGAGTCGACGCTATCGGCGTTGCTCGACTTGATGACCGTGCCCGAGACTGTGGTGCTGTCATATATGAGGAAGCCCTTTCTGCGCTCGGGTAGCCCGACGGGTTCGTCCTTCAGTTCCGTTTTCCGAACCCCGGACCGCCATCGCCTATCCTCGTTCCGCGCGTCGACCTTGGAGAACAAGGCGCATGTCCCCATCACCGGGATCTTGCGGCCGTGCTGATAGGCGACGCAGCCGGTCTCCTGGGCGCAGGCATTGCGGCAGGCGGCTGGACTTGGCGCCCGAAACGAGCGGATTTCGTTGCCGTCGATGCGAACGTTGTCGACTTGGGTGAACGAGGCGGCGCTGGCGTTCGGATCGGGGGCGGGGGTCACGGGCGGAACCGACGTTGCGCGCTCGATAGGCGCGGCCGCGACCTCGGCGGGCTTCACGCCTGAGGCCGGTGGCTGCCTGATCGCGGCGATTTCGCCACGCACCCGCGCTAGGTCCTGGTTGCGCCGTGCCATCTCCATCCTGAGGTTCATCAACTCGCGCGAGACTTTCGCTTTGGCTGCGGCGTCCGCCGCCTGCCCCTGTTCGCGCATCAGGTCGAACAGCTTTCGGGTTTGGTCGCGGGTCAGCTCTTCGAGGTCCGCGGCCTTTGCCTGCAGATCCCTGAGCCGGCCTGATCCGATCTCGGCGTCACGCGCCTTGACCTCGTCCTCGAGGGTGCGCAGACGCCGCTGGAGGGCCGCGAGATCGGTACTCGAACCTTGAGGTGCCGACGCCACCGTGCCCTGCTGCGGCGTAACGGCGCGCGGCACGAAGTAGAAGTCACCCGTCAGCGCGGAGTGGTCCCACGGCACCTGCCGGCCGCCGGTCGCGGCGACGACCTCGTTGCGAACGGCGATCATGGTCGCGTTGAGGTTGCGGCCCTGGGTGCGCATATGCTTGGTCAAGGCGGACGTGAATGGGGAATTGCGGCCGTCACCGTCGAGCGCGACGTTACCCGGCTGCGTCGCATAGGCGATGAACGTGCCGAGGCCGGTTGCCGCCGCGGCGAGGCCGCGACCGACCGCCACCGATCGGGTGCCCATCGAGCGGGCGAGATTGCGCGCCAGCGGATTATCGCGGCAGGCATCGAGCATGACGATGGTCGTCTTGCCCTCCCGGTCGATCTCCATCTGTCGCAGGATGAAGTTGAGCTTGATCGCCTCGAACTCGAGATCGCGTTCGCGCTCGAGCCGGGCGTCGATCGGAACGAGGTAGTTCTCGAGGCCGAGCTGCAACCCGTGTCCGGCGTAGAAAAAGAGGGCGATATCGGCATCGGCGAGCTTGTCGGCGAAGCTCCTGAGGGCGCCATCGATGCGTCGCCGGTCGGCGTCGAGCGCCTCGATCACTTCAAAGCCCGTGGCTTTCAGCGCCGCAGTCATATCGCGGGCGTCGTTCAGTGGGTTGGTCAGCGGCGTCGTATGTTGATAGGCGCTGTTGCCGATGACGAGGGCGACGCGCCTCTCCGCTGACGCCGGCGGGGCGGCGAGAAGCGTGGCGCAACCAAAAAAAGTAAGCAATAACAGACGAAATCGCATCATTCTAACGTTCCCTAATCGCAGTCGGCGGCACACAATTGAACACATCGAAAATTCGTCTGCATTAAGAACACGGCTTTACTCGGGCTTAAGAACGTTCGGGCATACTCCGTCGTGTTCCAAGTCGAACGGTTGTGACCCTGTGCTGCGTAGAACACCAAATCATGATCGGCGATCCGGACCGAGGCTTGTCCTGGTTCTGCTTAGTTGCCTCGGATTGACCGGGTACTTCACCTATCATGCAATACATGGCCGTCACGGTCTCGAGACTCGATCCAAACTGATCTCCCGCTCCGAAGCCTTGGAGTTCGAGATCAAGGGTCTCGAGACCGTGCGCGCCAATCTCTCGCGCGATATCGCCCTGTTATCGCAGCGAAATCCAGACCCCGACATCGTCGAAGATATTGCCCGTGACGTCCTCGGCCTCGTCCGGCCGGGCGAACGCGTCATGATCGCGCACTGAGCAAAGAAGTCCGCTCTGTCCCCCACGAAGGACTGCGGTTGCGCCGGTGCGCGTCGATCTCCGTGGCTTCCGATTTTCGATCCCCTGCAGCCCCGGTGGCATGACCGAATGGGCGTGGTATAGGGAGGCACGGGGCGGCTTCCGGCGCGTCCCGAGACGTGGTGCGATCCGGAGCCTGACGATGCCGCCCGACCTCCGACACGCGCGTGCCGAGCCGACCTTTCCATCGGCACCATCCCCACATCCGGAATTTACGCCGGAAGACGAGCGCGCGGCTTATCGCGACATGTTGCTCATCCGCCGTTTCGAAGAGAAGGCCGGTCAGCTCTACGGCATGGGGCACATCGGCGGCTTCTGCCACCTCTATATCGGCCAGGAGGCGGTCGCGACCGGTATCGCGATGGCGCGGCGCGCCGGCGACCAGATCATCGCGGCCTATCGTCATCACGGTCATATGCTGGCGGCCGGGATCGATGCCAGGCCGATCATGGCCGAGTTGCTCGGCCGCGCCGCCGGCATCTCGTCTGGCAAGGGCGGCTCGATGCACATGTTCGCGCCCGAACACGGGTTCTACGGCGGGCACGGCATCGTCGGCGCCCAGGTTCCGATCGGCGCTGGGTTGGCCCTCGCGAACCGCTATCGCGGCGGCGATGGCGTGTGCTGGTGCTTCCTGGGTGACGGTGCCGCGAGCCAGGGCCAAGTCTACGAAACCATGAACATGGCGACGCTCTGGCGGTTGCCCGTGATCTTCGTCATCGAGAACGACACCGAAGCAGGTGCTTTCGATTGCAAAGTCGCCGCAGCAGGCACGGGTGCGGTCGGCAGCGGCGGCACCGCAGCCGACCTGTCGCAGCGCGGTCGCTGCTTCTCGATACCCGGCTGGCAGGTCGATGGCATGGACGTGCGCGCGGTGCGCGATGCCGCCCTTCGCGCCGCTGCCTGGAGCCGCGCCGGCAACGGGCCATTCATCCTCGAGATGCTGACCGAACGCTATCGCGGCCACTCGATGGCGGACCCGGCGAAGTATCAGGCGCGTGACGAGGCGGTCGCGCGTCGCGCTCAGCAGGATCCGATCTCATTGGTCAAGGAGCGGCTATTGGCGCACGACGTCAGCGAAGCAGAGCTACGCCAGATCGACAAGGACGTGCGCGCGATCGTCGCTGGCGCCTGCGCCTTCGCACTCGATGCTCCGGAGCCCGTTGCCGGGGAACTGCAACGCGCCGTGGTCGTGGACGCGTGAGTTGCCATGTCCGATATTGCACGGCGCCGGCGGTTTCGGCCGGGGCCAATACCGGGACGCTTCCGTGGCGCCGCGCTCGGGGCGGCTTGTTTCTCGCGCGAGCTGCAACACCGGCTGCAACTTTGGCCGGGATCACGATCGAGTGGAATGTGACGGGTGGATAGCGACGTGGGCGATTGCTGTTCTGGTTGGATGCGGTTGGAGCATAGGGCGCGCGTCGAGCGTCGGGAGACGTGTGCACGCGAGCGCGCCATCGTCGAGCATTCGGACGCCGCGCGACCGCTGCCACCACAGAATGCCTGTGGAGATGCGCGGTGACGACGGTCGAGAACGATATTCTGATGCCGGCGATCTCGCCGGGCGCCGAGACCGGCATGATCGCCAGATGGATGGTGGGCGAGGGTGACCTCGTCAACGCTGGCGATGTCATCGCGGAGGTCAGCACGGGCACCACCACCATGGAGATCGAGGCGGAAGATGATGGCCGTATCAAAATCCTCGTCGCCGCCGGAACGGATGGCGTTCTGGTGAACACGCCGATCGCGACCTTGTCGATCGACCAACCCGCGGAGCAGGGCTTGTTGAAAAATTTGCCGGAGGCGGCGGCAGAGGCGGCGGCGGTGGCAGAGATAACGGCAGCGGGCCCGCGGCTCGTCGGCTCCGATGTGCAGGCTGCGGGCGTCGCGCTTCGATCGGCCGTCGCGGCGACGCCTGCCGCCCAACCCCACGGCACGGGCGCGCAAACGATCACGCAGTCATATTCCGCCGCACTTGGCGCAGCACTCGCCGAGGAAATGCGGCGCGACCCGGACGTGCTGTTGATGGGCGAGGAGGTCGGCCAGAACGAAGGCGTTCACAAGGTCAGCCGTGGGCTGCTCGAGGAATTCGGACCACGCCGCGTGATCGACACGCCGATAACGCCCGCGGGCTTCGCCGGCATCGGCGTCGGGGCCGCGTTCGCGGGCCTCAAGCCCGTCGTCGAGTTCATGACATGGAACTTCGCGATGCAAGCGATCGACCAGATCGTGAATTCGGCTGCCAAGACGCATTACATGTCCGGCGGCAAGCTCAACGTACCGATCGTCTTCCGCGGCGCGAACGGCGCAAGCGATCGTGCGGGCGCGCAACATGCGCAGTGCTATTCCGCGTGGTATGCGCACGTCCCGGGCCTCAAGGTTGTCGCTCCCGCAACCGCCGCTGATGCCAAGGGGCTGTTGAAGGCCGCAATACGCGATTCCGGCCCGGTCCTCGTGCTCGAGCATGAGCAGCTCTATGGGCAGATCGGGCCCGTGCCTGTGCACGAGGACTGGCTGGTGCCGATCGGTGTGGCGCAGGTCGCGCGCGCCGGACGCGACGCGACCATCGTGACTTATGGACGGTGCGTGCCGCTGGCGCTTGCCGCCTCCGAGCGCTTGGCCGACGAAGGGATCGACGCCGAGGTCATCGACCTCAGGACACTCAGACCTCTCGATATGGCGACGGTGCTGGCGTCGGTCGCACGCACCAACCGCATCGTGACGGTAGAGGAGGCATGGCCGGTCTGTTCGGTCGGATCAGAAGTTTGCGCGCGCGTTGCCATCGATGCATTCGACGATCTCGATGCGCCGCCAGAAAAGGTTTCCGGCGCCGACGTGCCGATGCCTTATGCGGCGAACCTCGAACGACTGGCGCGCCCATCGTCCGACGATGTGGTCGCGGCCGTGCGTCGCGTCTGCTACGCGTGACGCGGTTTGATGCACGGCGACCGCCTGATCCGGCATGAGCGGGGCTTGGTGAGCGCCGCATGGCACATCTCGGCTCGGCGACGCTCGCGAAGCGGGCGGCAAATAACTCTGCGTTCACCACGGTCGACCGCCCGTTGCGGCACATCGATCCGTTGACGATTTTTCTGCTATCGTAGGGAGTTCGCGGCACGATCGAGCGCCATCGGCATCGCAACCGGGGACGGGGCTGGTCATGGCGCTACTCGGCAGAGGCCGGGGCAACGCGCCCGCGGTTGCCACTGGACGCAACGAGGTCTTGGCTCATGTCCGATCCGTCAAACGCTCCTCGGCGCCGCGCCGGCATCCTCACGCCCGATCCGAACTATCCGCGCCGCAAGGCGATCATATCCAACAAGGACGTCGCGATCTTCCTCGAGGTACTGCGTGTCAGCCCGAGGGCGTCATTGGTCATGCTTCCGGACCTGCCGATGGCCTATCTTACGGATCATCTGACGGTCCTTCACGACGAACTGGTCTATCCCCCGCCTGATCAGCGGAAAGACTGGACATGGTGGGGCCGGGTGTTCAGGTCGCTCGCCATGGTGATATTTCTCGTGCCGCCGGCGCTTCTGCTGCGGGCCGTACTGCGGTTGTTCGTGGCCGCCTACCGCAAGGTCAGCCCCGATCTGGCCAGACAACGGAGCGCACGGGACGTGCAACCGTCACGCGCACACTCGCTCAGGCGCCAGCGGCCGAACGCGTCCGTCGATAACGCCGCCGCCGCGCGCATCGAGCGGGCCGGCGCAAGCCAATCCGGTTCTTCGGCTTCCAAGGACGCAACAGGCGGCGACACCGGCGAAAAAAGCTGACCTGCCTGGATCGACCGAGCACGGACGTGCCTCCGGGCAACTCGGCACCTCCGCCGGGGCCGCGCGAGCGGCGGCCAACGGCTGCGCGCTACTGTCGGTTGTTGTAGGCGGTTGTTGTCGGCGGTTGTCGAAGGACTTCCGTTCCCGATCGAAGCATGACAGGGTGCAGCAACGGTGGCGACCCCTGCCGGCTGAACGGCCGGCTTTTGCGCTGGCTGAGAAGCCGGTGACGTTTCGCGTTGGAGTTGGCGTCGCCGCGTCACACGGAGCGCTAGGGATGGACGACAAGGAATTCATTGAGCCCGAGGAGCTGGAGCTGCCGGACGGCGTCCACGATGCCGAGGAGGCGCTGGAGGTGTTGCGTGCCTGGATCGCCGATGGCGGGCTGCACGTCATCTTCAATCCCGAGACCTTCACGCACGATGTCTCGGAGTGGGGACGCTTGCTGTCAGACGTCGCCCACCACATTGCTAACGCGGTCGAGCTCGATGGGCAAGTTAGCCGCAGTGATGCGCTCGCAGCGATGCAGGATGCCTTTGTCCGCGGCCTCGGCACGAGCGAGCCCCTGACGATGAGCGGCCATATCAAAGGCCGGGTTTCGCACTGATCTCGTCGGAGGCGGATGGCGGGGCGATTGATTTCGTGCGAAGCCGCGCGACAGTTTAGCGTGAGGATAGCGTGAGGGGCGCGCCCACTCACCCGCAGGTTGGCCTGAGGTCGGGTTTCTTCCCGTCACGGCGGCAGGGGTAAGCAAAATCCGCACGCACGTCGTCGTGGCACGGTCATCGCGTTTTCCAAATGCGCGCCAGCAAGCGCAATCCGTGGTCGATACCGCGCTCACAGCGGCACACAAGGGCCTGTGGTAACGAGATGAACGAAGCCGAAATCCTGCAGAACCTGTTCCATGCAATCGACGCCGTGCTGACGGTGTTCTCGCTGTTTTTCGCGATCGTCTCTGGATACCTCGCCGCGCTCTATTTCTTCCTCGCCAGTGCACCGTTCCTGTTGCGGGCACTGGCGTTCACGATGATGAGCATCGGCCTCGTTTTCCTCGGCGGCACGGCGACGATCATCGGCCGGCTACAGGAGGGATTGTTCGGCGCCTGGGATCGGCTCGAGCGGCCGATTGTGCCGCTGCAGGATCTGCGCAATCCGGTCCCCGATCTCCATCTCGGCGCGATGTCGCAGCAGCAGCTCGGCGTGGCCATCGGCTGGAGTGTCGCGATTGCCGTCTACGTGGCGCTCGCCTATCTGACCTTCGTCTACCGTTGGCCGGCGCGCGGACTGGCGCAATCGGCCTCCGCCGAAGCCTGAGAGACAAAGCATGCCCATCGATGTCTTGATGCCGTCGTTCGCGGCCGACGGCCGATCTGGCAAGCTGACGAAATGGCTGGTCGCAGAGGGCGACGAGGTCCAGGCCGGCGATGTGATCGCCGAGATCGAGACCGAGAACGAGACCATCGAGATCGAGGCCGTCGACAGCGGTCGCGTCGTCCGCATCCTCGTGCGGGCCGGCACATCTGGCGTGGTGGCGAAGACGGCCATCGCACGGCTTGCGACGGGACGCATGCGCCAATCGGGCGCTGTGTCGCGTCACGCCGTCGGCGACCGGACCGGTGCCAACCGATCCGATGCCCTCCCAACAGATGGCGTGACCGGGGATGATGCAGCGCCCGCCGGCCGCGTATTGGCGTCGCCGCTTGCCAGGAGACTGGCGCGGGAGGCTGGCATTCGCCTCGAGGACGTTGCCGCGAGCGGCCCGGGCGGGCGCATCATCAAGCGCGACATCGAGGCGTTTCGGCCGCCGGCGGCAGCGTCATCAGCAACGAATTCCGCTTATCCTGAGACGCCCCATGAGACGCATCATCTCGAACCGAGCGATCAGAGCACGACGAGCGATGCCGACGTCGATAGGCGGCGTCCGGCGCCAAATGAAGACCGCGCGTCGTCGACGTGCGACGATGACGGCAACGCCAGCGAAATTGCAGTGCGTGCGGTCGACGCGCCGCCGTCGGAGTGGCACGTCTCGCGGTTTCCGGTTGCGCTTAACCGGGCCATCGCCGTCGTGCCGCATAAGCCGCTAACTCGCGCTCTGGCGGCAAAACTGACCGCAGCAGCCGGCACCATTCCGCATCTCGATCTCGACTTCGAGTGCCGAATGGATGAGGTGATCCGCGCGCGCAACCGCATGAACGGCGCGCCGCCCGTGCGCTTGCAAGGCGGCCGCGACGGTGGGTATTCGCGCCACGACGTCGCGAGGCGCCCAGAGCCGCCCGGACCGAACCTCACGTTCACTGTTTTTCTCGTCAAGGCGTTGGCGTTGGCGCTGCAGCAGGTGCCGGAAGCCAATGCCGCCTGGACTGAAACCGCGCGCCATCAGTTCGGCGCGTCCGACGTCGGTGTAGCGATCGCCAGCGACTACGGCACGTTGACGCCGGTGATCCATGATGCCGAATTGAAGTCGCTGTCGGACATCGCCGCCGAGATCGAGGACTTGGCTGCGGCGGTGAGGCGTGGCTCGCTCGATCCGCGAACGTGCGTCGGCGGTGCCACGTCGATCGCCAACCTCGGCATGTTCGGCATCTCTAAGGTCCGCACGATCGTTTCGCCGCCGCATGCGACGCTGCTGGCCGTCGGCGCCGTCGAGGAACGACCGGTGGTGATCGCGGGAGCGCTGTCGGTTGCGGCGATGATGAGTTGCACCCTGAGCTGCGACCGACGGCTGGTCGACGGGGCGGTCGCTGCGCGGCTGGTAGCTTCGCTGCGCGCTTACATCGAGGAGCCGCTGCGCATGCTCGTTTGATACCCGTTTGGGCGGGATCAAGCGGGACCAGGCGGGTATCAGCGGAATGAGCCCGGGGCTGCAGGAGCAAAGTAGCCAAGCAACGCAACTCGGAAGCCGCCCGGCGTGGCTTTTGTGGCGGTCCAACGCTATCCGCCGGATATCGCCGCGAATCGGTTCGCCCCCCGAAACCCGAGGTGTTGCCCGTTCGACACGCTTCTTGGGGCCGAAACGGCGTGGCAGGCTCGCAACGGCGCCAAAGTGTCCACAGATATGTGTGCTTTTGCGGCACTCGAACGCTGGTCATCAACTGTTCTGACCGCCGCCAGCCTTGCTCGGCTCGCTGCTAGGTTCCTAATTGCTTCAGCTCGCGTGCCGTAGAGGCACCCGAGGGGGGAAATTGGGCTCAAGAGGTCGATGCCATGTTGAAGAAATCCATTTTGGGCGCCGTCGCGCTGACGACCGCAACATTGCTCGCGGGCTGCGCAAACGATGGTGGTCTGCTTGCGGGAGGCGGCCTCACGACCGCATCGCTGAGCGCTGAAGAGCAGCAGGCCAAGGCTCAGCCGAAGGTTGATCCGCAGTGTGTCGCTCTGCTGGCGCAGATCGATGCGCTTCGCAAGGAAGGCACACCTGAGCGGATCGAGAAGGTCTCGACCGGCAAAAGCACGACCGCAAGTGTTAAACGAGCCTCTCTCGCCAAGATGGTCGAACTCAACAAGGCGAACGCAGAATATCAGGCGCGCTGCTCGACGCTGACGCCGCAGCAGCAGGCCGCGGCCGCCGCTGCTCCTCCGGCTGCTGGGCCGGCGACCGGTGGCGCATCGACAGTCGCCGCAGTTGCGCCCGCCGCCGCGGCTGCTGGCGCGGTTGCACCGGCCGCTCCGTCGGTCAGTACCGTTGCCAAGCCGGCGGTCAAGGCTGCCGCGACGGACGCCGCCAAGAAGGCTGTCAAGAAGACGGTGGCGAAGGCCGTGGTTACGGGTGACGTGAAAGACGTCGCGACCGACGCGGCGAAGAAGGCCGCGACGACCGCCGCGGTTAAGAAGGCAGCCGCAACGGCCGTCAAGCAGTAGGCAGACGATTCGAGGCATCGCGCGGCGGCACACCCAAGCCCGGCGGGACCTCGAAACATTGGCCCGTGGTTGGCGAAACAGTATACGCCTCGCGCAACGCCCCCTTCTCAACGGCCGCTTCCTCCCAGCAGAAGGCGGCCGTTCGCTTTTTTGGGGTGGGCATCTGTCGAACCGCCTGAAGGCATGACGGCGCCGCACTGTCCCGCGTTGCGGTTTGTAGCGCGGACTGTGGGGCGCGCACAAGCGCCGGGCAGAACGCCTGAGACTTGTGCTAACCCGCTGCATTTGTGGGGGCAATCATAACTATTGCGTCGCGGCATTACGGTCACAGTGACCCGGCGCGGGGTTGCGCGCAGTCGGAGCATGTGATGAAACGGCGCCAGTCGATGGTCGCGTCCGTCGCTCATCGAACCTAGCGAGAAGCTCGTCTGTGTTCCGCTCAATTGTCGCTCAATCCACGGTGATCCGTTCAATGGTGACCCAGCTGAAGCCCATGATAATGCGTTCAGTGACAGCTCTGACCATCGCTGGTTGCCTCGTTGTCGCCGGCTGTGCCGGTGGTGAGACGAGCGGTGATCGTCCGCGCGTCACAGCTTCCGGCAAGGGGTGTCAGGACCTGCGCCGCGAAATCAATCGATTGGATGCGCGCGGCGTTCCGGGGCTTATCGAAGCGGAAAAGGCCGGCAAGAAATTGTCGGCTGCGCGGCGTGCCGATGTCGACCTCTACAACAGGCTGTTGGGCGAATACCTGGGCAATCGTTGCCATCTTTGAGAGGTGGGGACGTTCTAGGCGGCACTAGAGAGGCTGGCCAGCCATTCCGTGCCCCGCCCAGCTCCCTGAATGCCGCGGCCGTTCGCTGCGGCCAGTAGGCAAATCTCACGTCCAGACTTTTCCTCGGCATCGCAATGGGGCGCGTGGCGCCTTTGCAAAGCCGTCGTGCAAGTTCCGCCGCCGAAGCAATCCTGCTCCAGGTCCGTCCGACAAGTGTTGAAATCGGTTGGCGTTCAGGCGGTGGCATTGGAATATCGGCACTGCAATATGGGCACCGGAATCCGGGCCAGCATCATGGAAGGTGACGCGGTTCGGGCTACCGACGTGCGCCGACGCTCCGGTTCCGAGTCTTGTCGCGCCGGTGCGACTCTGAGATTCTCGATTGCCACCGGATACCGTGAGTCCCCGCCAGAGCCATGTCCAGGAGCGCTACCATGTCGACCGACACCCGTTCCCTCGTCATATTCCTCATTATCGGCATCGTCGCGGGCTTCTTGGCATCCCTGCTGGTCGGCGGCGGCGGCCTGATCCGCTACCTCGTCACGGGCGTCATCGGCGCGTTCGTCGGTGGATTTCTGCTCAATGCACTGGGTGTCAATCTCGGCATCCGCAATGCACTGGCCAGCCAAGTCGTGACCGCGACCATTGGAGCAATCGTTGTCGTACTGTTGGCAAGATTGATCGCCTAGTGTAGCGCACCTGACGTTTTGGGCACCGCGTGGGGCTCTCCTCGCAACCAAACGTCAGAACTGAAAAACAAGCCTGTCGGCACCTGCGGCCGCGCGGTCGCGTCCGCTGGAATTGAGGAGACGGCCCACATGGATCAGGTCATGGCCTATGTTCAAAACCCCTGGGTGATTATGGCCATCAACGGCCTGATCGCGGGTTGGCTGGCGGGGCTTCTGCTCGGCGGCGGCGGTCTTATCCGCAATTTGATCGTCGGCATTCTCGGCGCCTTCATCGGCGGTGCCCTGGTCCAGATGGGGCTCTTGAAGCTGCCGTTCGATCTTGGCGCGTGGGGCAACCAGATCGTGGTGTCGACGGTCGGCGCCCTTCTGCTCATCATCATTGCGCGGGTCATCGCGCGCTGACATCGGCGCCCGCGGCACCGGCAGCGTCACGGCATCCTGGGACGGGTGATCGCACTCCGTGCCGGCATGCCGGATCGAGGCGACTGCCGTCGGATCGCATTCGACGCGGCGCTCTGCCGGCTGCTCCCGGCTCGTACACGACCTCTGTTCGACTTGATCCAGGCGGCGACCTCGTCCACGTATAGGCAAGATGGTGGTTCTGGTGCCGCTGGCGCCCAGGCTTGGCACTGGCGCATTGCAAGTCGAGACGTGAGAGGCGTGATGGTGAAAGTTCTCGATACGGTGGGCGGGCATGATGCTCCGGCGGGCGATTCCGCTGGCGAAGCGCTGCGTCCGCGTCATCCCGAGAAGGCCGGCCGCCCCGACACACCGATGCTGCGCAAGCCGGACTGGATACGTGTCCGCGCCCCATCTGGTGGAACGTTTGCCGAGACGCGCCGTATCGTGCGCGAGAAGAAGTTGCACACGGTGTGCGAGGAGGCCAGGTGCCCGAACATGGGCGAGTGCTGGGAGAAGCGGCACGCGACCATGATGATCATGGGCGATACCTGCACACGCGCTTGCGCCTTCTGCAACGTGCGCACGGGCCTGCCCGATGCTCTCGATGGCGGCGAGCCGCAGCGGGTCGCTGACGCGGTCGCCGAGCTCGGCCTCGCCCATGTCGTCGTCACCTCGGTCGACCGCGACGATCTGGCCGACGGCGGAGCGCAACACTTCGCCCTGACCATCGCCGCCATCCGGAGGACGGCCCCCGGAATAACCATCGAGATCCTGACACCGGATTTCCTGCGCAAGCCCGGCGCACTCGAAACGGTCGTCGCGGCGGGGCCCGACGTCTTCAATCACAACCTCGAAACGGTCCCGTCGCTCTATCTGCGGATCAGACCGGGCGCTCGCTATTTCCATTCGCTGCGCCTGCTTCAGCGTGTCAAGGAACTCGATCCCTCGATGTTCACCAAGTCGGGCATCATGGTAGGACTGGGCGAGACGCGCGAGGATGTGTTGCAGGTGATGGACGACATGCGATCAGCCGACATCGACTTCCTGACGATCGGACAGTATCTGCAACCGACGCGCAAGCACGCCGAGGTCAAGAGTTTCGTGACGCCGGAAACGTTCAAGGCCTACGAGACGACCGCCTATGCGAAAGGCTTCCTGCTGGTGTCCGCGACACCATTGACACGCTCGAGCCACCATGCCGGCGAGGACTTCGCGCGGCTCAAAGCGGCGCGGATCGCAGAGTTCGGGCACTGATCGGATGCCGAAGTACGAGACGACGAGGCGGGTTCCCTACACCGCGCGCGAGATGTTCGATGTCGTCGCCGACGTCGAACGCTATCCGCTGTTCGTGCCCATGTGCGAAGGCCTGAAGATCACCTCACGTCAAACGACGGGACGGACGACGACACTCGTTGCGACGATGGCGATCGGCTACAAGGCAATCCGCGAGAATTTCACGACCCGCGTCGTGCTCCACCCCGACGCAGCCCCCGAGCGCATTGAAGTGAGTTATCTCGACGGCCCGTTCCGGCACTTGGAAAACCGCTGGCGTTTCCTGCCGCG
Source organism: Hyphomicrobiaceae bacterium (assembly GCA_020442185.1). Taxonomy (GTDB): domain Bacteria; phylum Pseudomonadota; class Alphaproteobacteria; order Rhizobiales; family Hyphomicrobiaceae; genus JAEUMD01. The sequence continues at coordinate 45,296 of JAGRKS010000031.1, forward strand.
CGAGGCAGGTGGCTCGGACGTTCATTTCTATATCGACTACGAATTCCGCTCGGCGATGCTCGGACTTGTCATGGGCGCGGTGTTCGACAAGGCCTTTCGGAAGTTTGCAGAAGCGTTCGAGGCGCGGGCCCGCTCGGTCTATGGGCCGGTTCAGATCAGAAGCGTGTAAGTCGTTTCGCGTCGTGACACGTGGTCGTTTCCGGTTAACTCAGTCGCCACGGGGGGACTTGCCCTACCTCGCCCGCTTGCCGATATCCGGAGGCAGGATGAAGCAACAGACGAGGATTGTTTGAGTAGCGGCGCGGTAACTTTCATGGGGTTGGCGATCGTCGGGATTTCGTTGGCGATGTGGGCCGCTGGCTCCTACGCCCTGCTCCAGCGCCGACGGGCGTTTGTGGCCGCCTATCAATGGCCGCCGGGCCTGATCGACAAGCTCGCCCGAACCTATCCGGAACTCAGCGAAGGAGATTGCCGGCGTGTCGGCGAAGGGCTGAAGCAGTTCTTTTCCGCCCATCTCAATTCAGGCCGCAAGTATGTGGCGATGCCTTCGGAGGTGGCCGATCAGCTCTGGCACGAGTTCATTTTATACACGCGCCACTACGAGGCCTTCTGCAAGGAGGCTTTCGGCAAGTTCCTGCACCACACCCCGGCCATCGTCCTGTCGGAGAAGCGCAAGACTGACAACGAAGGCCTGAGGCGCGTTTGGGCGCACGCCTGTCGCGCGGAAGGGATCGATCCGCTGCAGGCGAAGTCCCTGCCGTTACTGTTCGCGTTGGATCGCGATTTGAAGATTCCCGGCGGCTTCATCTACCATCCCAATTGCGAAGCCCTGCGCGAAAAGCAGAAGCAGACCGGCGATAGCGGCGGTGGCGTCGTCCACTGCGGCTCGGATTTTTCGTCGACCAGTTTCGATGGCGGCACCGACGGTCTCAGTGACGGAGGTGGGGACGGCGGTGGCGATGGTGGTTGCGGCGGCGATTGATGCCGACGCCAGCATTGAGGCCGCTGTGATTGGCGTTGGTCACGTCATGGCAACAAGGGGAGCCAGCACCGCCAACGCCTCGCGGATCGTCGCCATGCGCACGGCCGTGCGGCCGATGTCGCCGAAGCGGTACTCGTGGTGGCGCGTGACGTGGCCCCTGCGATGCACCGCGAGATGCACCAGGCCGACCGGCTTTTGCGCCGTACCGCCGCCGGGGCCGGCGATACCCGTGACCGCAATGGCGATGTCGGCGTGTGATTGCTTCAGTGCTCCCTCGGCCATTGCCGCCGCCACCTGACGGCTGACGGCACCGTGGGAATCGATCATGGCAGCCGGCACGCCGAGGCATTCGGTCTTGGCCGCATTCGAATACGTGACATATCCGCGGTCGAGGACGTCGGACGAACCGGCAATCTCGGTCAGCAGTCCGGCAATCAGTCCGCCCGTGCAGCTCTCCGCCGTGACGAGCTTCAAGCCGCGGGCGCGGCAGTCCTCGAGCACTTGCGCTGCCTCAGCCAAGAGAGATTCTGGAAACGGCGATGTAGCGGTCATTGGAGGAATGCTCCGCGCGGACAATAGCGCATCAGATCGCGCGCAGCAGTCATTGTCCAGCGCCCCGACCGAAAATGCATACGGATAGACCGGCCAAATAAACGAACCGGCGTGCTGGGCAGAGCACGCCGGTTCGGGGCATCGGAGAGAGAGAGAGAGGTTAAGAGATGTTGTCAGGCAGCGACGAGCTTTTCCGCCTGATCGAGGAGGCCGTCGAGAACGCTACGGCTCTCCGCACCCATGGCAGCAGTGGTGCGCCTCTGCGCATCCTGCCAGATGGGGTACGCGTCCATGAGAACGGCGGCACCTTTGGGCGTCAGGTGCAAGCCGCGACCGCGTCGGCCGGCTGGCGGATCCATCGTGATGTGTCCGAGTGCCAGGAGGCGCTTGAGATTGCGGGACAGTGTCGACTTTTCGATATCGAGTTCGTGCCCGATCTCGACAGCCGTGATGCCATCGCGCGAAGCGAGTTGAGCCAGTAGCGTGTACTGGCTTCCGGTGATGCCGAGCGAGCGCAAGGCATCGTCGTAAACGCGCGTTACGATACGCGACAGTTGACGAACACGCGTGGCCAGACACGCGGCCGCGGTTGTCTCCGCGATATCAGTTATGCTCTGCGCTTCCGCGCTCGGACGTGGGAGTGTTGTAGTCGTAGCAGTCATTGTAGCGGCCCCCGCATGTTCGTGATCATACAACCACGCGTTGACTTTGATGCCGCGATTCTGGCTCGCCGGTCAACGCGAGGGGTGTGTCGGTTGAGCGACAAATGCCCCCAAAACCGGCCTTGCATCTGCATGTCCAGGGTGCCGTGTTGGGCGCGGCCACGGCGAAACTGGCGGTGATTAGGCGCGAATGCCCAGGGTTTCCCGGCACTGCAAAGTCCCTGGCGTCACGCACCGGGCGCTGGGACGAGAAGGGAGGCCGCGGCCATCGCCGCGATGCCCTCGCGCCGGCCGGCAAAGCCGAGCCCTTCCGACGTGGTCGCCTTGACGCCGACGCGCGCCATGTCGATGCCGAGCATCCGTGCGATCGCCTCGCGCATGGCATCTCGGTTGGGTCCGATACGAGGCGCCTCGCAGATCAACGTGACGTCGACATTGACGATGCGGCCGCCCGCCTCCCTGACGCGTCGTGCAGCATCCTCGAGGAAGATGTGGGAAGCCGCGCCGCGCCACCTAGGATCGCTCGGCGGAAAGTGCTGACCGATGTCACCGTCGCCAAGGGCGCCGAGGATCGCATCCGTCAGGGCATGCAGGCCGACGTCAGCGTCCGAGTGGCCGTCGAGGCGAGCGACGTGTGGGACGCGCACGCCGCACAGCCAGACGTGATCGCCCGGTGCGAACTTGTGCACGTCGAACCCGGTGCCGGTGCGCGGTTCCATTGCCGCGGCTGCGCCCGCCGCCACTCTCTGCTCGGCCATGGTCATATCCTCAGGTGTCGTGATCTTGAAATTGCCGGCGTCGTCGGTGACGAGCGCGACGTCGAGCCCCGTCCATTCGGCGATCGCGGCGTCGTCCGTGAAATCGGTGCGCCCGGCGGCGGCGGCGCGCGCGTGGCTGTCTCGTATCGCGGCAAAGCGGAAGCCTTGCGGCGTCTGCGCCCGCCAAAGCCCCTCGCGTGGTAGTGTCGCGGCGATGCGCTCGTTCACGTCGGCTTGCTTCAGCGTGTCGGCGAGCGGTACGGCCGCGATTGCCCCGCTCGTGGTCTCGAGCGCCTCGAGCACGCCGGCAATGGTGCCGGCCGAAACGAACGGACGCGCGGCATCGTGGATGAGGACATGGTCGATGGCGGCCGCTGCTGGCGAGGCGCGGCCGGCGTCGGCGCCGATCAGGGCGAGAGCGTCGAGCCCGTTTGCGACGGATTGCTGGCGCGTTGCGCCGCCGACGACTGGGGCGAGCAGCTTTGCCGTATCGAGATGCGCAATTGCAGTTCGGTAGAGATCGGTGTCGTCGGCGTGGATCACGACCTGGACCGCATCGATCCGAGGATGCTGGCTGAAGGCGCGAATAGTGCGGGCAAGCACTGTCTCACCTGCGAGCATGGCATATTGCTTCGGCGCGGACCGTTCGGACGCGGAGCCGGGAGCCAGCGTCGTCGGCCCGGCGGCGGCTTCGCGCTCAGGCCCCCGATGCCCGGTGGCGGCGATCGCGCGCATTGCGCGGAGGCCGCGGCCGGCTGCGACAATCAGGGCTGCGGTCGGCACGGTTGGAAAGCCTCCGGTTGGAACGGTCGCGTCACGGGTGGTGGCCTGCCAGCCGGCTCAGTCACTGGCGGCACGCAGAAGCCCGCCAGAAAACGGTGCATAGCCGAGGCTCCAACCCGCGGCAATCGTCACCGCGTTCGATCGCACTTGCGAGATCGGTCGAACGCCCCTATTCTGCACAACATAGTGGCAAGGAAAAAAACTGCACAGTTTATGAGCAACACGGGTGAATTTGCCGGCCAAGGTAGCATTTCCGTCGGGACCGTGAAGACGGCGAACGCCGTCTTCCTGGCGCCGATGTCGGGTGTTTCCGATTTGCCGTTCCGTGAACTCGCGGATCGGCTCGGCGCCGGAATGGTCGTATCGGAAATGATCGCGAGTGACGCTCTGGCGCAGTCGCGCCGCGATGTCTTGCGCAAGGCGTGCACAGGTTCGGTGCGGCCGTTCGTCATGCAACTCGCCGGGCGCGAGGCGCGCTGGATGGCGGAGGGCGCGCGTATCGCGGCCGACCTCGGTGCCGATGTCATCGATATCAACATGGGGTGTCCGGCCAAGGAGGTCACAGGCAGGCTTTCGGGCAGCGCCTTGATGCGCGATCCCGACCACGCCCTGTCGCTGATCGAGGCAGTTGTCGGCGCTGTCGATCGCCCCGTGACGCTGAAGATGCGGCTCGGCTGGGACCGCGGGCGGCTCAACGCCGCGGCCATAGCCGCGCGCGCCGAAAGCGCCGGCATACAGCTCATTACAGTCCACGGCCGCACGCGCTGCGATTTCTTCAAGGGGACGGCCGATTGGGCGGCCGTTCGCGAGGTCGTCGATGCGGTCGCCATTCCCGTCGTGGTGAACGGTGACATCACCTCGCCCGCGGCCGCGCGCAATGCGTTGGCATGCTCGGGAGCGGCGGGAGTCATGGTCGGCCGCGGTGCCTATGGCGCGCCCTGGCAGCCCGGCCGCATAGCCGCAGCGTTGGCGTCGGGCCGTGATCCTGGCGCTCCCTCGCTCGCCGAGCAGTCCCGGATCGCGATCGCTCACGTCAGCGAAATGCTGTCCCACTATGGCAGCGCGCTCGGAATGCGGAATGCTCGAAAACATATCGGCTGGTATCTCGAGACCGCTGGCTTCGATGGGGCGACCTTGAAGGCCTGGCGACGCCGGTTGTGCACGGATGAGACGCCATCGCGGGTCCTGGCGGGCCTGGCCGAAGGCTATCGCGAGCGCCAAGAGCGGGCGGAGGTGCTGCAATGAGTGCCCAAGCGCGGCGATCGGGCAAGGCTCGAAAGGGCGGAAAGACGACTGACGAGAACCGCACGGAAGGCAAGCCCCGGAAGGGTGCTCCGGCGGCGGGCACCAAGTCCACCGCGGTGTCCTCGGCCGCTGGGAAGCCGCCGGTTGCCGGCGATGCTCGGGCCGCCGCCGGAACGAAAGCCGCGTCACGGGCCAAAGCAGCCGACACAGGCCGCAATTCAAGTCCGGCGGCGAAGCCCCAGTCGGGCCGCGCCAGCCTCTTCTCTGCTGCAATCACACAGCCCTTGTCGGATCCGCCCTTGTCGGACCCGCCCTTGTCCGACCCGCCAGACCAGCCGGCAGCGGTCTACACGACAAGCTCTCCCATACGTCGCGCCGTCGAGCACGACGTGCTGCTCGCCGCCCTGCCCCATCCCGTGATGGTACTCGGCGACGCCAACCGCTTCGTCTACGCGAATGCGGCGGCGGAAGCGTTCCTGTCGACCGGGCAAACGATGCTGAAGCGCATGCGGATCGACGATCTCGTCGCGTTCGGATGCCCGCTGCTGGCGCTCGTCGATCAGGTGCGCGCGACCGGCGCCACTTTCAACGAATACGGCGTCGATTTCGTCAGCCCCAAATTCACCGGCCCGAAGCTCGTCGATGTCTACGGCGGCCCGCTCACCGATCATCCCTCGTTCGTGTTCTTGATGCTGCAGCAGCGGACGATGGCACAGATGATCGAGCGGCAACTGACGCATCGCGCGGCGGCGCGTTCGGTGTCCGGCATGGCAGCCGTTCTGGCGCACGAGATCAAGAATCCGCTGTCGGGAATTCGCGGTGCAGCGCAGCTTATCGAGCCGGCTCTCGGCGACGAGGACCGGGCGCTTGCGAAGCTCATCTGTGTCGAGACCGACCGGATCCGCGACCTCGTGGATCGTATGGAGGTGTTCGGAGACGAGCGCCCGTTGCAGGTCGAGCCGATCAATATTCACGACGTCTTGGATCACGTGCGCCGGCTCATGCAGTCGGGCATCGGACGCAACATTCGGTTCGTCGAGGACTACGATCCCTCGTTGCCGCTCGTCCCCGGCAACCGCGACAAGCTCATCCAGGCGTTTCTCAACCTGTTCAAGAACGCTGCGGAATCGATCGGTGAAGCACGCGACAACGGCCGCATCGTCATTCAAACCGGCTTTCGTCCCGGCGTGAGGCTGGCTCTGCCCGGCATGGAGCGGCGCATCTCGCTGCCGCTGATGATCCAGATCGAGGACAACGGCAAAGGAATTCCCGAGCACCTCAAGACCCAGATTTTCGATCCGTTCGTATCCACCAAACCGTCGGGGACTGGCCTCGGGCTCGCCCTGGTCGCCAAGATCATCGGCGATCACGGCGGCATCATCGAATGCGAGACCGAACCCGATCGAACCATCTTCCGCGTGCTTCTGCCGATGCACGACAAAGAGCGACCCCTGACCACCTTACCGAGACCGGAGGCCTGACAAACATGGCGCGAGGCACCGTCCTGATCGCCGACGACGACACCGCCATTCGCACGGTCCTGAACCAGGCTCTGGCGCGGGCGGGCTATGCACCGCGTGCCACCGGCAACGCTGCCACCTTGTGGCGCTGGGTCAGCCAGGGCGAGGGCGACGTCGTCATCACCGACGTCGTGATGCCGGATGAAAACGCCTTCGACCTCATTCCACGCATCAAGAAGATGCGGCCGGAATTGCCGATCATCGTGATGAGCGCCCAGAATACGTTGATGACGGCGCTGACGGCGGCCGAGAAAGGCGCATTCGAGTATCTGCCGAAGCCGTTCGATCTCTCCGAGGTCGTGGCGGTTGTCGGGCGGGCGCTGGCGGAGCCTGGCCGCAAGCCGCAGCGCAATGCGGCGGAAGCCGATGTCGAAGAGTTGCCGCTGATCGGCCGGTCGCCGGCCATGCAGGAGATCTACCGCGCGCTCGCACGGCTGACGCAGACCGACCTCACGGTCATGATCACCGGGGAGAGCGGCACGGGCAAAGAACTTGTCGCCCGCGTCCTGCACGATTATGGCCGGCGCCGTCACGGCCCGTTCGTCGCGCTCAACATGGCGGCGATCCCGCGCGAGCTGATCGAGAGCGAGTTGTTCGGCCATGAGAAGGGAGCGTTCACCGGCGCTCAGACCCGCACGCAGGGACGCTTCGAACAGGCCGAGGGCGGAACGCTGTTCCTCGATGAGATCGGCGATATGCCGCTCGAGGCGCAAACGCGCCTGTTGCGGGTGCTCCAGCAAGGCGAATACACGACGGTCGGCGGGCGCACTCCCGTCAAAACCAACGTGCGGATTATTGCGGCCACCCATCGCGACCTCAAGGCGCAGATCTCGCAGGGGCTGTTCCGGGAAGACCTGTTCTATCGCCTGAACGTGGTGCCGCTCAGGATTCCGCCACTGCGCGAACGCCTCGACGACGTCGGCGACCTGGTGCGCCATTTCCTCCGTGTCGCGGCCCGGGAAGGCCTTGGCCAGAAGGCCATCGAGACGGGTGCCATCGACCGCCTGCGCGCCTACACGTGGCCGGGCAATATCCGCGAACTCGAGAACTTCGTACGCCGGCTCGTTGCCCTTTACCCGCAGGAGACGCTGACCGGCCAGATCGTCGACCAGGAACTCGCCAGTCTGACCCCGCCGCCAGCACCGGATGCCTCGAGCGACGCCAACGATCTCGCCGAACTCGTCGAGCGCTATCTCGCCGGGTACTTCGCCAGCTACGGCGGCGAGCTGCCGCCACCTGGACTATATGATCGCGTTATCAAACAGGTGGAGCAGCCGCTTCTGACGGCGGCATTGGTGGCGACGCGAGGCAACCAGATCCGCGCCGCGGAATTGCTCGGCCTCAATCGCAACACGCTGAGGGCGCGCATCAAGTCACTCGATATCCGCGTCTACCGCACGCCCGCCCCCTGAGGTCGCGGCCGTTTCCGGACATGACGATGACGATTGCCGCCGATCGCTCCAGATCGGAGCTTGACGGCAATCAGCCGGGGCGTTACGCCTACCCATGTCGCGAAAATGTCACAGTTGTGATGGCACGTTGCATGGGTCGCGTGCCCGGCGCTCCAGACAGCCAGCGGAACCGCAACACTCTGCTGCGACGTCTGTGAATATCTCTTAATTTCAATCGATTGAGACGCCACAGGGTGGTGCGGTTGATCACGAACACGGAAAAATCCAAGGGTGGGAGCCCGGACGGACCGGGCACGCCGGCCACGCTCGATCCGGCCAGTGGAGCCTGGCGACGGGCGTTTCGTCGCGCTGGCGGTCGACGGGGAGGGCCGACGATCCCGGCAACCTCGACGTCGTCAGATGGACAAGGCTTTAGGGAGTGCGCGTTCCGATGACATCGCTCGATGCGCGCAGCGCGACGACCGTCGGCCAGACTTCTCGCGCGGCTTCGCTCGACCCGAGCGGCCGCGCGTTCTGGATCGGACTGATTGCCGTCGTCCTGTCGCTCTTTTCCGCTCTCGTCACCTACCTGCTGATGAACGGTCTGACGCCGGTCGCCGAACCCGACGCGCTTGTGCTGCCGGCCTTGTTCGTGAACGCCATACTCATCATCGCGATGATCGCGGTTATCGCCTGGCAGGTCGCCGGGCTGGTGCGGGCCTGGCGCGAGAAGCAGGCGGGTGCCCGGCTTCATGTCCGGATCGTCATCTTGTTCTCGCTGATCGCCGCTCTGCCGGCACTGCTTCTCGCCGTTGCCGCGACAGTCTCGTTTTCGCGTTCGCTCGATACGTGGTTTTCGGCGCGCGTCCGATCGCTGATCGACGATTCTCGCGGCGTGGCGCAGGCCTATGTCGACGAGCACGGCCTCGTCATCCGCACCGATATCCTGAACATGGCGCGCGATCTCGATTCGGCGGCGTCGCTCGTCAACGGCGACAAGGAACAGCTGCGTCGCCTCGTCATCGTGCAGGCGGGTTTGCGCGATCTGCCGTCCGCCTACATCATCGACGACAAGGGCCGGAAGGTGATGGCGGCGGTCGAGGACGAGACGCTTCCTTTTGCGACGCCGACGCCCGAGGCCATGGAGGAAGTGGTCGCGGGTCAGACCCCCCTGTCGATCTCGATGCGCGATTTGCGCATCACCGCGATGACCAAGCTGAACAGCTATGCCGGCTGGTTCCTCTATGTCAGCCGCCGCGTCAGCCCGGCCGTGCTGCGCCACCTCGAGCGCACCGAGCAGAATGTCGCGGAATACACCCAGCTGCGCCGTACGCGCGGCAACCTGAAATGGGCGCACGCGCTCATGTATCTGACAATCTCAATGACCGGCCTGCTCGCTGCCATATGGGCCGGCATGTGGTTCGCCGGCCGCTTCGTCGCCCCGATCCGGCGGCTGATCGCAGCCGCGTCCGATGTGTCGACCGGCGATCTCACGGTGCAGCTGCCGGAGAAGCGCGGCGAGGGCGATCTGAGGCGGCTGTCCGCGACGTTCAACAAGATGACGCGCGAATTGCGCCATCAGCGCGATGCACTCGTCAACGTCAACGAGCAGTTGGTGGAGAGGCGCCGCTTCATGGAAGCGGTGCTGTCTGGTGTGTCGGCGGGCGTCATCGGTCTCGACAGCGAAGGCCGCGTCGAACTCGTGAGCCGGTCGGCGCAGATGCTGCTCGGGCGGAGCGAGGATGCGCTGGTCGGCAAACCACTCGTCGACACATTGCCGGAATTCTCGGCCGTACTCGCGGCGCAGGCCGCGCAGATGCAGAAGTCCTCGCGCAATCCCGACCAGATCACACTGACGGTCGGGGGGGACGAACGGACCTTCGCCGTTCGCGTCACCGGAGAAGCTGCGGCCGATGGCGAACATGGCGCCGTCGTGACCTTCGACGACATCACCGAACTCGTCTCGGCGCAGCGCACGAGCGCGTGGGCTGATGTCGCGCGGCGCATCGCTCACGAGATCAAGAATCCGCTGACGCNNCGCCGATCCAGCTGTCGGCGGAGCGCTTGAAGCGCAAGTACGGCGCCTCGATCACCAATGATCGCGAAACGTTCGACAAGCTGACGGACACCATCGTGCGCCAGGTCGGCGATCTGAAGGCGATGGTCGACGAGTTCGCCTCCTTCGCCCGGATGCCGAAGCCCGAAATGGCAATCGAGGATGTCCGCCCGGCTGTCAACGAGCCGGTCTATCTCTTTCGCGAGGGACATCCGAAGGTGACCTACCGGGCCGCTCTGCCAGACACACCGGTGATCGCGAGCATCGACAGGCGGCTCGTGACCCAGGCCATGACCAACCTCGTCAAGAACGCGACGGAGGCCGTCGAAAGTTACGGCGAGAGCGATGCGGCGGGTGCCGACTGGAGCGGCCTCGTCGAAGTGCGGTTGAGCGTTGCCGAAGGACGGATCATCATCGAGGTGATGGACAACGGCGCCGGATTCCCGAAGCAGAACCGTATGCGTTTGCTCGAGCCGTACGTGACCACGAAGGGCCACAAGGGGACGGGTCTGGGGCTCGCCATGGTCAACAAGATCACCGACCAGCACGGCGGCACGCTGCTGCTCGATGACGCGCCGCATGGCCCGGGCAGGACGCATGGCGCGCGCGTGCGCATGATCTTGCCACTCGCCGACGCGGATGCCCGAAACGACGATGCCACCAACGGCGCGGCCCCCCGGCGCGCCGAAGTTTGAAATCGACGCCGGTTAGATCCGGCGGAAAGAAACAATACAGAGGGAGCAATCGATGGCCGCAGACATTCTGATCGTCGACGACGAGGCCGACATCCGCGAGCTGGTCTCGGGGATTCTCGAGGACGAAGGCCATGGCACCCGGATGGCCCGCGACAGTGACGAGGCGTTGCGTGCCATCGAGGACCGCCGTCCACATCTGGTGATCCTCGACATCTGGCTGCAGGGCAGCCGTCTCGATGGACTCGAGGTGTTGTCGGCGATCAAGGCGACCTATCCAGACCTGCCGGTGGTCATCATCTCGGGGCATGGCAATATCGAGACCGCCGTCACCGCCATCCGGCGCGGCGCCTACGACTACATCGAGAAGCCCTTCAAGGCGGACAGGCTCATTCTCGTCGCACTGCGCGCGCTCGAGGCATCGCAACTCCGCCGGGAAGTGCGCGAACTGCGCGAGCGCTCGACCGTCTCGACGGAAATGGTCGGTCATTCCGCCGCGATCAACCATCTGCGCAACGGACTCGACCGGGTGGCGCCGACCAACAGCCGCATCCTGATCCGCGGCGCGTCGGGCACCGGCAAGGAACTTGCGGCCCGCGTCATCCATCTGAAATCGGCCAGGCGCGACGGACCCTTCGTCGTCCTCAACGCCGCCGCGATGGCACCCGACAGGGTCGAGGACGAATTGTTCGGCATCGAGGACAGGGCCGGCACACCGCGCAAGGTTGGCGCGCTCGAGGAGGCGCATGGCGGTACGCTCTATATCGACGAGGTCGCCGACATGCCGCTCGAAACGCAAGGCAAGGTGTTGCGCGTTCTCGTGGAGCAGAAGTTCCTGCGTCTCGGCGGATCGCAGAAGGTCGCGGTCGACGTGCGCATCATCTCATCGACCAGCCGTGACCTCGAGCGCGAAATGCAGGAGGGTCGTTTCCGCGAAGACCTCTATCACAGGCTCAACGTCGTGCCGCTGCGCGTTCCGAGCCTCGCCGAGCGCCGCGACGATATTCCCGAGCTGATCGACTTCTTCGTCAACCAGGTGGCGCAGTCCTCGGGCCTCGCGCCGCGTCGCATCGGAGAAGATGCCATCGCGGTGCTGCAGGCGCACGACTGGCCAGGCAACGTCCGCGAGCTTCGCAACAACATCGAGCGGTTGATGATCCTCGCCGGCGGCGATCCGGGCGCCGTCATCACTGCCGACATGCTGCCCGACGAGATCGGCTCGAACGTGCCGCTGCCGGTCAACGGGGGCGCAGAACACCTGATGAGCCTGCCGTTGCGAGAGGCGCGCGAGATCTTCGAGCGCGAATACCTCCTCGCGCAAATCAACCGTTTCGGCGGAAACATCTCGCGTACGGCCGAATTCGTCGGCATGGAGCGTTCCGCGCTCCACCGCAAGCTGCGCGCGCTCGGCGTCTCGTCCGATCACCGCGGCGGCGGCGCGGGCGGTGCGGCACCCGCCGCGTGAGGCGCAATCGCGGCATCGGTCGCTCGATCCACGCAAGCGGCATCCAGCACAAGGTCGACGGAAAAGGATCGCGATGAAGGTCATCATTTGCGGCGCCGGCCAGGTCGGGTACGGCATCGCCGAACGGCTCTCCGCGGAAGGCAACAGCGTATCGATCATCGATGCGAGCGCCGAACTCGTGCAGCGGGCCAACGACATGCTCGAGGTGCGCGCGGTACACGGCAACGCCGCACACCCCGACGTGCTGGCGCGTGCCGGCGCGCGGGAAGCCGACATGCTGATCGCGGTGACGCTGCACGATGAAGTGAACATGGTGGCGTGTCAGGTCGCGCACACGCTCTTCGACATCCCGATGAAGATCGCCCGCGTCCGGGCGCAGACCTATCTCGAGCGCGAATGGTCACGGCTCTTCGCGCGCGATGCGATGCCGATCGACTACATCATCTCGCCGGAGATCGAGGTCGGCAACATGATCCTGCGCCGCCTGCAGCTGCCCGGAGCCTTCGATACGGTGAGTTTCGGCGACGGCAAGATCGCGGTGCTCGGCATCGCCTGCGGTCCCGACTGCCCGGTGCTCGACACGCCGCTGACGCAGCTTGCCGAACTCTTTCCCGATCTGCCGGCGGTCACCGCCGCACTCGTGCGCAGCGGCCGGCTGTTCGTTCCGCACGGTCGCGATCAATTGCAGGCAGGCGACGACGCCTATGTCATCACACCGACCGAACAGGTGGTGCGGACATTGCAGATCTTCGGCCACGAGGAGACGCGCGCGCGGCGCATCGTCATCGCCGGTGGCGGCAATATCGGTTTGTACATCGCCCGCCAGCTCGAGGAACGCGAGCCGAACGTGCGCATCAAGATGATCGAGGTGTCCCGCGCGCGAGCCGTCGAGATCGCCGAGAAGCTCGAGCGCACGGTCGTGCTGCACGGCTCAGCGCTTTCTGAAGATGTTCTGCGCGAAGCGGAGATCGCGGCGGCAGATACGCTCGTCGCGGTGACCAACGACGATCAGGTCAACCTGCTGACGTCGGCGCTTGCAAAGCAGCTCGGGTGCCGATCGAACATGACCCTCGTCAACAGCTCGAACTATGCCGGCATGGTCCGCTCGCTCGGCATCGACGCGCAAGTCAGCCCGCGCGCGATCACCGTCTCGAGTGTGCTCCAGCACGTCCGCCGCGGACGCATTCGCGGCGTTCATTCGGTGCACAACGGGGCGGGCGAACTGATCGAGGCGGAGGTCCTCGAGACGGCGCCCATCCTCGGCCGCGCGCTACGCGACTACAAGCACTCGGAGGGCATCCGCTTCGGTGCGATCCTGCGCGGCGGCAAGGTTTTCATGCCGACGGGCGCAACGGAACTCGAGGTGAAGGACCGGGTGGTGCTTTTCGCGCGGGCCGATCACGTGCGTGAGGTGGAACAGATGTTCCGCGTCAGCCCCGACTATTTCTGAAGCCGGTAGCGCTGCCGCGAGGGGTTCGCTCCGCCGATCCTCCGAAGGGCGCCAGTGAAGGAGCACGATTTTGGCCCGTGTCATCTACGTCAACGGCCGATACCTCCCTTACGCCCAGGCCGGCGTTCACGCCGAGGATCGCGGATTCCAGTTTGCCGATGCCGTCTACGAAGTGATCGAAGTGCGCGGCGGCCGCCTGATCGACGAACCCCGTCATGTCGCGAGGCTTGCGCGGTCGCTCGGCGAACTCGGGATCGCCGCACCGATGAGCCCGCGTGCGCTTGCCAACGTGCTCCGCGAGACGATCCGCCGGAATCGCGTCGTCCATGGTGTCGTCTATCTCCAGGTCAGCCGGGGGGCTGGGCCGCGAGACTTCGCGATGCCGCCCGCTGGAACCGAACCGACCGTCGTCTGCCTCGCGCGGTCGTCGCGTCCCGAAGCACAAGAGAGAGCGGCAGAGCATGGAATACGGGTCGTGACCATGCCGGACATCCGCTGGGGCAGATCGGACATCAAGACCGTTATGCTGCTGCCCGCGTGTCTCGCCAAGGCGGCGGCGGCCGGAGCGGGCGCCAAGGAGGCGTGGCTGGTCGATCGGGACGGCTATGTGACGGAAGGCGCATCGAGCAATGCCTGGATCGTCGACGCGTCGGGGCAACTCGTAACGCGCCATGTCGACGACAACATCCTCGCCGGCGTCACGCGCGCAACCGTCCTCGATGCGATTGCCCGCGAGGGCTACGAGGTGTCGATCCGACCCTTCACGCCCGAAGACGCCTACGCGGCCCGCGAGGCTTTCATTACGTCGGCAAGCAACACGGTCATGCCCGTCGTCGAGATCGACGGCCGGGTCATAGCCTCGGGCCGTCCCGGCGGGCTGTCACGGCGGTTGCGCCAAATCTTTCATCAAGTTGCCACCGCAAGTAGCTGAAGCCATGATATCTGCGTCGTAATGACTAGTCGGAGGCCGGCATTTCGCTTTGATTTCAGCCGTTGGAACGGGCTAGTCTCCCCGCACCGGGCACGTTGTTTCCTTAGCGTCTGCTTAGGGCAGCCTCCGGCTGCTTTGGCATGACAATTTCGATTCCGCGTCGGCTGGGCCAAAAAGATGAACAAGGGTGGAAAAAAACGATGGCGGCAGACAGAGTTCAAAGCCTCCAGGACACATTCCTCAACCACGTTCGCAAGAACAAGACTCCCCTGACGATCTTCCTGATCAACGGTGTCAAGTTGCAGGGCATCGTGACGTGGTTCGACAACTTTTGCGTTCTGCTGAGGCGCGACGGGCACTCCCAGCTCGTCTACAAACATGCGATCTCCACGATCATGCCGGGGCAGCCCGTGCATCTCATGGAGACCGATCCGGCTGAAGGCTGAAACGAGGGCAGCGCCCATCGCTAGCGGTTCCGACGAGTCCGACATTCCCTCCGCATCGGGGCCCTCCGCATCGGGGCCCTCCGCATCGGGGCCCTCCGCATCGGGGAAAGCCCAACAGCAGATGGCGGGATCGCGAGAGCGTGCGCTTGTGCTCGTGCCGGTTCTGGCGACCCGGCGGCGCGATTGGGTGTCTGGCGCCACGGCGGCCGAAGCGGAAGCGATCGGCCAGCCGGGATTACGCGCGGCCGCTCCCGGGCGCCGGCGCGTGTCGCTGCACTCCCCGTCGGACCGCCTCGCCGAGGCGCGGGGCCTTGCCGAGGCGATCGCGCTCGATGTGCGTGACGCCTTGGTCGTCAACGTCGCCGATCCCAAGCCCGGCACGCTGTTCGGGTCCGGCAAGGTCGAGGAACTCGGCCGCCTCATAGCGGATCACGAGATCGGCCTCGTTATCGTCGATCACGCCGTAACGCCCGTGCAGCAGCGCAATCTCGAGAAGGCATGGCAAGCCAAGGTGCTGGATCGCACCGGGCTCATTCTCGAGATCTTCGGCGCACGCGCCCGGACCCGGGAAGGGCGGCTCCAAGTCGAACTTGCTCATCTCAGTTATCAGAAGGGGCGGCTGGTCCGCGCCTGGACCCATCTCGAGCGCCAGCGCGGTGGCGCCGGGTTCCTCGGTGGCCCGGGCGAAGCGCAGATCGAGCTTGACCGGCGCATGTTGCAGGAGCGGATCGACGGCATCAGGCGCGATCTCGCGCAGGTCGTGCGCACGCGCGAATTGCACCGCGCCGGACGCCGCAAGATCCCCTATCCGGTCGTCGCCATCGTCGGCTACACGAACGCCGGCAAGTCGACGCTCTTCAATCGCATTACCGGTGCCGACGTGTTGGCCATGGACCAGGTGTTCGCGACACTCGATCCGACGATGCGCGAGGTGAAGCTCGCGAGCGGACGGCGCGTGATCCTGTCCGATACCGTCGGTTTCATTTCCGACCTCCCGACGATGCTGGTTGCCGCTTTCCGGGCGACTCTTGAGGAAGTAATCGACGCCGACCTGATTCTGCACGTGCGGGATATTTCCCACGACGAGACGGAGGCGCAGTCCCGCGACGTCGAAGAGGTGCTGGCCAGTCTCGGCATCGACATGACTCCGGCCGAGCATCACGTGCTCGAGGTGTGGAACAAGATCGACCGGCTGGCGCCGGAGTTGCGCTCGGACGTTGAGAACAGCGCGCGGTTCCGTGCGCCCCGCCCGGTTCTGGTCTCGGCGATGACCGGGGAGGGCCTTGCAGGCCTGCTCGATGCGATCGATGCGCGCCTTGGTGCCAATGACGAAATCGTTGCGGTGCCAGTGGCGGCCGGTGACGGAAAGCTGCGCGCATGGCTTTACGAGAACGCCGACGTCGTCGCCGTCGAGGAGAAGGAGGACGGGTCGGCCGTCTTCACCGTGCGCATTCCTGCCGACCGGAAAGGCCGTCTCGACGCGCGGTTGGCGGCGGCGCGCGGACCATCCCCGGCTTGAATTCGCCGCGCTCTGCGTGCTGCGTACCGCCTGCCGAGTTCTGCCCTCGCCGCACGTAAGGGGTGCGAGCCGAAAGTGATCCGGATTTCGCAATGACTTAGGGAACAGTGGGGCGTGTGCTCGCGCTATAAGTCTGTCTGCTTTGGTATTCGAGCTTGCAGAGGATGCGCCGATGACCGAACCCATGGCCACACAATGCTGCATTGCCGGCGGCGGCCCAGCTGGATTGATGCTCGGCGTACTCTTGGCCCGTGCCGGCGTTCGTGTTCGCGTGTTGGAAAAACACAAGGACTTTCTGCGCGATTTTCGCGGCGACACCATCCATCCCTCAACCATGGAGGTGATGGCGGAACTCGGCTGGCTCGAGGAATTCCTGGCACTGCCGCACGAGAAGGTCGCCGAGCTGCAAGCCATCTTCGCGGGTCAGCGTTTCCGTGTCGCCGATCTCTCCAAGCTGCCCGTCGCCGCCCCCTTCATCGCCATGATGCCGCAGTGGGATTTCCTGAATTTCCTCGCGCGCAAGGGCGATTGCTATTCGGGTTTTCACGTCGATATGCAGACCGAGGCGGTTGATCTCGTGATGGAAAACGGCACCGTGCGCGGCCTCGTCGTCGAGTCGCCATCGGGCCGCCAGTCGATCATGGCCGATCTCGTCGTCGCCGCCGACGGACGCGGCTCGGTGCTCCGCCAGAAGGCGGGTATGCAGGTCGAGGACGAGGGCGCGCCAATGGACGTCCTTTGGTTCCGCCTTGCCATGGAGCCGGGCGATCCTGAGAGCTCCATCGGCCGCATCGAGCCGGGCCATATCTTCATCAAGCTCAACCGTGGCGACTACTGGCAATGTGCCTATGTGTTCGCCAAGGGCCGCATCGAAGCGGTGCGTGCCGCCGGTCTCGAAGCCTTCCGCGACAAGGTCTCATGGCTGGCTGACATCCCGCTTGCGCGTGCCTTCGCGATCACATCCTGGGAGGACGTCAAGCTGCTCAATGTGAAGGTCGATCGCCTCGCGACATGGCAGCGGCCTGGGCTCCTGTGCATCGGGGACGCGGCGCATGCGATGAGCCCGATTGGCGGCGTCGGCGTAAATCTTGCCGTCCAGGACGCCGTGGCAACCGCCAATCTCCTATGGCGACCGCTCAAGGAGGGCAGGCTGACCGACGCCGACCTCGCTGCGGTCGAACGGCGGCGAGCCTGGCCGACACGTATGACCCAGTCGATGCAGCTGACCATCCAGAAAAGAATGATCGCCCCGTCGCTGGCCGCCACCGACCAGGCCATCAAGGCACCGCTGCCGATTAGGTTGATGCAGCGCTTTCCGGTGCTGCGACGACTGCCCGCGCGTCTCATCGGTATGGGCTTCCGGCCGGAGCATGTCGCAAAGCCCATCGCAGCCGGCGACGGCTCGATGGCGGGGCGGCCGTGAGCCGCCAGGGGGCGGGCGCCTTCGGATTGTTTTCGCTCAC